>NZ_CP040272.1:4510625-4837500 GCF_013393905.1 Nostoc sp. C052
CAAGTCAAAACGACCCAAGTTGGTTATTTAGTCTGGTCGCAATTTCCCGTTCGAGTTTACGTAGAACCACCAAAAGCCATCAGGGAAAAACAAGCTCAAGCATGGGTTAATGGTGTCTTGCAGGGTGTACAAGAATGGAGTACTTATTTACCTTTAACAATAGTCGAACAGCCAGAAATTGCTGATATTACGATCGCACGAAAAGCGCCACCTCTACAAATTTCTCCTGGTAGTAATATACCTCGTGCGCGATCAGCACAAACTACTTACGAGTTATACACCAGTAACAACGTTTTATCGCACCGCTTCACCATCTTGTTAAGTCCCAGTCAAACAGGTGAGTATCTCATTGCAGCTACCCGTCACGAATTCGGTCATGCATTAGGAATTTGGGGTCATAGTCCGCTACAAACTGATGCGCTATATTTCTCCCAAGTTCGTAACCCGCCATCTATTTCTCCCAGAGATGTAAATACTCTAAAGCGGGTTTATGAACAGCCAACTACTTTAGGATGGTCTTTAGTTGATAATTCAGCGACTTAATTTTATGATGTTGCTGATTAAAATATGGATATGTTTTGTGTAAAAAATCAAAATTTAAGATTAAGGCAACCAATTTTTATCCAAAATTTGCTCTAAGGAATAAGGACATAATTCAGGTAAATTGGTTAAATTTGTTTTAGCTTTAACATAATCTAAGGCATTGCTATAAATTATGCTAAAATTCTCCTCTAAATGATTGCGTAAACTGGCACTTAAATCTTCATTTAGCTGGTTCCGAAAACTTTTGTTCTGGCAACGGATTTGTGAAGCAATAGACGTATGTTCGGCAGCACTTTCCATGTTCTAGCTGCTCTAAGTCAGGGATATTTATCACCTTTATCTGACTTACGTGATACTTCATTTTTTTAACTTTAGATAGCCTTGTAAAACTGGTAAGAGAATTGTTAGTTAGGTATTTGTATTTTACCCGATCGCACTTATTGCCATCTTAAGATTTACAGTGCGATCGCACTTTTTCCCTTTCTCTATGCTCTGCGACTTAACGGTAGAGGTCGCTGTGCTAAAACTTCTTTATAAAGTTCTTCCAGTAGAGTAATATTTTTACTCAGGGTATAGCGGTCTAATACACGCTGTCTAGCTTTTTGCCCCAGTAGCGTTGTTAACTCTGGATGATCTTGCAACACTGGTAAGAGGGTTTTTAATTGCGATCGCGCTGTTTTTGTACTAATAACTATACCTGCACCCTTTTCCAAGACTTCTCCATCTGCACCCACATCTGTTGCTAAACAAGCCAACCCACATGACATTCCTTCTAACAGAGATAGGGACAAACCCTCTACCAATGAAGGCAAAACAAATACATCTGCGCCCCGCAAAATTTCGATGCGTCGGTCTTCATCAGCAACAAATCCCAACCAGATAATGCCGTATTCTGAACCATAAAACGGCTCTAAGGAAGACTTCAAAGGGCCGTCGCCAACAATTAGCAACTTACTACCAGGCTCCATTGCCGACTGTTTCCAAGCGCGGAGGAGGGCTTCGACATTTTTCTCTGGTGCTATTCTACCCTGATAGACAAACAGGCGTTCGGCTTTAAATTCTGCTTTGATTTTAGAAAGTCCTGGAGAATACTTGGCAGTATCAACACCGTTGGGAATTACGGCAATATTTTCTTCTCTTACGCCCATCCCTGCCAATAATTCTCGCTGAATTTGAGAAAATACAATCACGCGATCGTAGTTAACCAAAAAAGGCGCGTAGAGCTGATATGCCAAAAGTTGTGTTCCCGATATCAGCTTTGCACCCTTGCCAGCAAAGGGTGTATGAAAAGTGGCAACTAGGGGCAACCTCAGTTCCTCACAGATTTCCGGTAGAAAAAAGTCTAGAGGAGATAACGTCAAGGAAGCATGAACTACATCTGGTTTGATTTCCCGCAGTGAATCGGTTAAAACTTTGGTGGCTTTAAAAGTGGGAATTGTGTAAACCTGGGACTTGTAAATGAAAGGCAGGGAAACCTCTCGAAGATTTGGCCAATTATCAGGTTCAGACTCTTCCTGGGCGAAGTGAAGAAAGCTAACTTGATGTCCCCTATCTAGCAAGGCATTTGTAATTTCTCGACTGTAGGTGACATTGCCGCAAAAGGGTGTTTTTTTTCCAATCCAGGCTATACGCATTCTTTATTTAGCTGTAATAAAAGCGGGTTTAATGTATTACTTGTGTGTCCTTTGTGATTTTTCTTTTATCTAGCTATACTTGCTGGTTTTTTTGTTTATTAAAAATTCCCAATACTTTCTACTAGTTTAAAAAGCTTATTGTCAGCTGATTAAACCAGTGGATTGATGGCTTTATTTATTTTAGTTATAAGTTGTTAATTTCTGATATTTAAACAACTTATTCTGACTAATGTCAGATTCATATCCGGCAAGTATGTGATAAATTTTCACTGACCATAGTTTACCATGAACACAAAAGCTTTAAGTAAATATTAATTACTTAAAGGTAATGAATAATAACTCCTGTTAGCTGATAACTACTTGTGTGAGTTATACCAGGTTAATATACCTCCTGAAAAGACGATCGCAGCTAATCCCAAAAAAACTACCTGTAATCCCAGAAAGGTTTCTGCGACACCAGCTAATGCTAAAGGTAAGGAGAGGGCAATATTAATTACATTGTTCTGCAAGCCAAAAACTTTACCGCGCATTTCTGGAGGTGTTTCTGTTTGGATTGCAGTTTGCATCGGGATTCCCACTAGCGCCCCAAAGATACCTAATAGCGTCACTAGTAACAAGACTAGCCACAGTTGAGTTGTAAATACTGATAGACCAATCAAGGATGCTGCCATACCCATACAACCGTATAGACTTAGCTGGGTGTAGGAGAAGCGTTGACCAAATTGACCGAGAATTGTTGCTCCCGCCGCAATGCCAACACCGCCAGCTGCTAGTAAAAAGCCGAACTGGGAGGCTTTCATATTGGGAATTATTTCTGCCATACGAACGGCTAGAACGGTTAATGCTGCAAAGACAGAAAACAAGATAATCAGCTGAAGCAAAGCATTGCGGACGCGATGATTGGCTTTGAGGTAGGCAAAACCGTCCCGCAAGTCAGAGAATACGTGAGGAAATTCTGTATCGGGGTGGTGGTGTTTTTCCTTAGTTGCTAGGAGGAACAAAATTAGTCCCGCGATCGCATAACTGCCGCCTACTAAAAGTTCTTTGCCCAAACTACCACTACCACCAATTTGCAGCCAAAGTCCATCTGCGATCGCTAATAAGGGTTCTCCAACGGCAAACCCAACAATCACCGATGCCATCATCGTTGTTGTGTAAAGCGAATTAGCCGAGAGCAAATGCTGTTCTTCTACCACTAAAGGAATTGCCGCCTGTTCTGCCGGGGCAAAAAACTGCGTCAAGGTCGAAACTAAAAAAGTCACACCCAAAATGATTACAAAACCCACTGGCATTACTCCTATGGGTTTCCAATCATGAGTCAACCACAGTAGGAAGGGAATTGACAAAACCAGAATGCCGCGCCAAATATTCGTTGCTACCAGCACAGCCTTTTTCGACCAGCGATCGACAAATACGCCAGCAACGGAACCAAACAATACGGCTGGTATCGTAAAAGCCATCATCAAGACTGACACCCAACCGCTAATACTCTGATTGCTTGCTTGAAACTGAGTATTAATTAAGGCAATCATCAGCACCAAATAAACTTTATCTGCCAATTGGGAAAAAACTTGACCACCCCAAAGAGCGAGAAAATTAGGGTTTTTTAATACAGGTAAAAATCCCTGCTGTTTTACATTCCCTGTAATAGCTTCTCCACCCGAACCAGATCCATCTAATTGCGGTGGTTCTTTTTCTGCGATCGCGGCTACTGGCAAATTATGCCCATTGCTAGCGCCGTTATTATCTACCTCAGCAGTGGTTAATTTGTCCTCAGATTGTGTTTCTGATTGACTTGGAACATCAGTTTTTGGGATTTCCGCTGTCCAACTTTGATCGTTTTTAGAAACGTCTTTTGGGGACATTTCTTGGCCATTTATTTGACTAGGTGTACATTTAGAAACGGCACTCAAGTGATTCCTGACTGTCGGATCTGATACCCTATTCTGTTTTTTGACGAGGCTTGGTGACAAAGGCAGGATTTTTTTATCCAAATCAGACGGTTGCATCATGGTTGGCAGCAAAATAAGAGTCGATCAAGGTAGCAGAGCGAATAGGGCGACCTAATTGATACTGAGCATACTGGCGCAAAGTCTGCTCAACAGATAACCAGTGATGATCTTTAGCACCATCAACTTGCATTATCTCTGGTTGTGACAGATGTTGAAGCAAAGCCAGTTCCATAGCACCCAAACGGCAAGAAATCACAGGTATTTCTTGCCGATGCACAACAACTGTTTGGGTATTGGGCATTGGGGATGGTGGGGCCCCCTTTGGGGATAAGTGGTAAGGGGCATTGGGTATGGGGAATTGGTTATTAATCTCCCTCTGCCCCCCTACTCCCCTGCCCCTCTGCCCCTCTTTTCGTAAACGTTCCCTAGCTTCTAAGGAAACCGTCCCACCTGCGGGGATACTAAATCCTACCTGCCAGTTGGGGTCTGTAAAGTCTGGCTTGAGGGGTTGCTGAGATAGGCAACAGATTTGCACTTGTGGCGTCAGTCCTGCTAAGGCTAAAAGATGAAATACACCATGAGCCAGATGAGCTAAAACACCAGATGGATTTGCACTAGACACCATCTCTAAGCGATGGAGATGTTCATTGAACAAATCATAAAGTTCTTCTTGGGGTTGTTCGCTCAAAGCTTCACACAGAACTATTTCTGCTAAATATTGACTGGCGGCCAGTTTTCCCAAATCTTTAGCTAAACCAGGATAAGTTTTTAAAGTCTGTGCTTGAGTAATTTTATCAAGCGATCGCCCTTTGGCAATCAATAGTTCATTCACAACGAACATTCCACTCCTACCACCCAGGCTGGAATTATGCTTACGTGCCCCTGGAGCTACAGCTCGAATTAGACCGAATTCCCGTGTCAAAATCGTCACTATTTTATCCGATTCTCCTAGCACCTGGGTTTTAAGATTAATACCAGTTGCTTTGTAGGTTCTACTCATTAGTAATTAGTAGTAATTAGTCATTAGTCACTGGTCATTAGCTTAGGACAAATGACATAGACGCCCTTTGGCGGCTTCCCGTAGGGTAGGACAAATAACTATTCACCCTTCCCCAGGTTACCGCGCTGGCGGAGCAAATCCATACCGCGAGATGTGCCTAATCTAGTAGCACCAGCTACGATTAAGTCTAGGGCTTGATTGATTGTGTGGATACCACCTGAAGCTTTAATTCCCACCCTTTCTTTTGCCAATTCCTGCAAAAGTCGTACATCTGCCACTGTTGCCCCACCATTCCAACCAGTACTGGTTTTTAAGAATGCCGCTCCCGCCTCCATAGCTATTTCAGCAGCTATTTTTTTCTCCGCATCCGTCAACAGGTTGGTTTCCAAAATTACCTTAACCGTTTGCCCAGTCTCTTCGCAAATTTCGGCAATCTCCCGGTGGACTTCTTCAGTTTTGCCAGTTTTCAACCAACCCAAGTTCATTACCACATCCAACTCAGTGGCCCCACTATCCGCCGCTTCTTGAGCTTCATACAGTTTCACGGCTGAAGTCGTTGCACCAGAAGGAAAGCCGATTACAGTACAAACTTTCGGGTTTTTACCGTGGAGTAGTTCAACTGCTTGCTTGACATTCGCGGGGAACAGACAAACTGCCGCAAAGTTGAATCTATATGCTTCTTCACACCATTGCTCAACCTGCTCTGGAGTAGCTGTTGGCGTTAACAGGGAGTGATCGATAAATGGCGCAATATCAATATCTGGATAGTCTGCTGCCATCGTGTCTTCTGCCAGTGATTGATTATTAAACTTTATAAAAAATTAAAACATTTCTTATATATATATTAAACCACATTTATTACGAGTTTATCCTGAAAACAACCTGCTGAATTGTCTTGAATATCAGCTTTACAGATATTACAGAATTACTGTAAGTATTTAAGTTGACGTTAAGTGGTAGTAATGTTATGAATGTCAGCAGTATTTTTCACACTAGTTTCTAAGAAGTTAATAATAGTTTGAGCTAATGCCTTTGATGCTAAGTACGGAACACCATTACCAATAGTTTTAAACATATTTGTGAGCGACATATTCTCTGGAAGTATAAAGTTTGCAGGCAAAGATTGGATAGCTAAAGCTTCTGCTACAGAAATCCGCCGGATTTTGTAAGGATGTAAATGTACTTCATTATTTCCATAGCAAGCTGTTGGAGAGTAACGCCATCTATGCAGACGTTTGAAAGACTTCCTGGAATTATCTCCTTCTTGAATAGCAGCAAATTTTGTCATACCTGCCCTTGGTTGAAAATAGTGTTCAGCATTGGGGTGATTCAGAACGTTATTTTTTCTAAACCAGTATTCAACTGTCAGTTCTTCAGGTATGCCATCAGGGCAAGGTGTGAGAGAATTTTCTTTGAATGGTTCACACTTACGCCAAGGATAAGCGAAAACTTTTTCTTGATGATATAAAATAGAATTATTCCAAGGGAAAGTTTCTTCAGAAAGTAATTTTTTATCAAATACGATTTTCATTTCCTGAAGAAAACTATTTTTGAAGCCAATTAAGATAATTCTCTCTCTATCCTGGGGTACGCCGTATTCAATAGCATTAATTAATCGCTCTGTTAATATATAGCCTGCTGCTTGTAATTGTTGCTTGAGCGATTCAAAAAATAAACGGTGTTTTGCCGTTTTCCATAAACCCTTAACATTCTCAAATAAAAAGAAATCAGGAAGATTGCGGCAAATTAATTCAATGTAAGAAGCGGAAAGCTTGCCATTATCTCCTAAACGTCCTCTATTTTTTCCACCAATAGAAAAATCAGGACAGGGAGGGCCGCCGATGAAACCAATTATATTATGAGATTTGCGGCAGTCTTGGACTAATTCTTGAAGGTGTTGTGCTGCTTTTCCGGTAATAAGATTTGTTACATCTGCTGCTTCACCGTGATGATATCCATATTCAGGCGATCGCATTTTCAGCACTTCTCGTGAATGGCGATAGGCGGCGATGAATGGGGCGAAGATTTCATTGACATAGACAATATTAAAACCGTTGGTTTCAAAACCTATATCGAGGAAACCCGATCCAGCAAAAAAAGAGAAAATACAAAGGCGATCGCTCATTAAATGACTCGCACGATCAAACAGTATTAATTAATATCAAATTTTAATAAAATTGGTTATATCCTTTCTTCTAGGGAAATTAATACTAACTATTCCCATTTGGTCTTAAGGGTTGGCAAACCCTAATATACTTAGTGTTTCTACGTAAGTACCAATCAGAAACGAACAATTTGAAGACTGCTTAATAGTAAAAAAAATTCACACTTCCTCTAAGTATCTCATATCGAAGTTTACTCAATCTTTAAGGAAAATCCCTGACAGAAAAAGAGTCTGAAGTCACAATTAAATGTAGGAGTTACTAAGCTCCAAATAATGTTTCGGACAAATATTTGTCATTAAATAAAAACCGGGGTACTTCGGATTAATTTTTTATGCGGATTTTAATTTACTCCTACAACTACCATCCAGAACCAATTGGTATTGCCCCACTGATGACTGAATTAGCAGAGGGACTAGTGAAGCGTGGACATGAAGTGCGCGTAGTAACTGCTATGCCTAACTACCCCGAACGTCAAATTTACCAAGAGTATCGGGGCAAGTGGTATGTTAACGAATACAAAAATGGCGTTCAAATTCAACGCAGTTACGTTTGGATTCGTCCACAACCCAACCTATTAGATCGGGTGTTATTAGATGCTAGTTTTGTTGTCACTAGTTTTGTACCCGCCCTCATCGGTTGGCGCCCAGATGTGATCCTCTCAACATCACCATCCTTACCAAGCTGTGTACCAGTTGCTCTTTTAGGATGGTTACGTGCTTGTCCTGTGATTTTAAATCTACAAGATATATTACCAGAAGCAGCCGTCCACGTCGGTCTACTTAAAAATAAATTACTCATCCAGTTGTTTACATTATTAGAAAAATTTGCCTACCGCACTGCCAGTAAAATTAGCGTCATTGCCGATGGGTTTGTAGACAATTTACGATCTAAGGGTGTAGAAGCTGACAAAATTGTGCAAATCCCCAACTGGGTTGATGTAAATTTTATTCGCCCTTTGCCTAAAGAAGATAACCCTTTCCGCACAGCCCATAATCTGAATGGCAAATTTGTAGTACTTTATTCTGGTAACATCGCCTTAACCCAAGGTTTAGAAAGCGTCGTCAAAGCTGCTTCTGTATTGCGCCATATCCCAGATATTGTCTTTGTCATCGTTGGCGAGGCCAAAGGTTTACAGCGATTGCAACAGGAATGTCTAGACTGCGGCGCAGATAATGTTTTGTTACTACCATTTCAACCCCGCAAAGATTTGCCACAAATGTTAGCAGCTGCCGATGTTGGCTTGGTGGTGCAAAAGAAAAATGTTGTATCCTTCAATATGCCATCAAAAATTCAAGTGTTACTTGCCAGTGGAGGGGCCTTAGTTGCCTCTGTCCCCGACAATGGTACGGCAGCAAGAGCCATCAGGCAAAGTGGCGGCGGAGTTATTGTACCTCCAGAAGATCCCCAAGCTTTAGCGATCGCAATTTTAGATTTGTACCAAAATCCTGAAAAAGTCAAGACTCTGGGTTACAAAAGTCGCCAATATGCCGTTGAGCAATATTCTTTTGAGCAAGCTTTAAATCAGTATGAGTCCTTGTGTTACTCATTGATGGCAAATCGTCGAGCAATTCAGTCTACAGGCATAGTTACGAAACAAGAAGTTTAAGCTTTGCAGCAAAGTTACATTTGTAGAAATTGCAATTATGCCCTCAAATCTAGGTAGCGGGAGATTTTGAGGGTTAAGAGAACGAACCACATACTCCTACGAAGAAGCAAGCTACGCGCAGCGTCTCGTCAGATAAGAGCGCAAAGGAAGAAGGAAAGAAGAGAAATTTAAATTTGATTCACCTATCAGGATTAATGGGACAGACTAGTAGCTAATTTTATTAGAAGGCATATAGCAATAGATAAACAGGTTTTCAAGTGCATTCTTGAACTAAATATCCCACGACTTCACTTCATTCAATCTGTGGGTAAACCAATTTTTATCAATACGACGGAATACACTGGTATTTTATGTTATACAGAATCGTGCTTTTGCTAGATCAGTCATCAGTCTGCCGTGTTGGAACGTAGTTTTAGCAGACAGTCTAAGTCCAAAGCCTTTACCTGCGAATTACTAGCTTTATATGACATATTATGCTGTTTGACGAATCTACGATTATTTTCGCTGGAAATACTTGCTGGCAAGCTATTGGTTGATTCATAGCTGCCCAATAACCATCACCAATCAGCAGTTGCAGATGTCGAAATCTAAACAGCCATTCAAAATCAATGAAACGCTTACACTATATTAATTTTGAATTTTGAATTTTGAATTTTGAATTCCGCCTTGCGGTACTAGCCCCCATAGACACCTGTTTTTTTGTTAGTATTCAAAAAAACCTATTGACACATTTGTTTGTCAGATCAATTGTTTGTTGTTTGTAAGTAAATGTAAACAATTGTTTCAAAAGGAAGAAAGCACCTGAGGTTTAATGACTGATTATTTCCAAGGAAATTTCCCATTGCAATCTGTCCCACTGACGAAGAGTGCGGTAATAAGCCACGGCCAAACCGAAGAGGCAAGCAGACAATTAGCTGCAACGATCGCGGTTGCAGCCTCAGACCGGAAAGCGGGTGAGATATTATTGCTCAAAGTAGCAGAGGTATCTTACCTGGCTGATTACTTTGTGATGATGACTGGTTATTCTAGGGTACAAGTCAGGGCGATCGCTCAAGCGATTGAAGGAAAAGTCGAAACTGAGTTGCAACGCCGTCCTTTAAGGACAGAAGGAAAAGTCGAGGGGAGTTGGGTACTACAAGATTACGGTGATGTGATCGTCCACATCATGATGCCCAAGGAACGGGAGTTTTATAATTTAGAAGCGTTCTGGATTCATGCAGAACGTATTTCCCTTCCAGAATCAGACGAGGGTGAAGGTAAACCAACATGATTAGGTCTTCGGTTTCTAATTGCCCAGTTCCTACAGACCAACAACCGCTCAATGAATACGAAGAGTTAAAAACTTCCTGGCTGTTTCGTGATACTACTTTAGATTGGCGCGAGTATATCACGAAACTCTTTTGGATTTGGGGTTTATCTTGGTTATTCGCAGGGCCCATAGCTGCGGCAAGTTTTCCCCCTCACAAGTATATTGCACATTTTATTCTCTGTGGTGCAGCCGGGGCGAGTGTCGGGTTAGTACTAATACTGGTAAGGTTGTACTTAGGTTGGTTCTACGTGTGTGATCGCCTTTGCAGTCCCACAGTATTTTATGAAGAATCAGGCTGGTACGACGGCCAAACTTGGACTAAACCACAGGAAGTCCTCAACCGCGATCGCTTAATTGTTGCATACGAAATCAAACCCATTCTGCGACGGTTACAATTTACCTTTGCTGGCTTGGCGGGAATGTACGTTATTGGTACTATAGGTTGGCATTTGTTTTAAAAAGTCATTAGTCATTGGTCATTCGTCATTAGTCATTAGTGAATAAACAAATGACTTATGACAAAGGACAAAGGACTAATGACTAATTAATTAAAAAAGGTGATAAATATAAACCCATGACAATGGGAAAACGAACTCAAGCCGCAGCACTGGAAGTCCGGTTGCTGCGAGAAGGTATTATTGAATCCAGGCATATAGTCCAAGCTGTTGTCTGCGACGAACGAGGACGGGTTCTCACCGTTGCTGGAAATTCTGAAACTGCTGCATTTATCCGTTCAGCGCTCAAACCATTTCAGGCACTTGCTGTCACCACCACAGGTACACTGGAACGCTATCAACTCAGCGATCGCGACTTAGCAATTATCACAAGTTCCCATAAAGGAAGAATAGATCAAGTCCGACAGGTATTTAACATCCTTTGGCGGGCCGATCTTGACCCGACTATACTCCAGTGTCCAATTCCTGAAGGAAAGCGGAGTCCTTTAGAATACAATTGCTCTGGAAAACATGCGGGAATGTTAGCTGTTTGTCAGCAACGCCATTGGCCCTTGAATAACTACTTGGATCGCAAGCACCCAATCCAGCAGTTAATTTTGGGCAAAGTAGCAGAGTTACTGCGAATGCCAGCAGCGGAATTTATTAGCGCTCATGATGACTGTGGCGTACCAACTTATCTGATGCAGCTCGGTCACATGGCATCTTTGTATGCACTGTTAGCCTCCAGTACCAACTTAGATATGGAGCGCATCGTCCGAGCGATGACTCATCACCCGGCTATGGTAGCAGGAGATGGAGAATTTGATACGGAACTGATGCGCTTAACTCCTGGAGAACTGGTTAGTAAAACTGGTTCCGAAGGAGTGCAGTGCATTGGTAGACTCGGTGAAGGCTTGGGCTTGGCAATCAAAGTCATGGATGGGGCAAAACGGGCAAAATACGCCGTGGCGATTCACTTACTCCAGCAAATGGGTTGGATTACTCCCAGTGCCGCCGAAAGCCTCTCAGAAAAGTTTGTCACCTTAGGAAAATACAAGCGTTTAGAAGTAATTGGAGAATTATCATTTTTGTAGTTGCCAAACTCTTGACTATAGGTTACTATAAATAAGTCGAGAGCAACGCGGGATAGAGCAGCCTGGTAGCTCGTCGGGCTCATAACCCGAAGGTCAGTGGTTCAAATCCACTTCCCGCCACCAAATAAAACAAAACAAAACCCTACGATCAGTAAAGATTGAAGGGTTTTGTTTTATTTTTGATCTATTCTGGAAGAAATAGCCATCTAAAAGGCGCGGAGAATCATGGTTGTGAAGTTGCAGCGACCAATTTTAGTGGGAGGATTGGGACTGTCCTTTTCTTTGTGGATGTTGGACAGTTGGCACGATTCGATAGTGCAGGTGGGTGAGTTTGGTTTGTTGAGTGCCTTAGCTGTAGGCGGTGGTTTGTGGTTATTCCAACAAAATCGCCCGAAAGACAGTTTAGAGCAGCTAAATGGTATGCTCGTGGATCGGGCGACAGTGGAAAGTGCGCTCGCTAAAACTGAAACTATAATAAACCAGCTGGCACAAGAATCAGAAAACCATCCGGCGTTACAAACACTGCGAGAACAAGTTAACCAACTATTGTTGGAATTAGACAGACAAGAAATTAAAGTGGCTGTGACTGGCGGGAAATCCGTGGGTAAAAGCACTTTAATTCAAGTGCTAAAGCAAAATGTCGAGACACGAAATTTCGTGTCTTTACAAGAGACAGCACCTTTATTTAGAGAAGTGGGTGAAAATTTCGATGCAGCTATTTTAGCAGAAGTTGCAAAATCTGATTTTGTTCTATTCCTGACAAACGGTGATTTGACAGACTCAGAATTTCAAACCCTACAGCAGCTAAAAGCAGCAAATCAGCCCACAATACTGGTTTTCAACAAACAAGACCAGTATTTAGCCGATGAAAGGGCCAGTATCTTGCTGTCATTGAAACAGCGAATCCAGGGAAATGTAGTTGCAACTGCGGCCTCTCCTATTGCCATCAAAGTCCGAAAGCATGAGGCTGATGGTGCTGTGCAAGAGTGGATGGAACAACCAGCAGCAGATATCCAGCAGTTGACGCAGCAGTTGGATGAAGTTTTGGTACAGCAAAGACAAAGGTTGGTTTGGCTAACTACCATGAGGAAAGCCGGGTTGTTGAAAGCCGAGGCGAAAAACTGGCTGAATGGAACCAGACGCGATCGCGCTACCCCAATTATTGAACAATATCAATGGATAGCTGCTGCTGCTGCCTTTGCTAACCCAGTCCCAGCCCTTGATATTTTGGCGACTGCGGCCATTAATGCTCAAATGGTAATGGATTTGGGTAACATCTATCAGCAGAAGTTTTCCCTAGAACAAGCGCAAACTGTAGCTGGAACAATGGGAAGTTTAATGCTGAAATTGGGCTTAGTTGAACTTTCGACAAAGGCAATTAGTACTGTTTTGAAAAGTAATGCCGTTACCTTTGTTGCTGGTGGCGTAGTTCAGGGAGTCAGTGCAGCTTATCTGACTAGAGTCGCAGGGTTAAGTTTAGTTGAATATTTCCAACAGCAGGAAATAGCGGTAGATTCTGGGACTGGTTTGAATTTGGAGAATTTGCGGCAAACTTTGCAAAAGGTATTTCAGCAAAATCAGCAGATTGGTTTTTTGCAGGGATTTGTTAAGCAAGGCGTGAAGCGTTTATTGCCAGAAGTGCAACAAGTTGAAGTAGTAGGTGTTCAGAAGGCTATAGGATAATTTCACTTACTTGGTGCTGTAGAAACCTAAAATTTACCCAAGCTCGTAATGGGCTTGGGTGTATTTAAGAATTATTGCGAAAGTTGAGAGTTACCAAAAAATTGTGAATAAGGGTAATTAGCTAAACAGCACCACTGTTTCTATTAAATAGAATAGCTATAGTTTTGAAAATTAGCTTTAAATCGTACACCAAACTCCAATTTTTTTGATACTGCAAATCCAGACGAATTACATCTTCAAAACTACGGACTGTAGAACGGCCGTTTACTTGCCATTCGCCAGTCATACCGGGTTTCACATCTAAACGTTGCCACTCCGGTACTTCATAGCGTTCAACTTCATCGGGTGTCGGTGGTCGAGTACCTACTAAACTCATTTCTCCTTTGAGGACGTTCCAAAATTGCGGTAGTTCATCAAGACTAGTACGCCGTAAAAAGCGCCCTACCTTGGTAATTCTGGGGTCATTCTCATTCTTGAAAAAAGCACCTTGCACTTGGTTTTTAACTTGGGATTTCTTCGCTTCTGCATCCACACACATAGAGCGGAATTTCCAAATCTCAAACCGCTTCCCCATCCAACCACAACGGGTGTGACTAAAGAAAATGGGCCCAGGATCGTTAATTTGAATAGCGATCGCAATGGGAATAAACAAAACTCCTGTAATTAATAAACCGACTATTGACCCGATAATATCTAAGAACCGTTTCATCCAAGATGCCACAGAAGGGTGAGTAGCGGGTAACGGTTCTACTTTTCGGGAAGTTGTCTTCCGATTATCTACTAGGTCTTCTACTTCTATTAGCGATCCATCAGCCACAGATTCAAGGGGAAAAACTTGATCCAATCCCGTGAGTTTTAGGACTGCCATTACTTGAGGTGTGACATTCCGCAGTGTTAATGTAATGTCTTTCGCTTGAGCGGATTTAAAATTACTGACCAGGGCACCTAAACCACTACTATCCATAAAAGTAGTTTGGTGAAAGTCAATGATGATGTGCTTGGGATGTGAATTGGTCTGGATTAAGCTTTGGCAGGTTTGCTTAAAGCCTAAAGCCTCCAACACGCTTAACCGCGTCGGCACCTGCACTATAGCCGTGTCGTTTAGGGAATTAACTGGAAAATCGACCTCTGTCGGTTGGCTAGTCATGAAGCTCTGCACTTTCGTTGCCATAAGAAATAACTAATACGTTTGAGAACTCCGTCTGTTTAGAGCGGAGCGGAAAACAAACAAGCGGTTTGAACCGCCTTGCCGCTATATCGGACTGGGTAGGAGCGCTTTGGCAGCGCCGTTAAGGGTGAAAATCTCTTAAGAATCTCTGTCTCTTTAGAGCAGGGAGTGTCAAGTATAATGTAATCTGCCAAACATTATTTTGTCCTACAAAATTATCTAACCTAAATATCGGAATCAGTAGTAATCAGGACTAATGACTATTTACCGGGGCTGAGATTGGAGATCGCTAGCGACGATTCACAATAGAACAAGAAGCCAAAAAACATCCTTGCTGTTGTGTCGACGCAGCGCGATCGCGTTGCTCTCATTTTATGATTTCTAAAAATACGGTTACACCTACCGCACGCCTGATTGAGGTCTTTTCTGCCATTCAAGGGGAAGGACTGAATGTAGGAACACGTCAAATATTTATTCGTTTTGCTTTGTGTGATTTGCGTTGTCAGTTTTGTGATAGCGCCCACACTTGGAATGCACCTGATACTTGTCGGATAGAGCGATCGCCTGGATTGCGCGACTTTGAAATCCACTCTAACCCTGTCCCATTATCCATATTACTCGAATGGGTGGAACAGCAAAATCTACCTTGTCTACACGATAGCATTAGCTTAACTGGAGGCGAACCCCTTCTTCATGCCCCATTTTTAACGCAGTTTCTACCCCAAGTGCGAGCCATAACTGGCTTACCTATATACTTGGAAACTGGCGGACATCGCCCAGAACAACTAGCAATGATTCTCCCCTACTTAGACTCCGTAGGCATGGATTTCAAATTGCCCAGTGTTAGCGGCGAAAGTCATTGGCAAGAACATAGTAAATCTCTCCAGTTATGTTATGACTCATATTTAAATGTTTTTGTCAAGATAATTGTGTCTCAAAACACAGATCCCGCCGAGTTAGAACGTTCAGCTTCATTGGTGGCAGAGGTTAGTCCAGATATCTCAGTATTTTTACAACCTGTTACGCCTTTGGCAGTGTCAGAAAAATTTTCCTCAATCCCTGTACTAGCGCCTTCGAGCGATCAAGTTTTGACCTGGCAAGCTTTGATGAAGGGGTTTATCAAGCATGTCCGTGTGATCCCCCAGACGCATAAAATGCTGAACCAGTTGTAAAATTTGATTTTGATAAAGATGTAGTCAAGAAAAAAGTAAGATTTGGTGAGGAGCGAGGAATAAGGAGTTTGAAGTTTGGATTTCACTCATAATTCCTAACTCCTAACTCCTAACTCCTAACTCCTAACTAATTACAGTGAGTCCTCATCTGGAGTTTTAGATTTAGCTTTTGCCTTATTGGCACTACGTTTGAGGGCAGAGAGTCTTGCTTCGTATCTTGACCGTTGGCGCTTACTAGGAGTATTGTCAATCAGGGTTTTTAAGGCGCTACCAAGACTCTTGTAGGCATTGGGGAGGCTATAACCAAAACGAGTTGCCAATGCGATCGCTTTCTCATCAGCATTGAGCAATTCTCTTAGTTGCTTTTCCCCATTATTCTTTTGGTACAGTCGCCAGCCTGACACACCACAAAGCGACAAAGCTAATACCAGCAGCAATCCATCTTGTACCCACAATTCGCCTACAGCACCACCTAAACCGATGGCTAGTGCTGCCATTTCCCAACCATCTTTGGGAATTGTGTCATTTTGAACGCGAGCAACTTCATGCCAGAACAGCAGATTGCGCTGATCCATTGCGAGGGCATCCCATTTCACCAAGTCAATTTGAATTTCTACCTGATCTTTACCAATTTCTTCGCAGCGAACCAGGGGTGGATTGACTTCAGTTGTGCCTTCAACCGTAACCCAGCTTTGCAATTCTGGCGGTAATAAGCCTTTCAACCGCCGTAGTTCACTCATTTCCGCTTTGGCAGAGGAGGTTGCGTAGGATGTCATAATATCCAGCCCCAGAAAATTTCATGTATATAGTGAGGGTATCACTTTGGAGTATAGCTATTTAAGTGATGATCCGTCTCACTCACTAGGAAAACTTCCTCGCTTTTTTCGCGCTTCCATTGCTTTTTCTAGTAAATCTAACAATCCTGGGGCTTCTTCTTGGATACTGAGTAACAGTCTTTCCCCAAGTTCTATATTCCCCGGATCGAGACCTGTTGCCATCACTTCTTTTAGGCGAGGTATCGCTATGCTATCCACAATCTGAATTAACCCACTCAGACAACGGTGAAATTGCTTTTCTGTGAGAATCGAGTCTTCTAAAGGAAACTCAATAATGGCACGGATTTCGCCATCAGATGGGTCATATTCCCATTGCAACATTTTGGTTTCCCAAGAAATGGCAAGCATCGTCTGTAGGATAACTCCCTTGTGAGGATGGTCTTGGATTCCTGCCAGAACTTGAGGGGCAAATACCCGAAAAAATTTTCCCTCTTCATCCAACTGGACAACTATTAGGAAATCTTCTAGGTTATCAGCCTCCACACCTGTTATAATCCGGTCTTCTTCATCATCAAAACGGTAGTCCCAACCAAGGTTGTCTAAATAGTTGGCAATCTGTTCGAGGTTAGCTCCCATAAAAGCCTCATAAGGAACGTGGAGCAGTTGTTACCAGACCTAGTTTAACCTGCTAGGGGTAGTTGTTTGGGTTGGTGTGGATACTTCTGATTGCATAGAAGTGTGCAAGGGGATTGGGGGTTGGGTACTGGGTACTGGGTACTGGGGATTGGGCATTAGCAAAAATATCCCAGTCACTAGTCCCCAGTCCCCAATCCCTGGGTGTTGGGCATTGAAAGATAAGAAAAATAGATGATTGTTCGGCGTTGTGAATGATATTTTTTTATGGATTGTTGCTTATTAGCTTATTCTTAAAGAAGCAATAATCACTATTTTTCAAATTTTAGACAGTGAAGGATATAGCACTAACTCACTTAAGTTTTAATATTCTCTTCTAGGTTTAATGAGTGTTTTGTTATATCTAGTATGATGACAGGGCTTTTAATCAAACTTGAAAGCTGAAGCCAAGTTGAGATAATTTTCTCACAGCATCTGAGGCTTTTGAATATATAGGTAAAAACTTTAATCACCGCTTTTAAAAGCGAATAAATATAGCACATAGGCTGGTACAGTTTTATATTACAAGCAACAAATTGTTTTCACTAAATGATTGTAGTGAGCAATACAATTCTTCGATCTAGTAATTTATGAAGTTCATGCGTAAATCAGCTTTAATTCTAGCGATCGCACCTTTAGTTTTTGCGATCGCGGCTTGTGATGGAGATTCAGGAAAAACAGCAAGTACACCCGGTACTCCAGGCAGTACTCCAGCTGCACCAGAAAATCAAAATCGCTGGAATAACATTAAAAGACGTGGCCAGATAATTTGCGGTGTCAGTGGTGAAGTCCCAGGGTTTAGCTTTGTGGGAACCGATGGTAAATACAGTGGCATCGATGTAGATGTTTGTCGAGCGATCGCCGCAGCTTTGTTTGATAAGCCAGATGCAGTAGAATTTCGCAATCTCAATTCCAAAGAGCGGTTTACAGCTTTGCAAACTGGCGAAGTAGACATTCTCAGCCGCAATACTACCTGGACACTTAGTCGTGGAACCACAGTAGGTCTAGAATTTGCACCTGTGGTCTTTTACGACGGACAAGCCATCATGGTTCGCAAAAGTAGTAACATTAAGTCCCTGGCAGACCTCAAGAATAAAGCCATCTGCGTTCAAACTGGAACTACTACCGAACAGAACTTAGCAGACCAAATGCGGAAAAGGGGCATCACTTACAAACCCGTTGTCTTTGAAGACGTTAACGTTACCTTTGCTACTTATACCGAAGGTCGTTGCGACGGGATTACGGCTGATCGTTCAGCATTAGTTTCGCGGGGCACAATTTTACCCAAACCAGAAGATAACGTGATTCTCAATGAAGTGATCTCTTCAGAACCCCTTGCGCCAGCAGTTGCCAAAGGGGATGCTAAGTGGAGTGATGCTGTTAAGTGGGTGGTTTATTCTCTAATAAAAGCCGAAGAATTGGGCATTACTTCCCAGAATATAGGTCAGTTCGCTACTAGTACCGATCCAGATATTAAGCGCTTTTTAGGAACCGAAGGCAACCTTGGCGAAGGACTCGGCTTAACTAACGACTTCGCAGCCAGAATAATTAAGCACGTTGGTAACTACGCCGAAATTTACGATCGCAACCTCGGCCCCAAGACAAAACTCAATCTAGCTCGCGGTCAAAATCAACTCTGGAGCAAAGGCGGACTGCTTTATTCTCCACCGTTCCGGTAGAAGGGCAGGGGCAGGGAGAGAAATAATAAATGAGTAATGACTAATGAGTAATGACTAATGAGTAATGACTAATTTAAAACCGTCTATATGGCGTGATGTGCGTTTTTGGAAGATTGCTTTGCAATTAGTTGCTGTATTTTTAGCAGTAGTTGTAGTAGTAATACTGTGGGGTAATCTCAAGCGCAATTTGCAGCAATTGGGTATTCCGTTTGGATTTGATTTTCTTAAGCAACAAGCATCTTTTGATATTGGCGAGACGCTGATTAGCTACAAGCCTACTGACACCTATAGTCGTGCTTTGTGGGTGGGGCTAATTAACTCCTTGCGGGTGGCGATCGCAGGAATTTTTCTGACAACCATTGTTGGGATAAGTGCTGGGATTGCCCGACTTTCTGACAACTGGCTGGTGCGGAATATCACGATGGTTTATGTAGAGGTTTTCCGCAATACGCCTTTACTGCTGCAATTGCTGTTTTGGTACTTTGCTGTTTTTATCAGTTTTCCCAAAACAGAAAATAAGATATCCCTTTGGGGTTTTATTGGCGTTAGTCAAAATGGCTTAGAATTTCCTTGGTTTACCCTATCACCAGAGTTTTCAACGTTGCTGTTGGGATTAACTTGCTACACAGGTGCGTTTATTGCAGAAATTGTGCGAGGTGGGATTCAATCAGTACCGAAGGGACAATGGGAAGCAGCGCGATCGCTAGGATTAAAACCAGGGTTAGTAATGCGGTTGGTAATTTTTCCCCAAGCTTTGCGGGTAATCATTCCACCGTTAACGAGTCAATATCTGAATTTGACCAAAAATACCAGTTTAGCGATCGCGATCGGCTACCCCGATATTTATTTTGTCGCCTCTACCACTTTTAACCAAACTGGGAAAGCCGTAGAAGTGATATTACTGATTATTCTCACCTATCTCACTCTGAGTTTGACTATCTCTGTAGTGATGAATTTATTCAATGGCAGCGTGCAAATTAAAGAGAGATAAGGGTGATGAGGGGCATAAATCAGCAATTTAACTCAAAAGTTGAGCCTTTGAACTCGGAAGTTGCACCTCTGAACTCGGAAATTGCACCTCTGAACTCGAAAGTTGAGCCTCTGAACTCGGAAGTTGAGCCTCTGAACTCGGAAGTTGCGCCTTTGAACTTGGAAGTTGCGCCTCTGAACTCGGAAGTTGCACCTTTGAACTCGGAAGTTGCACCTTTGAACTCGGAAGTTGCACCTTTGAACTCGGAAGTTGCACCTTTGAACTCGGAAGTTGTGCCTCTGAACTCGGAAGTTGCACCTTTGAACTCGGAAGTTGCACCTTTAAGGTTGAAATATGACCAATGACTAATGACCAATGACCAATGACCAATGACCAATGACTAATGACAAATTAACTTGGCTCCGTAAAAACCTGTTTAGTACTTGGTACAACAGCTTGTTAACTGTTGTCTGTTTAGTGTTTCTGTTTTGGGTAGTGCGAGGAGTTATAACTTGGGCAACTACTCAAGCACAATGGGCGATAATTCAGGTTAATTTACGTTTATTTCTAGTTGGCAGATTTCCGCAAACGCTATATTGGCGAACTTGGATTGTGCTAGCGATCGCTTCGATTTTAGCCGCTATAACTGGCGGTGTATTCTTTAGTAAACAACAATTAACAAAGCGTGGAATTGCTTTAGTTGCTTTTATCATCGGCGTTTTGCTAGTAGTTTTACCACTGGATTTTACATCCCGCCTTTGGTTATTGTTAATTGCAGTTTTAGTATTTGCAGGTTTTTGGATTGGAGGAAAGTTTACTAAGGTACTAAGTCCTTGGCTTTCCCTATTATGGTTATTGTCTTTCCCGATAATTTTATGGCTAATTGGCGGTGGGTTTGGATTGCAGCCTGTACCTACAAATTTGTGGAACGGTTTGCTACTTACCCTACTAATGGCAGCAGTTAGTATTGTACTTTCCTTTCCCATTGGCGTTTTACTAGCTTTAGGGCGCACAAGCAATTTGCCTGTAGTCCGTTGGTTTTCTATCCTGTATATTGAAATTATTAGGGGAGTACCACTGATTGGAATTTTGTTCTTAGCTCAGGTAATGCTTCCCTTGTTTTTATCAGCAGATGTGCGTCTAGATCGGGTATTAAGAGCAATAGCTGGACTAGTACTATTTAGTGCCGCATATATGGCAGAAAACGTGCGTGGTGGACTCCAATCAATTCCTCGCGGGCAAATTGAAGCTGCAAAAGCACTAGGTTTAAATACACCTTTGGTAGTGATATTAATTGTCCTACCTCAAGCCTTACGTAGTGTTATACCTGCGATCGTCGGTCAATTTATTGGCTTATTTAAAGACACTTCACTCTTATCTTTAGTGGGATTGGTGGAACTTACAGGTATTGCCCGTTCAATATTGGCACAACCACAGTTTCTCGGCCGCTATGCAGAAGTTTATCTATTTATTGGATTTATTTACTGGGTATTTTGTTACTCCATGTCGTTAGCTTCTCGGCGATTAGAAAAACAGTTAAGTCAGTAGCTAAGAGATTTTAAAAAATAAATTATCCAATAATAAAATAAGAGCCAGAATTTAGAATGGTTCTAGTATTCTGACTCCTTTTAATCTTTAAATTTTGCTTTGTTTGGTCAGTTGTGTAATTTATTGTGCATCTAACCAAGCTTGTAAATCCGCCAAGCTGCTAAAATCCAACAGAGCAACACTTAGGTTCTCAAGTACTGTTAAGGGTAAATGAGAAATCATTGCTTGCATTTCTTCAGACAGTTCTTGCCCAAGACGCTTAGTTAAGAGTCGAACAATCAATTTAATAGTTGCTTCCTGTTCTCCTTCCTGTCGTCCTTCTTCTTTAATTTCTCGATAAACTCTCGTTTGCTGTAAAGTTATGCCTAACATGATTTCCACCTCGGCTCGGCTTAATTGTTCAAATTTGTACACCATTATGGTCGTTATCAATTCTATTATGACGATGACAACAAATTATTATTACTATCTAAAATCAGTAATTAGTTGATATTCATTTCATCAGCTTGTAGCGAGACATCGCTAATTTACTAAAAAATTCGGAGGTGTAAATCTGTGACAATAAAACAAGCGTCAATAATTATTGCTGAAGATGTTCACAAGTGGTATGGAAAATTCCATGCTCTTCAGGGTGTCAGCTTGACAGTCAATCGTGGAGAAGTAGTAGTACTGATGGGGCCATCTGGTTCAGGTAAATCTACCTTTATCCGCACATTTAATGCTTTAGAAGAATACCAACAGGGAAGAATTGAAATTGACGGCATTACTCTTAGTCATGACTTGCGAAATATTGAAACTATTCGCAAAGAAGTGGGAATGGTATTTCAGCAATTTAATCTATTTCCTCATCTGACAGTGTTGCAAAATATCTCTTTAGCACCAATTTGGGTACGGCGATCGCCAAAGGCAAAGGCCGAAGAATTGGCAATGCAACTCTTAGAAAGAGTAGGAATTTTAGAACAGGCGCAAAAATATCCAGGACAGTTATCTGGTGGACAACAGCAACGGGTTGCGATCGCACGTGCTTTAGCTATGCAACCCAAAATTATGTTGTTTGACGAACCCACCTCAGCCTTAGATCCAGAAATGGTACGAGAAGTTTTGGATGTAATGCGAGGTCTAGCCCGTGATGGAATGACAATGGTAGTTGTCACCCACGAAGTTGGATTCGCCCGTGAAGTCGCCGACCGGGTTATTCTTATGGATAGCGGTTTCCTCGTCGAGTCAGCCACCCCTGAGGCATTTTTCAACAACCCCAAAGAAGAAAGAACACGCAAATTTTTGTCACAAATTCTCTAAAACCTCTGCACTACTTTGCGTTCAACTTTGCGCGACGGCAGTCGCTACAACGGGGAGCCACTGCGGTGGACGGGTTCCCCGGCATAAAGCAAGTGGCGTGGGAACCCCCGCAACGCGCTGCCTCCCCTCTGCGTTTCACTTCTAGCCCTTTTCTCCCACAACTTCACACCAAGCTTGAGCAAAAAATCCATCTGGGTGCTGACTCCATTCCCGCAAACCATTACTCATTGCTGTAAGTAATCGCTCATCAGTCCAACCTTTCTCTACAGCTTGGTCTTCCTTTGCAGAATCTTCGATTCGCAATGCTAGATATTCTGCGATCGCACTCAGCGGCTCATAACATTGATAAGAAGCGGAAGCCTTGATATTAATAAACCCAGTTTCTCGCAGCAAAGCGCGTAACTCTCTACCCACATAAGGATTACCAGAATTCTCCTCATGGAGCCATTTGTAATAAGTAATCGCCTGTTCCAGTTCTGGCGGGAACGGTGCAATCAGACATCCATCCCAGTCAGGACTACGAAGCCCAACAATTCCCCCCGGTTTCAAAACTCGCCACAGTTCGCGCAACGCCTGCACAGGTTCTTGAAGATGCTCAAACAGCGCATGAGAAAAGATTGCGTCAAATGAGTTATCTGGAAAGGGTAGAGCATATATATTTCCTTCTAGAAAATTAGTATTACTGACACCTTGCTTGAAAGCACTTTCAGCAGCTATGCGGATTTGAGATATTTCTCGATCAATACCTATAAGCGTACCAGGGGCAATAACTCTTGCTAAACCCAAAGCGATCGCACCAGGGCCACAACCACAATCTAGCAATTTCATCCCTGGACGTAAATAAGGCGTAAAAAACGCTGCATGAGTATCTACGCTGCGATTTGCCATGAAATTCGTCGCATTGCTCGAATAGCCTGGAGTATACTTTTCCGGCATCGCTTTGACTCCCTACGATATCTGTATAAGTATGATATGTAGGTAATTTTGAGATGTCCAATATATATTTATAGAGAATTGAAACTTATAAAGTATCAAAAAAATGGAATTGCGACACCTGCGCTACTTTATTGCTGTAGCTGAGGAACTGCACTTCAGTAGAGCCGCCGAGCGACTGCATATTGCTCAACCACCTTTAAGCCAACAAATTCAGCAATTAGAGGCCCAGTTGGGCGTAGAACTGTTTCAGCGCAAAACCAAGCGACAGGTGCAGTTAACGGAAGCTGGGCAAGTTTTTTTGCAAGAAGCTTATCAAATTTTGGCTCAACTCCAAAAAGCAATTGAGCTAACCCAAAAAATAGGAAGAGGTGAAAAGGGACAATTGCGAATTGGGTTTACCAGTTTGGTAACTTATGATTTGCTTCCAATAATTTTGCGGCGGTTTCGAGAACAGTTTCCAGAAGTAGAGTTGGTATTGCAGGAATTAACCACAACTCAGCAGGAACAAGCGCTACAGGAAAGCCGCATTCATGTAGGTTTTGCCCATCCACCTTTAGAAGACAACACACTCAATCAAGAGTGCATTCAGCAAGAAGCTCTAATTGTGGCTATGTTAGAAACTCATCCTTTAGCTGAACAAGAAAAGATTTCAGTGCGATCGCTAGTAAACGAAAACTTTATCATGTTCCCTCGCCATTTGGGGCCAGGGCTTTACGACCAAATCGTGAGTCTTTGTCAGCAAGGAAATTTTAGCCCGAAAGTAACTCAAGAAGCGATTCAGATGCAGACGATTATCGGATTGGTGTCAGCGGGAATGGGAATTGCGATCGCGCCATCTTCATTGCAAAATCTTCAGAGGGCTGGCGTAGTTTATCGTACTCTGGAGGAGAAAACACCATTAGTAGAAACGGCTATAGTGTGGCGGGAAGAAAATATCACACCTGTACTAAGGGAATTTTTACGTACAGTCATCAAAGCCAGCAGCGGGATTTGAACTCGCGACCTTCCGATTACAAGTCGGATAGGTTAGAAGGAAAAAAGGTTAAAGGGAAAGGGGTTAAAGGCTAAAAGAAAATGAGTGAACTGATTTTGAACTAATTGGCTTTATGAAAAATTTTTCAGGAGGTGAACTTTTGTAGTAGGTCGTTGCGGTTGTGAAGGGCGATCGCTTCCAATATCCCCTGCCTCATTCGCTCTTTTTTGTCCCCAGTGATGCCCAAATCCTCAAGGATAAAGCTATCAAGTGAATTTTTATTACTTTGTTGTAGCTTCTGGATTAGTAGCTCAGTCTGGTTTTTCGCAGGATTAATGAAGGTGCGGGAATCGCGATCAAAGCCTGAATAATTTTCCATTTGCGGCATTGGTAGCCACTCGTTAATTGCGCCGTGGAAAAGGGCGCGTCCTACAGGACTACGCTTGGCTATTTCTTTGATTGCCTCGGAAGTTGGCTTTTTATCTTTGGGTAGAAGTTCAAGGTTGATGACCGACTCGTAGGCGCTCATTTGAGCGGGATTTATGATGACGTAGGGATTAAGTTGACTACGCATTCCTCCGCTTATCCCTAAGTCCGAAGTGTCACCGTTTTGAACCGCCATCCAGAAATTTCTGCCGTCCCCATCCCCCAGGCTCACAAAATGAGCAATCTTGTTTTTCAGCCAAGCCATTGCCCCCCTGGTGGACTTAAACGAAGAGGCAACAGCTGTACCCTCATCAAGAAAAAGCAAGCACTCCCCTGGAACTTTCATATACAAGTCAAAACACCCCTTGACCCACGCGACAACCTCGTGGGGTTCCATCTCGATAATTTTTGCCCTTTCTAGATAATCTGCGCGCCCTTCCCAGTAGCCAGATTCTTCCGCTTTGCCTTTGGGGTCGATTACAAATATTTTGCGATTGGGATGATATTTCTGTACTGCTGCTAGGGCATTGCTAATCACGATTCCCTTACCTGCACCCTGAATGCCGACTATCAGCTGATTTTTTATTGCCTTGCCTACCATCTCACCCATCACATCAAATTCTTGGCGGCTAGGAGGGGTGTAGTAACTGGTTGCTGTAAGTGCTTGGGTTTGGGTTATTGCTGGAGATGGGATAGAGGCAGGAGGGGCAGGAAGATGAGAAATGGGGCGGGAACTCACTCCACTGGTTGTATCTTCTCGTATTTCAATAAAATCAAGTGCATCATTACTCAGTTTGTATTCGCGCTCCGTAGCCCATTGGATTTGTCGCAATACTTCCGCATCCCCTACTTGATGGCGGAAATCAAGAAAGTTATCCCCTTCTAGGATATGGGCCACGCACTTGTAATTATTGATTGCCACCTCATTGCGGTTAGCTTGTTTTGTCCTTTGCCATGCTGAATAAAATCCCCAGCCGGCGATAAGTAAACCCGTGGGAGGGAAACCAGTGGCGGACGCAGCAAAAAGCCCCAACACTATGCCGCCAATGATGAAATATTGAGAGCTATTATCCTCAATTGAGTCGCTTGCGATCGCTTGCCACTCCTGGGGTGTCAATTGGCGTGAGTTGGGGTTAAAAGCGGACATTACTTTGGGCGATGAATTGAGGGAGTAGTTTTGAATTGCGGTTGCTGGCACTGTTTCAGGAATAGCGGGCATAACAGAGTTATCAATCCCGCTATCATCAGCAAAAAAGGTAATCCTTTTGGTAAAGGAAGCGTTGCTTGATCCATCGTTTTACAGACTTCTTTTAATTGACGAGAATTAAATTCAAACCACTCGCCGTGCATCCGTTGTGAAGCAAATTTGTGGTGCAAACCTAGCTCAATAGTGTGAGCATCTTCCACAATAATTGTTTTTGTAGCTATCAGAGGGAAAGGACTTTGACCGCCACTGAGTTCTGTTAGCCGCTGCTCAAAATGTCTATTGGTGTAGCCAATTTTGTAGCGGTTTGTTCCCTTGGCGTTAATTAGGTAGACTGTGCCTTTTTTAGTCATCTCGAATGCGATGCCCTCATGAAGTAGGCGATTTCTCCTAGCCAGAAGATAAGATGGATGATTGCCTCAATTGCAAATAATGTGACTATCAGCAAGGTTACATTCTTCCAATCAATCTGCCCCCACTGTCCCGAAGCCAGAATAAACATCAACTGCCCAAATCCACCCTTACATGGTGGATAAACTAAAGCGCAAAAACAGAAGTCAATCGCGTAAACAAATAGCGCTAAATTCCGCGCTGTGGTCATTGTCAACGTGGGGAAAGCGTTATACCAGCGTTTTAGTGCTGCGAGCGCCGGATCGTCGTTTTCTCGAATCTCGAATTTATCAGCAGATTGGGCATTGGTTATTAGTGTTCTCATGAAGGCGCGATCGCGTTTGAGGATGATGGGGAAAACTTCAACGGTTTGCACCACTACCCAAATCACCAACCCGACCAACCAGTGCAATGCCGTGCCAACTGTGGCGGCTGCGGGGCCAATTAAGGGGATGGAGTAAATCAATTGGAGTAGGGCAGTATCAGCAGCTGCACCAGAGATAATCATCTTCACAGCCTGGGCATAAGGTTGGATATTTAAATAGGCAAACCATATCCCGCAGATAACTGCTGCCCAGTACAGAACTCTGATGAAGGTGCGGGTATCTGTACCCCGATTATTCTTGTGTTTTGTCTGGTTCATTTTCTGCTAGTAATCGTCCAAAATCGTAAATCGTAACTTCTGGATCTGGATCTGGTTTAGGCGCTGGCTCTGGTTGTAGTTGCGGAGGGCCTAGCCCGATCGCGTTTTTAATTTCTTGCTCCATCACAAATTGGGTGAAGAGTATTTGGCTTTTGAGTGTTTCACCACTTTGTCAATCGCTGCCTGGTTGCCAGTGAAAGCAATCTCGCCCACAACTTCACCCTTGACAATTCTGGCGGTGTTACCGTAGGCATCGCATACCACTGTCCCCACGGGCAAAGGGGCGTTGCGAACGCGGTCAAAAATTGCCTTTCCTTCTGTCAGGGTGGTGAATTTGTCAGGGGAATTTTTGGCAACTACCAACCTGCACCCTTTGGCATATCGCGCCTCAGCAATTTTGGCGCTTGCATCTATCTGCTGCTGAGATAGGGTAAGATTCCACTCATTGGAAGTATTTTCTTGGGATTTTTGCTGGAGGGAAGCGATCGCTCCCCACTGATTTTTCAAGTTGCCAGAAGATAGCGCAAAGCACACGCACAACCCAAAGAAGAATACCGCCGTCATGGGGTTTCGTTGCAGATATTTCATGAACTTGCTTTGCTCAAACTCTTTTAGTCTCGTAGATAGCGCTTGAGCAGTTGTTTCGTTAGCAACTGGGTATCCGGGATCGTCTTGATAGATTGGGGCTTTTTTCCTGCACCTACCTCCAGCAGAAATTCGTCAGGGTCAAAGTCTAAAGTGCATGAAGCAGTTCTTTCTGCCAACTGTGTTTGGGTATTGGCATTATTGTTGATGCCGTAATCCTCCAAAATTCGTTCCACCGTTTGAGGATTTTGGATTAGGTGACTCATCAAACTAATCCGATTAGCAGCTTGTTGATTCTTTGCCTCTAAAGATTTGACATCTAAATCAGTCAGTGTTTGGTTATAAACCGTTTCTGACAGCTGATGCTCAAGCACAGCACGAGCGATCGCTTCCCCAGCAACAATATCAACAAAGCCTTTGAACACGTTGATGGGGATGTCGGTTTTTTCGCCTACCAATTCCATCGCTATCTCTTCTACTGGTACAAGATTTTCTCCCCTTGCCACTAGAAGCTTGTGCTTGTCTACAGCTTCTTGAATGATGCCAAAAGTATCCTCTAGTTGCTCAATAATTGTCTCGTCAAATTCCTCGCCATTAGGGTCGATTCGTTTGTCAATTGCCGCCAGTTCACTCAATCCCTGGATTATTTGGGCTTGGGTGTATTCCCCTTCAAAGTGCTGGAATAATTCCGATCTAGTGAATGCCATTCCTTATTCTCCAATTCTCAAATTGCTCTCTGGTCAAGGATGAGCGCTTTTTTCTTAGGTAAGCTTTTACATCGTCATTGCTCATTTTTCTGCCTTCCTCTACATAGCCGTTTTTCAAGGCGTAAATAGCAGCAAGAATAAAGCGCTGATAGTTGTCTAAATATTCGTGTCCGGTTTGATATTCAGCAAGGACACTGATTACCAAGCGGATAATCTTTTGCTCCCATCGCCAGATAGTGGTTCGCCCAATTCCCATGCATTGGGCCCATTCATGGCGACTTAAGAAATATGGGTCAAATTGACTACGGACTCCTGAACGGTCATCAAAAAAATCCCAAATCTCAACTTTGTTCACTGTTCATTGCGTTTCACTGGTAACGTAAAGTCTGAAACAATTGCGTTCCACCGTTTAAGTTCAATGCCTCAAAACTTCTATATTCCGTGGGTTTTGGTGATATTTTTAGTTTGGTTGAGATAGTTTGAGGTGAAGAAGGTCAAGTGTTAAGTGGAACGTGTTGATTCAGTTGTTACTGGAACACGTTTCAGTTGTGTTTCAGTCATAAGCCAATTAAAAACCCCACCATAGGGCAGGGTCTAGAAACTTCCTTACGGTGTAAGGTCATAGCTGTTTATTGCGGGGCTTTTCTCGATACATTTGTTTTAGACGTTCGGCGCGATCGCGGTTCGATTCTGACCACCATAAGTAATGTGCTTCCGCTAGTAACTGTTTATGGTGTTCAGTCGGTGAGCGATAGTTAGGATTATCTTTAGAAAAAAACCACCTCTCAACAGTTGAAACGCTGCACTCGCAAATTTCTGCAAGTTCTGTGTTGCTAACTTCCCAAAAACTCAAAAACTCCTCTAGTTCCACGATTGGGTGCTTTGGTTTATTTTCTCTAAACTCTTTTAACGCTTGCCAGTGACGGCGCTGTGGTGGACGGGGTGCAGTCGCAACCATATCATGATTCCGAAAGTGACGCTTGTCTTTGGTCGATGATACCATCGTTGGGAGTAGGATGGTGCTATTTAGGGCAAACTTGGGACTATGGCAGAAGATAACAGGCTAAGAATTGGGTTAGGAGAAATTTATCGGGATTTACTAAGGAATGATGCTTTTCAGCGCGGCAGTAGCGAAACTCAACAAGCAGACAGCTTGCTTGGAGCAAAGCTGATGGAGCGCGAAAAGCGAATCATGGAGCGTAATAAATATTTGGCGTGGAAGCGTGGCATAACACCAGCACAGCTATGGATCGATGTGTTGAGTGGCAATGCGAAGCCACCAACTGTTGAAGAATTATCGGACTTGCGATCGCGCGGATTAATAGATGAATCTGGAGATGTGCCAGGATTGGGTATATGAGCGACGATCAGCAGCATCTCCAAGAAATCAAATACAGATTTGCCAAACTCGGCTGGTTGAAGCGTGAGGATATCCTGTGGCTGCTGGAAGTATTGAGTGAGTTGTTGGGCAGCAAGTAATAAGCAAACAAATAGAAATTATGGACGCATTAAAACTAATAACAGCGGGAAAATCAGCTTTAGATGGAATTAAATTACTAAATCAATATGCTGAAGAAATAAAAGACACGCAAAAACGTGGCGAATTCATGAGAATTATTGGTCAACTTAGTATAGAGTTGGCAGAAACTCAAATGAAGCTAGCAGGGCAAATTCAAGAAAATATTGAGAATCAACAAAAAATAAAACTTTTAGAAGAAGAAATAAAAAAATTAAAAGACCCGGCTAGCAAAGTAATTTTTAAAGATGGATTTTATTATAAAGAAGATGGAGATGGCGAGTTTTGCACAGCTTGTTACGACAGCGACAAAAAGTTAATAAGAGTAAAAAAAAGTTCCAGGATTGATGACGCAGCAGTGTCCTGTATGTAGAACTTTGTCTGGTTATGAACGCAAAAGCTGAGGGTAGAGAATAATCACGATCGCCTTTCATGCTCATACCTCATGAAAAATTTTTCATGAGGGTCAGTTTAGGCTTTATCGGAGCGATCGCTTTAGTGGCATAAATTACCTTCCCCCTCGTCTTTCGCTGGCTGCTCGACCACCGCATCGACTGCCGTCACGAGCAGTATCACTGGGTACGTTGCACACTCCAGATGAAGTACTTCCAGCAGAGAAAGATCCGTAGCTACTACTGCTAGTATTGACGGGCGCTGGTGATGAAATACCTCCAGTAGAAAAGTTCCTGTAGCTAGCGCTGCCATTGTTAACAGTTGGCGCAGAAATCAAGCCACACAAACGACTCAAGTCAAAAGTGCTTGGGGTGTCCGTCTTGGCGTAGCAAAGCGCCTCATTTGACGCGGTAGGATAATTACTGTTATGAAGCGCTTTTTCAAAACCTGGTTGAGCTTGGGCAGTGGCAGAATTCGCAAGCCCAATAATCGTAGATGCAACACTAAGAACTAGCAATAAAGAACGCATACCAAAAATTTATGTAATGTTTCTTCCTCTTTTGTATGGCTTTGGTGGATAATTCTGTCGCAGAAAAGACACGGAACAATTGATGAAGATTCGGTGTGTACCTTGCGAAGCAAATCCGCAAGTGCTAGAAACAGTGAGAAAAAGGGCAACTCTCGGATAACAATCAAAAATATGCGTTGGAAGCGAATTCTGATGGCTACAGGACTGGGCACATTAGCCATATTTACCGCCGTAACAACTTATCGTGAATGGCAGGTTAGAAGGCAAGGGTGGTGTGTGCGCTTTAGCTCCGATGGCAAGCAGAAGGTATTGTATGGAGACGATTGCCGATCGCCAGTTCAAGGGGAAACCCTAAAACGGAAATAGGGGGTGCAGGTAAGAGCGATCGCGAGTAGACTGTGTGCGTAAAGTTACTTTAAAGCCAATGTTTATTGAAGCGAACAACAAAGACGGGCACAGAATTCTAATCAACACTGACGCGATCGCCTATGTTGATTTTGATGCTGTTGTCTACGTTCAGAAGGAACCTCGCGAAGTTGAAGAAAGCGGAGTAAGAGTCTCTTTCCAGGTATCAAGAGGAGATGAAGGAAAACAATGGCCGGCGTTTCAGGAGTTTACTGGCAAAGAAGCAGAGAATCTTCGAGCAGGGCTTTCTAAAGCGTTGGAGGCTAATCGATTTTCATAAGAGCGCAAAACAACACAGCATAAATCATCCTGAAAAATTTTTCAGGATGATTTACTAGGGAATTATCGCTTACTCCATTGGATCGTCTCTGCCAATGCCAAGCGATCACAAGAGAACAGAACCCCAAGACTTGTCGGGTTTTGGGGAAAAGGGGAAGGGGAAAGAAAAAACTTTTAACCTTTACCCCAAGCCCAATTCCGAGTTAAAAATCCACAAAGCGACGAGCAGTATTGAACAGAACCCGGCTTATGTCCTGCTTCTGAACGCGGAAATTATCGGTGGTGTGAGTATGATCACAAGTGTTTGACGCAAAAATTTTTCATACTTGTGTTACTGGAATTGTTAAAAAGCTAGGTGAGGAGTGCTGCTATGGCAAAGAAAAGTTCTCGAATAATTGAATTCAAGCAGAAATTGCTTGACAAAGTTGCAGATATTACTAATTCCTATGATTTGCAGCTAGTCAAAGGAGCAGGGGAATACACTTATGTTCAGCAAAAAGACTCATTCGTAACACTTGTAAGTCTAGCCTTTGGTTTTTATGACGAAACTGACTTATTTACTGTAAACATAAACATTAATTGGGATATTTTTGATTCCGAGCAATGGCATTTTGAACAGACTAACATCTGCCTCACTGATGGCGCAAATATTGAAAAGATGCTGTCCAGTATTGATCAATTACTTGGTACTAAATACCACAAAACCTGATAAGCAGAAGTTTTTAGCAAATTCACTTCACAAAAAAAGCCAGCGAATCACTTGCTCGTATTTCAAAAAACAATGAATCTTACGTGGTTGACTCAATTTTTTTGGAGTAGTTCAATAACCTTTTTTATATGCTCAAGAGGGCTTTCATCTCCAGGCGCAAAACTTGAATGATGCTGAAGGTGAGAATGATCACCCCTCATGAAAAATTTTTCAACTATGGCTGTTGCAAAACATTGATCGCTTTCAAGTTGTGATGCGGATTTGAAAGCTCCCCTCTAATCCTCTGCTCTAAGAGTAAAAGCCAGTCTAGATGCTCAATCTGGTTTTGCCATGAAAGTTTGGGATTCTTACTGATATGAATAAGTGAAAGCGGCGCTAGGGCAACACCCGCAGCTGCACGACGGGGCGCGAGTTGTCGAAGTGCAAAACTTTGGGTAAATCCTTCGAGATCGCAATCCCAAATACCAATAGGAATGCTACTCCCATTGCGAAAAACGCGCCAGACTGCAAAGCGGTGCGTAAGTGCAGAATTGTATGGATGAGAGTGCGATCGCAAGCGGAAAGGGGTTCCGTTGAATTCCCCAGCCATTTCTGCTTGTAAATCGGGCAAGTAATCCAGCGTGATAAGGTAATCGCATTCTCCGTATCTTGAGGTGATGCGGTAGGTGCTAAGTCCCCCTGGGGTGGTTCTCTCAATTCGCAAAACGGCGCAATATTTCCCGTACCAGCGCTTGATAATTTTTGGGGAACTGCGACGCTTTTTCTTGCCCTTGAAAAGCTTTGAGATCCATCGTTGTAACTTTTCGATCCATCCCACATTACTCTCGCCCCTTGGTCAAAAAGTGTCCAAAAGCCAGAGCGATCGCATCTGTTGGCAATCCTAAAATTCCAGCTATCAAAACAACACACGGATAGAAGATTTGAGCGTTGAGTTCGCGAGAGGCGATCGCAAATTCAATCCCAGACTTATTAAATTTAAAGGAAATATCTGTTGACTGAGCCGCGATCAGGGTTGTCAAGAATAATGCAAATAGATAGGAGTATCCTTTGCCGAGGCGAGAGTCGTTTTTTGGGGGTGCGATCGCCATTGTTTCTGGCAAGGTTGGTGTACTCTCTCAAAATTCCCCAAACAAAAAGCGCCACTGTAGTGCAGAAGCGCTTCTAGGAATAGGTATTTGTGTAAAAAAACTAGACCAAAGAAAATCTGGTGATTGTGGGTGAACCCTGCCCCATTAGGGTGAAAGAAGTAGTGACGATCGCTGTAGAATTCATTTGCTTTTGGAAATTGGTAATCACAGCAGCGCCCTTCAATCCATCGCCTACTGCATAACCATTGGGAGGTGGATCTTGCTGCCAAACAAAAATTTCCCTACCGGATACAGCCTGAGAGGCAGCATAGAAAATGCGGCGAAAAGCCTCATCATCGCTTAATAAATTTGCTTGCCAGGGCAGTTGCCAAGACTGTCCTGTAATTGCTCCGTCTTTGTATCCCAAAAGGTCTTCAAAAACGAGTACGTCAGCGCGATCGGCGTTCAGATCGACGCTTAACTGAGTACCACCAAGCAACCGCAATTTCGCTGTGTAATCAGCCGTTGAACTGCCCGTTAAGGCAGCAGTGGTAGCTTCAATGTGCAGAGTGGTATCACCTGCTTTAGCGTCCTTGGATAAGTAAACGGTAAGTGTTGCTGTGCCGTTATCAAAGGTCAAAGGTGTGCCACCTGCGATCGCCCCTGTCAATGCAGTTACAGTCACGCTAGTTGCTGCACTGGTGATGCCACTGGCAGCCGTAATGCTCACATCTTCTGGCTCGGTGCGATCGCCCAGTGGAAGTAATGCCACATACAGCTTTACTTTATTACCCGCACCAACTTGGAAAGTCTTGCTCATTCTGATCTCCGGTTAAACCGCAGTCAGGGTTCCCTCACTTCCCAATCCTTTAAGAAAATTTTGCATTGCTCCACAGTGAGCAGCTTGTCCGAGCCTGGCATTGGGCTGACTCTTTCTATTAGGTAATGGGCAGGTAAATCGCCGCTCAAAAGCCCAATTACTTCCACCAAACTTTTATTTGTATCCCACTGTTTGAGGTGAATTTCCCATAGGTTCGTGAAAGTGCGATCGCCCCCAATATTTGCACTCACATCCGGGTATGGCTGTTTAATTACTACTTCCAACCCTGAAACTTTTGTGCCGTTTTCAGGATAATTCCAGCCTTTGTCTGGGTCGGGGAGACAGGCTAATGCGGGGCTTATAGAGCGATCAGGGAAGGTGTAAGTTCCTAGTAAGTTTTCTAATATTAGTAATACATCATTGCGTAAAATAAGGATATCAATCATGTGTTGTTAGAAATTAAAGCGGAGGAATTTGAAAAAGTACACAATTCAATTTCATCACCCAAAGTTCCCTTATTGGTTTGAGGATTTTATTGCACTTTCTGAGGAATCGGCTTTAAAAGAAGCAAGAAGAATTTGGGGTAACAAATGTGGAGATATTACCGTTTACGCTGTATCGTTCGACTTAAGACTTGGGGTGCGTCCGCTTTTCTATGTAGCCTCGGACGCGCATACTGAAGCCTACTAAATCAGTTGATGAATAATTTTTCAGGAAGTGCGTTCACTTTTTAAGGTCACGATACGCGGCTTTGACAAGAATAGCCAAAGCGTTGGCGACTGTTGAATCAAGATTTTTGTCCGATAGCAACTGGAGAGCGATCGCCTCTGGCACGGACAAGTGTTTATTAGTTTCTGCGCCTTTAAAAAATACAGAGGGCGAAACATCTAGCCAATTGCAAAGTGCTATAAAAGTTTCCATATCAGGAGATTGACCTCTTTCTACTCGTGAAAGAGTAGATGGGCTAACATTGCCAATTTCTAAGGACACGTCGCGCAATTTTTTATCACTACGCCTATCGCGAACTAAGGTAGATAATCGTTCTAGATCAAGAGAGTATTTCACAGATATTTGTTGAGTTGTTTCTGCATTATGCCTGCTGCGTCACACTCTTTTAAACCTACTTTTGTCCAAGGCCTTGCAGGTAGTTCAGTACCGTTTTTAGTAGTTGCTCCATCATGGACGATCGCGGCATGATCGGATTCCCAGGTGTACTCAGCAGCATTGGCGTTCCGGGTAATTACGAGAGAATTATACAATTCTTCGCTATCCAAAATGTTGCGAGGACTGCCTACTAAATCACCGTTTTGGCGGAGGGTTTCACGCGGCCATTCCCAGATATCGGAGGCGATCGCATTTTGAAAAGCCTCTCCCTGTGCCCCAACTACCACGTCAAAAGCTTTGTTAATGGCTGAATTTATCTTATTTAAATCAATATTGATTTTGCCCACTTTTATTTCTTGCTTGTTGCATTTTTCAAGTGATGAACTTTTGTTTGTAGGAGCAAATCATTGATTATTGGTTTTGTTTGTAACAATAATTTGCCCGTTTTTAATCATAGGCGGTATAGCCAGAATTGCATTATCCCCAGTCTCTATTGCGGTTTGATATCCTAACCGCCAAGACTCATTAGCTAGATTATTGGGTATTTCTGGTATGCAGGGTAGCTTGAAAACACCGTGTAACCAGCCTTCATGAAATTCACTGTCACCTTGCAAATTAATCATAGGTTTGCATCCAACTTTGGATCTTCTGCGATTTCTGGTTGAGCCATTATCAATTCCTCCTAAACACTCCCCGAATTGGCGTAATTGCATCAATCGCCATTGCCACTACATAAGGGGATTGCACCACAGGTAACAGCTTGAATCTCCCTGTTTCTGGCTTGTTAATTGCCACGTTTATTTCAATATCAGCTTCCATCAAAAACTCAACCCCTTGGGGGTAAACTTGCGGCTCAACTAAATACCCTTCTAGTAGCGTGGCATGACCATCAGCGCCAGCGAATTGCTGAATTTCATTAGCATAGCGATTGACTGTGCTAGTGTCTGCTGTGGGCTTGAGAACTGCTTTGATTACTATAGATTGGTAATTCAGCGATCGGTTGCCAGCAGCATTGGTGGTGTAAGTGCCATCGGCAACCTGGAATGTGAGAGTGGTGTTTTCAAAGCCAGAAAATGGTGAGGTCATTCGTCAGAAATATAATTAACTACAGCCTGTGTTGCTGCTATCCAAGCTTGCTGAATTTGCCCTGGTAAATCTTTAAATTCAGGCATAGGCAATCCTTGATAGTTTTTGAAGTCTGTTGTTTTGCCATAAGCTTGATATGCGATTCTTGCTATCTTTAGTTCTTCTGATTCCATATTGTTATGTTATCCTCGCTCAACTATGCAATCTTCTTCAAAGGTTCTCAAAAATTCCCAAGCTTGCCTGTTCCAGCGTGCGTCGGCGAGTGCGTTGTGTTCACCTTTGCCTTGTTTGGGTAATTCTGGATCGCCTAAATGTTTGCACCATTGCTTAATGTCGTTGGTGTACATCGGCAAGCCTTTCGGAAGGCGCGCCATTGTCCCAAATAATTGAGCGAAAACCACCCAGTCGTAGCTTCCGTAGTATGTCCAAAATTCAGGGCTTTCGATCCCATCTTTAAGAACATAATTAAGCTCTTGATTCATTTGGAATTCGCACCCTAAGAAAGATGCGATCGCATCTCGAATATCGCTTCTAGATTGCCATACATTCTTTCCTTTTTCGGGTCTATCAATTGGCTGAAAGGGAAGATGAGATAATACATTCGCCTTAACCCAATCATTAGCATTGCTGAAATTGCAGTCCCAATTTATGAGATAAAGTTCTCGTCCATCTTCGGCAACAATCCCAATAGAAATAAGTTCTATTGTGCGACCATCCTCAATGAATTCGGTGTATAGCCAGTGGCGCATATTAATCTGCTAAATAAACCGTAAAACTTCCCAACACCACAGTATAAACTCTCCCTCAAGCATTCTTAATATCTTCCTCCAGTTCAGATTGATTTAGGGTTCCTAGCTCAACTTCTATATTTTCAGCAACAAGTATTTGCTTTGCTCCCTCAATCGATATCCCCAAAAGCTCTGCAAGTTTTGACAAAGAAATCTCGCTATTTTTGTAGGAATCTATCCACATATCACAATTATTAATCCAGTCTTGGAGAGATTCTAGCGGTGTACCACCTTCCCCCGGTGTTCCGTTGCCTGGGGTAATGTATGTTTTGAACCACACTAAACTATTGTATTTAGCTGTGCAAAGATTTAACATCATAATTCAAATACAGATTCAAATTTGAATCCAAAGATTTGTACACCGCCAGATTGAAAAGACATAACAGCAACAGCTAGTGCCACCTTATTAAAAATCGCCCCAGCTTTTTTATTATCAAATAATAAAGTATCGCCAGAGTATGCAATTAAATCAGCAGTCTCTTTGACCGATTCTAATAAATAATCTGATATATATCCCGACTGTTTGATTTCTCTGATCCGCAGCATAACAGCAGTTTCAAGGCATACAGGAAGCGCAATTGACATATTAGCTCCTCAACAAGATTCCACCTCCACCTATTGAATCTGGGGACGGTGGTAAACCTAATTGATAGCGCAGTTTTTCAATTAAGTCATCTCTTCCAGCTAACATTCCTGAAGTTCTTGAACCCGTCTCCCACTCCAAAACATCGGCGCGTTTTAGTGCGGCATTAACAGAACTTCGCTCACTTAAGATCGCCCTTTCAATAGCCTGGAAATCAGCTAATATTTGCAAAACTTGAGCTACTAAAAATTCAGACTCAAGCTCGATTTTATCTAGCCTTGCCCAGATATCATCTTTTTGAAATAGCAGTGGTACTGGGCGATTTTTCTGATATTCAGTGGGTGTTAGTGTGGCGTCAAAGCGGTAAAAGTCGTTGGGTGAATCGGCGTATTGCGATCGCATTTGATCGGTGCGTAGCAGTGCCTCATTGAGGGCAGTTAATATTTGGTATCGCTGTTCTAAGGTGAATGGCATAATAATATCCGTAATTTGTAATCAAGAGTTCCAGTTATGGTGAATATCCAAGAGATTCTTGACAAAAGGTTTACCACTTATGAAGAGGCGATCGCTGTTTATGGAAGCTACAGAATATTGATAGCGAATGCCTCTCCTGCACCAATTAGTCCATTGCCTTGTTCTTTAGAAAAAGATATGGTTTTGCCTATCGTGCAACCACTTGCTGTAACAACAATTGAGTTAAGACTTTTTCAAGGCAGGGATGGATGGTGGCGATTCATTAACATGGGTGAGAAATGAAAGCATTTAATCCGTGGGGATTTTTTAAGTCGGGTGAGGTTATTAAACCACTGAACATTCAAGAGCCGCCCTGTAAATATTGTCAGTTCTGGAGTCCGAGAGCGATAACTGACGAGAAAGGAGGATTTACTGGTGTTCAACTTTGTATAAGCGAGAGTATGCATCATGATTTCTCCTGTTTCAAATCTTGCGAAACAGCAGCCGACACCGACACCGCCCCCCACACTCACAATCAACCCCAGGCGGAATAACATCTTTAATAGGTGTCCAGCTTAACCTCTGGTAGCTAATACACGATCCACAATGTCTACTTTGGGCATCTAACAGGCGTTTGGCGTAAAAACCATACTTACCCCGACTGGTAAACTCCGATTCAAAAAAGCTAGTCTTGGCAGATTTTGCATAACTTCCAGCCCGTCTAATCGCCTGTTCTGGGGTCAGTTTCCCCTCTGCTAAATCCTGCCCAAAGCCGTGAAGGAATTTGTACTGCTTCTTGAGTTGTGCCCCAATCTTGCCATAATGTGTAGGTGTAAATTGTTTTGTTCCACCTGTACCAATGGCCGCAACCCGCAGGTGGGACTCCTTCAAACTCAGTGCCATCCGAGTTTGGAATTCGGGGATGTCGATTTTCCCCTGCGCCAAAAGCCTTGCGTGCCCCTTCAATCGCACTTCGGTACGAGAAATCTCCTCATCAACAAAGCGCATCACATCAACTTGCCGCACATAGCGCCCTGTTCCTGAGTCGCGGTATCTATGGCTACTTGGATCGAATTGGTATGGCATTTATGAAAAATTTTTCATGAGGTAGAGAAGCTTTGACCATCTCATCCACATCAGATTGGCGGATGGTGGAGAGTTTAAGGAGTTGGGCTAGGGTTAGGGGTTGTCCACTGAATTTGGTCATTCTTCCTCTTTCGCTCCATGCAATAAGGTTTTGTTGGATCTACAAGTCTCCAGCCGTGGCAGACTTTACCCACACCGCGCAAAACGTTGTAGATATTGGCAGCATTCAATCCCTGTTTGCGACAAAACTGGGCAACACTTTCAAACTCCACGATTTCGCCTTCTGGGGACATAAGTTTGTACATCATGAGGCAAGTATCCTGTCAGTACTGGTAGAGTTTTCAGTCAAACTCACCTCAGCATTGATGTCAAATTGTCGGGGTAGTACCTTACCCGCTTGCAATAGCAGCAGCAAAGTGCGGTGGCTGATTAGCCCTTGAGTTTGAAGGTCTTCTAGCTTGCCTGTTTGTTCTGGTGTCAGTGGCATTGATAGCAAATCTTCATCCTGGGTAATGCCACCGCCCTCAGCTTCCCCGGTGTAAGCCACCCAAAGTTCAAAAACTTGCTGCATCGCTGATTCCTTCCGCCGGGCCACGCCTTTGAGGTTGGCGCTGGTTTTGGTAGATTCCAGCACTGCCTCAGTAGCGGTCTTCTGGCGATCGCCACTGGTCAAAAAGTCCAGCGTCATACGATCCATCGCCGCTTCTAGGTCTTTGATATCGTCCTTGGAAGCTGCGATCGCCACCCCGCTAGGTTCAGCAAAGAAAAAGTCCCCGTCGTTGGGGATATCTAGTACCGAGTTGGGGCCAATCACCAGCGGGGGGACTTTTTTAATGTCATCTACCGTTTTTATTAATCCCCTCCGCACTGGCACCGGTAAGTTGCATTTACGAAGCACCTCATTTAATTGGCTGCGTTTCTGAAAATGTTCAATGTTGAGCTTGGCAAGGTTCAGAAACGGTGCTTTAGCAGAGAATAAACCGCTTTCTGTGACGGAGTAATAAACCAGGGGAATTTCTGTAAGGCTGGTTGCCCCTTGATCTACCAACAGCAATTGCGATTCTTTATTGGTTTTGATTATCTGAAAAACAAAGTACTCCCCAGGAATCAGCACACGATAGTAAACAACTTCTTTCTCCCCATAATCTCCATCCGGCTCCAATCGAGTTTCGCGAATGGTCACTCGCGTTAATTGGGGTTTGCCGTTTATCTTGGTTGTCCGCCAATTGAGGATGTCTCGCCTATCTATTAGTACTAAGTATGGACGGCGATCGCTCTCTAACAAATCAGCCTGAGAATTAATGTTGGGATCTTCTGGCGGGTGTTCCACCATCACCCCACACCAGCCATCCCGCAGACAGTATTGGTCAACCTCGTGAAAAAATGTCCAGAGGTCATTGCCCATCTGGTCGATATTGTTCTGATTGTCGAGAATCGATTGGGCAGTATCATCATTGAGACTAAAAACGCTTAAAAGCCCTGCATAGTCTTTGATTGCGGGTTCAAAACGATTGTCAAAGGTGGTGCGACGGATGCGATCGCTCCAAGCCTGGGGCGGCTCCTTGGTTTCCTTGGGAAGATAAGCCCTTTCTCGCCCCTCCAAATTATTCCAGCAATCAAGCAGTAGCAGCAGATTGCCTGAATATGCAGCAGCTGCTAGGGATAGGGTTGAGGGTAGATTGTTGGTATTGTTGGTATTGTTGGGAGGCAAGCTACGTAATTAGTGGGTGTACGTAGCCAAAATTCCCCAAAGCTAGCACCTTCCTAGCTGATCAAAAGACAAAGGCAGGACTTGCACCTGCACCTCCTACTTTCCGGTTAGTGTAAGAACGATTGCGTGCGGTAAACCACGTTCGTGCATTTACTATTTCTGCCACTCTGTCAACATCGTATTTTATCAAGGGCAAAGGTGGGAGTCAAACCCACAAGAGCTTATTTACTTCGTCTCCAAGTCCACGCCTCAGTTTCCTGTATTGTGGCTTCCATGCACTCGTCACTTGTGCTGCCTTGCCACGATCGCCCTGTCCGCACGCAACGCATTTTGTAGGGTTTAAGCGATCACATCCCCGTTTATTTGCTCTTTTTCGGCTCCGGTATGCTAACAGGAAATATCAACCGTCTGCCTAGCAGTCCCTAGCCTTCAGCGTCTCACGAGGATCGTGTAACTCAGGTTCAGGATTTAATTGCATCTATATATTAACTCTGAACTTCCTCTGTTTCTGGAGTGCTTGTTCTTTCCAGGTAAGCTTTGGCTCCAGTAATAAGCTTTGCTTCCACTTCTGAGATATCTAAACCCTTGAATGAGCGCTTATAGGCTCCTAATATCTCTTTTCTAAGTGCCATTCCAAATTCGCTTGTGCCTTCAATAAAGGCAGAAACTGCATCAACAATGGTCGTATCTTCTAATCGCACCTTGTTGAAAAAGTTTTCAAGAGTTATTTGAATCCCTTTGAGGGTTAAGTTAGCAGAACCTGCGGATTTCCCTCCCTTAATTTTGGCAATGTCATCGGAGGCTAGTTTTTGAGTTAATAACTTTGTCGTAGAATTGCGAGTTGTTTTTGTCTTGTTAGGAGCCTCTGTTGTTGCTGTAGCAACAGAAGATGTATCATCCTTGAAAGACCTTGCCCATTGCAAAACCACGCTATCAAAGGCATCCTCGGTAATCATCTCCGAGCCGTCTTCCATCGGGTGAATTACTTCTTTGGCTCTGCCAAGTAGTTTTTTTACTTCAGTTGGCGATGTGCTTGTGGCTTTTGCTAACGTTTCTAGGCTTAAGAATCTCGTTTTTGTGGCGCTGTTGTCAACGGTTATTCTTTCTGCAATTGCAACCATATTATTCGCTCCAGTTTCTTCACATTCTAAACATATTTCATAGCCTAAAAGTGGCTTTAATTTAAGAAAAAGTTCTTGGCGATACTGGAGCAGAGTCAAAAGCGATGAAATACTCGCACACCTTAAATTTAAGATAGTCTGTTCTTTAAATACTGAAATATAGGGTATCACTTGGTTTAAGGCTGTTACCAGTTTTGGTTCATCAAATAGCCGCGAGAGCAATTCACCATTGTTAATATTCATAAAATCGCCTAATTTCTCTTCCCTTTCCCCCTTTCCTGTAAAGAGGCATCGGTGTTAAAGTTCCTTTGTTTACGGTGCTTTGAGGTAAGGAAATGAACAAAGGTGAATTAGTGGATGCTGTAGCTGGCAAGACTGGTGTTACCAAAAAGCAAGCTGATGCAGTCTTAACTGCTGCATTGGAGGTGATTACTGAAGCTGTAGCGAATGGCGACAAGGTGACGTTGGTGGGATTTGGGAGCTTTGATAGGCGCGATCGGGCGGCACGCGAAGGACGTAACCCAAAAACCAATGAGAAGATGGAGATTGCGGCGACCCGTGTGCCTGGGTTTTCGGCTGGAAAGGCTTTCAAAGAAAAAGTGGCTGGTAATTTTGAACCTGCCGAAGTTGCAGCATAATACTTTATGCAACAAAACATGAATTTTGCAGCATAAAGTGTTTGGAACTCTAAAACCGTGATATTTCAAGGTCTTCATGAGTTCCATTTCCCGCGTCTCGACTGACCAAAAACTCATTGAGATGTGGTTGCACGGCCGGCCCATTTCTACCCAAAAAAGAGTACCGCCGCGATGTACAAGTATTCTTTGGGTTTGCAGCTAAAGGCCTGGCAGAGTGCAATTTAGAAGATTTGCAAGCCTACTCCAATTACTTGGGCGAAAAAGGCATTAAATTAAGCACCAAGCGCCGCAAGCTGAATGTGGTGAAGTCGCTCTATAGCTTTGCCGCTAAATTAAATTATGTTCGCTTCAATGTGGCGGCGGCCCTAAAAATACCCAAAGCCAGTAACTCGCTAGCTGGTCGGATTCTCAAGAAGAAAGAAGTTTTGAAGCTGACCGCCAAGCGCCAAAATGTGAAGTTGCGCGATTACTGCTTTTTGAGGCTACTTTATGCCACTGGGATGCGGGTAAGTGAGATATGCCGTCTAGTATGGAGTGATTTTTATGAGCGCGACACTGGGGAAGTTCAAGTAACTATCTTGGGCAAAGGCGACAAACCCCGAACGGTATTAGTGCCAGCAACAATCTGGGCAGAGCTAGAAGAGTTGCGGGGTAAGACGCATGAAAGTTCGCCCGTATTTGCCTCAGTTAGAGGCAACGCCATAGAACGAACAACAGCACACCGGATAATCAAGCAAGCTGCGGCGGCATCTGGGATCAAGTCGGAGGTTTCTTGCCATTGGCTGAGGCACGCGCACGCCCAGCACGCTTACGCTGGCGGCGCGCGCATTGACTTATTGCGGGACTCTTTAGGACACAGTAATATTAGTGTCACGAATGTATACCTAGAGAGCAATCCAGAGGATTCCAGTAGTAACTACCTTGGACTATGAACTACATCAACGTATCCCGTGCAACTGTTGCTGACCTTCAGCCTAGAACCCGACTCTACGTTTATAACGGCGATTGCCTTTATGTAGCCCGAATTGGCAATTGCGATGACTGGGCTGCCTATAAAGGTAGTGTTGATGAAAGTTTGGATGTGGTGGCAGATTGTGGGATAAAGGTTGCAGAAGTTGAGGCGGTGCGGTTGTTTGGAGTTTGCAAAGAAGCTAGGTTGAATTATCGTGTGTGATTAATTAAGCCCGTTGGTCTTTTCATTTAAATAAAGTTTTGCCTTGATGGGATTGTAATTTTCAATATTAATTTCTTTCTTTTTTTGTAAGCAGAGTCTTTTGTTGTGGGGTAATTGTATTACTTCCATAGCACTAATAGAAATATTAGAGAATTCAAATAATTCACAATTTTGCGCTTCTAAAAAGCAAAAGTTCAGGAAAGCTTCAAAGGACGTATAAGTGCAAGAAGTGGAGCAAACAGGATAGTTTTTAGTAATATCTCCTGCCAGGAACACAACTGATGCTGAGTAAATTAACATATCAGATTCGCTCATAGTGCTTGCACCCCTGGCACTCCCCACTGGGATTTATAGCACACCGAATGTAGGGCGATCGCGCATTCCACCTACAACTCGCATCCCCCACGCAACCACGAGGTTCACTGTGTCGGCTACAAGCCTCAATTGCCTCTGCGGTCGAAATTCCAGCTTCGGCTAGGCTACGAAGACAAGAGTCGGCAGATTCCACTTCTGCTCTGTTGCGGCTTAAATAATCTAGTGTTTGAACTAGTCGCCTGTTCTTCCAATCCCAGTACGCCACCCATATCCAAATACCACCAAATATTAGCCCTGCAACAGTAAACCAGCCACCTTGGGCAATCATAAGGACAGTATTTTCGGTAACGGCGATCGCACCCAGTATCGTAAACCAATCAAATTTTTTCATAATGTTGACACCCTTCACATGGGCCGCACGGGTTGACGGTGCATCTTAAATATTGGGATTTTGCATTATATTCGCAACTAACATCTCCTATTGCGTTTATTGCGTTTGGGATTGGAAACATGACTTCAAGTCTTTCCACTTCAAGGCGGCCTCTCAATTCTTGCAAGGGCACACCAGATGGCTCGATACCTGGCATTTGAAATGGCATTACTATCCTTGCTCTGTCTCCATGTCTCGGATAATCCATCAGAATTTGGTCAAAATATCCGCTTCTGGGTATCTCGATTTGTCCTTGTTCAAACATTTGGCGTATTCGCTCAAAATAAGCCAGTCTGTTAGTTATTGGGCGGGTGGTGAAAGTGATGCGGGGTTCATCCGCCCAACTATGGGAGGTGTTCACCTGCTGAGTGTTAGGAGAAAACAGAAACCAGCCTTGTTGACCATCTTCGACCCATCCCAGCAGTTCACCTTGCAGTAACATTCCACCAATTTCTACACCGTCATTTCTTCTGATGGCATCAGATGGAATCCGCGCCCTAATTGTTACTGTTGTGTGGTTGCTGGACAAGTCACCCTCTTGTGTAACCTCGTACAGAATCAGATTAATTGACCTTTTTCCTGCCTGATGAATTTTAGCGAAATGCTCCTCTCTGTACTTGACGATAACCCAGTTTTGACTGTCATCGGGAGCGGTGCTTCTTCTAATGCGATCGCCAAGATCGAACGCTAAACGCTCAAGAAACACGGGATTGGCGCATACAAGCTGGCTGTCATCTAAAATTTGCTCAAAGCTTTGTCGTCCCGAAGATTCTGATTGCCAACAAAAACGAATCTGCCATCTGCGCTCAAAATGGGAATAACGAGCATCAATCTGCGAATAAAAACCCAATCGTTGAATTGCTAGATTCAACAAGCTTTTGATTTTGCTGGTATCGATTTCATACGCAGCATCCGACCATAGACGCAACGTGTAGCTACACTCTTCAACTCTCTCAATCTGGTTCATTTCTTAATAGTTTTGACAACAAACTCTTAGCTTCCCTACAACGATAACTTAGGTTTTCTAACTGACTTTTAAGCATGATTGGGTTGTCTGTCAGGTAGTCAATTATCCCCGATCGCGTCCACTCATCGCAGTTGTGAATAACATTTAATCTCTGTTCCACAGCCTTTAAAGCATCTGCCAATTCCCGATATTTCAAGGTTTGCTGCTTCCTTTCCCACTTATCCAGCCAGGGACGAGGCAAACTATCGGGATCGCGCCCCAGGATGTAAACCTGCTCTAAAAAGTCGATTTTATCTTCCCAATTGCCTTTTAGTTTCCAGCCGTCGTGCTTCTTGGAAAATTTTTCATAAACTATCAACTGGATTTTGAACTTGTCCCAAAGTTTTTGTCTGTGGGTGCGATCGTAGCCAACGAGGCGATCGCACCCTGGGACTCTAAGTGTTATGTAGTGTGAATCAGTAGGAGCCTTCCGTTGATTCAAATACTCACAAATATCACGCCACAACCTGATATCCTCATAGCTTACAGGCTCGTCCCATTTGTCGATTAGCTCCTCACAAAACCTGAGTCCGTCATCAACATCTAAGCAATTTGTCAGGTTGTTATAGGACAAGCGATCGCCATTCGCATCAAAAATCGCATAAGCCCAATACATATCATGCTGAGTCTTGCTCCCTCCCCCAGCGTAAATACAAATCTGTCGGTCACGATAGGGAGAACAACAGCAAAATTTTAGGGCATCCTCAATTCGTTGTGGCGGAAAATTGCTCATAAAAAATCGTTAGACAAATCAGACAAAAAGGTTGCGATCGCTACTCAGTAGGGAATCCTGGATTTGTCCATAAAATCATAATTTCTATATTGTCCAATAATGTCCAGGAAGAAAGATAGCGACAAAATCAAGCTTGCTGAGGCAAAGTATATTACAGGTGTCCCACCTGAAGAAATAGCTGCTGCCCTTGGCGTTACTCGTCGCACTATTGATCGCTGGGCAAAAGATGGTGATTGGGATTCGCACAGACAAAATGCTAAAAACAGCAACGTCGTTCAACTTCAACTAAAGCCTCATGAGAAGCTTAGAGGGACGAAGCTTCGGGAAGCTACTAGACGACGCGACACGAGCGAGGGACTGGATAATATTGAAGTGATTGAAAGTGCGATCGCTGACATCCATGCTTCACTACCAAGTGCGGAACTAGGTAAAGGCAGTATGGCGACGGCACTTGTAAAGCTGATTGAACTGAAGCGTAAACTGAAGCCTGAGACGGTGGCTGATTTGGTCGAACGCGTGATTGAGCTTGATATCGGCCCTGAAGAATTTCTGATTGAGTTGAATAATGCGTGGCAAAAAAGAGCGTAAGCGTTAGACAGCAGTGGGAGCAAGCTGCTGTTAACGCAGCTGCATTGCAGACAGTCAAGGTAACGCTCTCTTTGTCAGACTTTGTGCGAGAAAGCTGGGAAGTTTTGGAACCCAGCACAGAATTGCTTTGGAATTGGCACATTGATGCTATGTGCTGGCATATCCAAGAAACCCTGCTTGATTGGTTTAAGCATAAAACAAATCCGCATTACGTCCAGCGAATCCAAAACCTTTTAATCAATGTCCCGCCAGGGAGTTTGAAAAGTCGGGTGGTATCTGTTTGCACCCCTGCTTGGTTTTGGACGATTTGCCCTTCCTGGAGAGCTATTTTCCTTTCAGCTAATCCCCGCGTGGCTTTGCGAGATAGCGTCTATTGTCGGGATGTGGTTGAGAGTGATTGGTATCAGAAGCGCTTTTCACCAGATTGGAAGTTGCGAGATGACAATAATTCCAAAACAAGTTTTTGGAACACAAAGGGTGGTGTACGCAGTGCATTTGGCTTCAACAGCCGGATCACAGGCGATCGCGGGGATTGCCTTCTCTGGGATGATCCACACGATGCACAAGAAGTAAACTCTGAACTTATCAGACAGGGAGTTATTGATCGCTGGGATAGCGCTATTCGTAACCGAGTCAATGATCTAAAGTCATCTGTGCGGATTGGTATCATGCAGCGCTTGCACGAACAGGATTTATCAGGTCACGTTCTCAAGCAAGGCAGATGGCAACATCTGTGCATCCCCCAAGAATTTGAAACTCAACTTTCACCCACAGCGTTGGGCTGGGTTGACCCTAGAAAAGAACTAGGGGAGTTGATGTTTCCAGAACGCTTCTCAAAGGAGGTATTACAAGAGGAAAAAACAGCACTCGGCTCCTATGGCTATGCCGGACAGCACCAACAACGACCCGCTCCTGCCGACGGCGGACACTTCAAACGCTCATGGTGGAAGTATTACAAAGTCGCACCGGACGATTTTGAGCTAATTATCCAGTCATGGGACTGCACTTTCAAGGAAACCAAAAAATCAGATTTCGTCGTTGGGCAAGTTTGGGGTAAACGTGGGGGACAGTTTTATCTGCTTGACCAGGTACGCGATCGCATGGACTTCCCCACCACGATCGCAGCAATCCGCGCCCTGTCCGCTAAATACCCGAATTCCACCGCAAAACTGGTTGAAGATAAAGCGAATGGCCCAGCCGTGATTAGCTCACTAGAGCGCGAAATACCTGGAATTATTGCCATTGAGCCGGAAGGCGGAAAATTGGTACGTGCGGTTGCGATCGCACCTTTTGTTGAAGCTGGTAATGTTTTCTTGCCCGACCCTAGTATTGCTTCCTGGGTGGGTGACTATGTAGCGGAATTTAGCACTTTCCCCAATGGCAGCAATGATGATCAGGTAGACGGCACTAGTCAAGCAATTAACTGGCTAGCGAGTAAAGTTACTTACTGGGCAGTTAGTCATGACAATACCTGGGGTTCATGAAGTAAATATCAATTTTCAGTACTGCTGCTCATGACTGTATTACTTGCCACCAAATAACCTGATTATATATTTGGTTGCTTGCCTTATGCGGTCGATCGCTGTTAATGAACGGAATTTATTGGCTCAGTCAAATGAGAAGTTAGTCCATAAGGTCGTCCATCGGATGTCCCAGGTGTGCCGGGAGCCTTATGAGGATTTGTATCAATTGGGTTATATCGGGCTTCTAAAAGCAGCCGATCGCTTTGAACCCGCCACGGGAAACGCTTTTAGTTCGTTTGCAATTCCCTACATTCAAGGGGAAATTCAACATCATCTACGTGACCAATGGCAAAGCGTGAAACTTCCACGCACTGCTATTGAAACTAAAGCTAAAGTTCGGAGATTGCAGAAGTCTCTCTTCATGCTTGGCAGAGATATAGATGCTTCACAAATTGCCTTGGGATTAGGCATAAGTGAAGAAAAATGGCGAGAGATAGAAGCACTTGATAGCAATATAACTATTAGTTTAGATGAACTTCTTCATGAGCCTATGCAAGCCGATGATGAAGAGGTTGACGATAGGGCTGTGCTGAAACACTTGAGCAAGCTGCAAGCTAACCAACGAACTGCCATTGTTGAAAAATTTTTCAGCAACAACTCGATTCAAGATATTGCCAAACGCCAAAAGGCGAGTCCCGAAAGAATCAAGGCTTACATTAATTTAGGTTTGGTCAAATTACGCATATCATTAACACAAGAAGAATTATGAATTTATCAGAATTAGCTATTAATATTAATCAGGCTTTTGATAAATCGAAAGAGTTTTACAAAGCTGGAATTAATGAGTTGCAGCAAGCGCTATTGTGCGACAAACAAGCTGGGGATTTATTAATTCAAGTAAAAGCTGAATTACCTTATGGTCAATTCACTTCTTGGGTGGAAGAAAACTGTCGCTTTACGATGCGTCACGCCCAATTTTTGATGAAGATTTCTAGGGAATGGCATCGGATAATTAAACAGTGGGATGAACTAAGAAACGAAACGCGTTTCGCTTCTGATTCACCATTACCTTCACTCAGGGTTGCGATCGCCCTTGCAGCTGCCGAACCAAAACCAGAATCGCCGCCGTCACTGCCAGTTACAAAGTATAAGGTAGCACTAAAAGACCATGCGTGCTACGGGGAGACAGTTGAAGTTAAAGAGGAGTTGAGCAAAGGAGACGTAATACTTTGCAGAACTTCTAAGGGTGAAATTCCCTTCCTCAAAAAAGAACTGGTTCCAGAATCTCAATCTTTGCAGCCAGTGGATGCTGAGATTATTGACGTGGAGGTGGAGGATATTTCTGAGCAGTTGAAAGAGGCGATCGCGCTAGTGATTGAATATTTATCAGAAAATGAACTAAAAGCTGTGCTAGCAGCCAGTTTGAGTATTGGTAAAGAACATCTTCCAAGTGATGCGGCGGGTCTTGCTGCTAAGTTGATAGGCGGACAGGATTTAGCCATTTTAAGTCAAGGCTAGACACTTGCTTTGCTACCTTCCAGCCAGTTTCATTCCCAATCTTTCCTTGCTTTATAAAGGCGAAACTCCCGCGAATGAAAGTATCACTATCCTTTGTCGTTTTTGGGGAGATTCCTATCAATTCTTTAATTTTAGAAGTGGGCAATATCCATTCAAATTCTGCTGCTTTTTCTAGTTCCTCGTAATTAGCCAATACTGATGAGTGCCTTTGATAGGTGTAAGACATCATTTTTTCCATCAGTTCTGCCATGACATTGATGGCAGTCGCCTCACTGTTATTAAATTCAATGTGTCCACTTGGTTTGTCTAACTTGTCCAGTTTGTCCATTTGGACTTCTGGCTGGATGGGGAAATCAGCGATCGCACCCCCGCCCCGAATATGCTTGTCCAGTCTGTCCAGTTGCTCCAGTTGCTCCGAAGAAATCTTACCTGGAGCAACTGGTCTTATTCCTAGCCCATTGATGCGATCGTAAATCGCTTGCCTAGAGTTCAGCCTGTAACGTTCTTGCAGGCTAGATATTTTGATGGTTTGTCCAGTCATTGTTAACTTGTCCAGTCACCCACTGGACAATTCTAATATGTCCAGTGAGTGACTGGACAAGTTAACATCTCAACTGATTCCTTCAATAAATTTAACCATCTCTTCAGAGGTCGAAAGTTTTCCAGCTAGATATAATTGCAATGCTAGTTCAGGCGCTAAATGTCCTTTAGTTTCTGGATGTTTTTGCAAGTCACTAGTAATGGAATCCATTGCCTTTATTACGTGTCCTGCCCGTGCTAATTCTAAAGCTCTTTTTTTAACCCAATCTATATGTTGTTGGCGGGTTTCCAGCATTTTATTAATGATGATTGACACCTGACTATTATGCCATTAGCATAAAGAGCGAGCGCAATATAATATTCTAAATTTAAATTACTCTTGTCTTTTGGAATAATTTTACGGGTGTCCTTGCACACCCGTTTTTTGTAAGATTTTATGATTAATCTTTGCGTCTCCTCGTAAGGTGGCTTGTTGCCACCTTTTTATTGGCGATCGGGAACTCAGTTTACTGATAACTGATGACTGATAGCTGACAATGCTAAAACTTCCCTTTAAGACTTCCCCTAAAGAATTTGAACTAGCTATTATTGGCAATGATATTATTGGCATTTTAGAATTGCCAAAATACGGCGATATTAGTCCCAACGAGCGCCTATTTATTAAAGCGGCTAACCTAACAGATATTCGCATTGCTGCCGTGAAATTAGCGAAAGATATCGCTGTTAAATCAGGTAATAAAGTAATTGATATTTACAATGCTCTAACTCAAGGCGATAGCGAGTCACTGGCAGAGTATTTAGAAGAGTTCGTTACCTTTCAAGATTTGCTAGAGGAAAACTCTTCCGCCCGTAGCTTGGTACTAGCTACTGCCGTAATTCAACGGTTAGTGCCTGACTGGAAACTTGAGAACACTGGCGATCCTAATCAAATTCATCCGCAATTACTGAATTTGGTAATCGAATTCGCTAAAAATGAGGAAGCCGGCTGGCCGATAGAGGCAACCCCAATCACCGAAGAAGATTTGGGAAACTCGACACCGACCCCAGAGATCCCGACTGGACAGAAATCTACTGGCGATGCCGAAGATACTGGCCGCAGGAAGAAAGATTTGGTGAAGGAAGGTTTGGTAGTCAGCCAACCTGGGTAATTTTGCAAGCGCTGCACTATGGCGCAAAGCTTCATCGTGAGGAGTTGCATTTGGCTGAATTGGGCATTGCTACCCTCACATCGTGCTTCGTAAATAGCAACCGCGATCCTAAATCTGAAGCAGCCAAGCCTTCGGACTTTTTCTACTTCACGCCTGTTGAGGATGAGGGCGATCGCATTTCCTCAACTGCTGCTAATGCCTTCTTTGCTTTGGCTGACGCGGGTAAGTTGCCGGGGTGGGTAGTGGCGATCGCCCCTGTGGATAAACTTACCAAATCCCGTAATGGCGATCCATGTACGCCTCTTGTGTGGATTGGTGAGGGTTTGGTACTGCTACAGCCAGTTGTTGATAATGGGTTGGTCAGATTCCCGCTGGGATTTGTTGATGGGGTGAGTGGGGCGATCATCACAGATGGTGGCATCGTAAAAGTTCCAGAACTGGGTCAAGTCTGGGTATTGGAAGGGGAGTTTGCGCTTAGTTGCTAAGATAATGCCAAAATTAGCAACTACAGGCTTCTATGGCTAAAAGTATTGACGAACTCAGACTGGAATATCACGCACTGGCTCACGCCATGCAATCTGGCGTAGCTATGAAAATGAACTACGAGCCAGGCGAAACTACCCCTAAGCATTTAAGGGTAGGTGTGAATAGCACGATGGTTGAGACAGGGGCACTCGCAGCACTGCTAATAGCCAAAGGCGTTTTCACAGAAGAAGAATATTATCAGGCCTTAGTTCAATCAATGCAAAATGAGGTTAACCTCTATAAAGAATGGCTTCGGGAAAGGTTAGGCAATGCCAATATTGAGCTAGGGTGATTCTTACGACTGCCTCATGAAAAATTTTTCATGAGGTATGGGAGTTGATTTGCCGTCCAAACTCCTCTATTAATTCATCAATACCTATACCTCGATTTCGTGCTTCATTTTCAATATTTTCCCAAGCTTTAGGTGTCAAAAACAAAGTTATCTTTTTCTTCGCTCCTTTCCGTTCCATTATCTGTCCATTTTGAATGCGCGACTGCTTACCACAGTCATTGCATTTAAAGCGAATAGATTGAGTAGTGCTGCCTCTCCATATTGTTTTGACCGAATCACACACAGGACAGTGTGGTGGACGTGTCCTTTTTCCTTTAAGAATTGCTTGCTCTGGGGTGCATCCTTCACCAATTCTTTGATGAACTGTTATGGGGGAGACTCCTTTTTCTTTTGCCCAGTCAGATACGCATTGAGTCCGTCCTTCAATTGTGACTAGTATTTTTTTTGGCATTTCACTTGCACCCATTGAGAAACTTAGCAATGGTAGGTTTTACCACTTTCATTATCTCAAACAGGGAACCCAAACCATGACGTAATGCGATCGCCTTAATATGGGAAGCCTTGGTTCCGCCTCAATTAAATTAAACCTTGACCGTTCCCAATTTGACAGTGACTTAACAAAGTTACAGCAGCAAGACGCTGGTCAGATCGCATATCGCATCAAGCTAGATACTAAGGATTTCGAGCGACAAATCAAGGGGTTATCCAAACTCGTTTCACCCGTTTTTATCCCCCTTGAAATAGATACAAAAACTTTTGATCAGCAGATTAAAAAGCTGTCAACTAGTATTGACCCCATCAAAATTGACTTAGCACCCAACGTTAAAGATTTCCAAGAAAAGCTGCGGCGGTTGTCAAAGATAACGCCTGTCGCAGTTGACATTAAAGTTGATGAAGCCAAGGTAAAACAGCAGTTTGAGACAATTGGTAAATATGCTGCTGAGGGTTTTACTCAAGGGTTCTCAGGAGTTGAGGGCGCGGGTAAATCGGCTATTGAGTCGATGGTTAAGTCGGTCAATAAACAACTGGGTATTCAATCACCGTCGAAGGTTTTCAGAGAAATTGGTAAGTATGCGATCGCGGGTTTGATGCAGGGCTTGGATTCAGTTGATGAATCTAAATTGAAGGGTGTTGTCAATAAGATTGAGAACTATTTTAAAAAATCTAAAGTCAAGCTTGATTTAAATATTGATGCTAAAAAATCGCCACTGCAACAAAAAACTAAAGTCACCCTAGAAACTGATTCCATTGATGGTGATATTAGCAAAGCCGTCGAGAAAGGTGTTCGTGGTGCATCCAGCAAGAATATATTTGCTGTACTGACTGGAGGATTACTCAAAGCTGCTGTTGGTGTTGGATCGGGCTTACTGGGAGTACTGCTACTGCCCTTGAAGGCGGCTTCAGTTGCGCTTGGCACTATTTTTGCGGGTGCTGGCTTAAAACTGGGAGAAGAACTTAGTTCTGGTATTAGTTCTGGCGTAAAAAGCGCAATTGGAAGTGCTTTATCTGGCAGCATTGGCAGCAGTGCAATTGTCGGAGAAGCAATCGGGGAAGGGATTGTTGAATCCATTGGACTAGCCTTTAAAAAGCTAATGCCAGGCTTGATGCAGGAAGTAGCTGAACAGACAAGGCAGGTATTAGGAGAAGAAAAGGTATTTACTGCTGATGCAGTTCGGCGATCGCGATCGTCTGCATCTGCAAACAAAGATAAGCAAACCGCAACAGAGCAAATACAATCCGATTACCAAAGAGTAACAAGCCAGGGCAAACCCGCACGATTAAAGCAACTAGGAGCCGAAATAGGTGCAGTTCTGCCAAGTATTCAGCAGGATTCTCAGACATTTGCCGCAGATTACGCAGCCGAACAACAACGACTGCAAAAAATAGCTGAGAGATTCAAAGTCAATCTGACTCCTGAGCGATTGATCAAGAGAAGAATTAAAGAATACGAGGAACAGGTCAAAACTTTTGAAAAACTCGCCGCTCAACTTGAGGCTAAAGGGGAAATAGGTAAAGCTGACAAAATTAGAACTGCGCTTGCTGCAATTCCTCGTCCCGACACAGACTCTTCAAAAATATCCAAAGGAGAGTTGCAGTTCCAGGAAGCTAGATATCTTGGGGAAGTCCAAGCCAAATTTGTTAGCAGAGAGCTTAACAAGCAATTTAGCGGCAGACGTGCAGAGTTATCGCAAAGAAAAAAAGCGATCGCTCCTCAGATGCAAGAGTATGAGCAGTTATCTCAAGAATTGGGAGGGATAGGTAGAGCGTCTGAAGTTTTAGGTGTTTCAGCACCAGTAAACAAAACACAAAAAGATAACTTACCTGTTGCTTATCAGAAAATTTTTCAGCAAGTTGCGGCATTATCTGGCGTGGGTGAAATCCCTGCGGGGATGATTCCACAATTAGCTGTTTCTAATAAATTACGCCCTGGTGTATATGGCTCTTACACGCCAGAAAATAATCGAGTCAATGTACCTCCAGAGGTGCATGAACTCATTCAAAAAGGGCAATTAAATCAGCAAATCATTGATACACTTGTTCATGAGTTACGCCATGCTTTGCAATTTGGACTTGGAAAAGTAAACCCGTTGGCAGGCGAAACTTCTGCTGTCCCCTTAGCTACTCCAACTCCACAAGAGGCACGGCAGTTTGGTAAATATATAGAAGGCTCTACTAGTGCCCAGCCGGAGCTTGCAAAGCCTGCTGCTAGAAAATTAGAATCAGATGCCTATGTATTTGCTGCTAGGAACACGCCTCAAATTGCAGCAAAAATTCAGAAAGAAAGTGCTGTTGAACAATTTCAAAAAACCTTTGGTGTGGCTGGAGCTAATGCAGAAAAAATAGTTAAAAATCTGCAAATAGAGTCAATCAAAAAAATCCAGCCAATGCAGGGACTAGTAGAGCAATACGGAGCTACCTTAAAAAATGAAATTGCTCAAGTTTTTGCTCAATTTGAGGATCTGTCAAAATCTTTAGAACCCCTGCTAAACAAAGCTGCCAACATTGAGTCTTTGACTACCGTTGAAGTCGGACAGCTTCAAGCTGAACTTGGTTCTGCTCTTAGTGGCATAGTTTCTCAAATTGAATCAACACCAGAGCAATTAAAGAAACTGGCGATCGCTAAAGTTCGGCAGCAGAGTGCGAAAAACGCAGACTCTACTCAATTGCCATCCGAATCTGAACTGATTTCAAGAGCTACCCAAGCCCAGAAGACAATCACCGCCAACCTCAAGCAATCATTCAAGGGCAAGCCAAGCGATCGCAAAGTCACGAATCAAGAACTAGCTGGCAGTACTCTCACAGATATTGACCAGCAAATACAATTTGTTTCTGAACAGCTAAAACGCACTGATTTATCAGCACAAGTCAGGAAAAAACTTGGGCAATTCAAAGGGACGATTGAGCGCCAATATAGATCCTACTCTCCCGCTTTACGACAAGCGCAAAAGTCCCAGCTTCCAACTACAGTCAAAAACACTGAGTCTGTTAAACAAAGGTCATCTGAATTATTCGCTATTAATGATGTGGCAGATTCAGGCACAGAACTGTTTGCTATGTCTGACAATACCGATAAAGTTTTAGCTGCTCTTAAATCAGCACTTTTATCTGTATCGCCACGTATTGGCAAGCCTAGAGGCAAAAAAGTTCAGACTAAATTAAAAAGTCTTAAAGAGGCAAGAAAAGAATTAGCACTTTTGGAAGCCAAAATTGATGAGGAAGTTCGCAAGGAATTAGAGCAACTTGCAGGGATTGAAAAATCTATTACAGAACCAAGCTTGCCAAGTAATGCAGAGGTAGAAGCGAAAGTAAAGGCAAGAGAACAAGTCGTTAACAGCATACGCAACAATCCCAAACAGTTTTTCAAGCAAAGATCGAAAAGTGCCGTTGTTCAGAAGGCGCGGTATATTACGGAGAATGCTGAAGGTATTGCTAATTTAGTTGGCACTAAGGTAGGGGAATCCCCCAACGTTCAGCAAGCGAAAGCGCTTTTGAACTTGCAAGATGCCTTTGGCAAGGTAGGCAATGCTTCTGCCAAGTTTGGGCAAAATCAATCAGATAAAAACTTCAAGCTTTTAAGTGGGGCAGTCCGCGAATTAGAAGGTAGCCTGCGAAAGCTTGGGTTGCCATTTGAACTCATCAACCATGAAATCGATGTCTACACAAATCATCTCAAAAAGATGCAGTCTGAAGGCAAGATTGATATTGGCGTTGATGTTGCGTCTTTAGCCCCAGAAAAATTTAGTTTTATTGATAACATACTGGCTAAATTTTCCACATTAGAGGTCAAAGGGATCAAGGCGATCGCGGGGCTTGTAAAAGGATTTTTGGCCTTTGGCGCGATCGCTTACGTCCAAAATCTATTTACCGATATCTCAGTTAATGCCTTCAAAGCATTTGTCGAACTTGATCGCCTCAAAACCGCTCTTGATTTTGCATCAGGAGGTAGTGCGGGTGGCGCTCAAAATCTGGCGTTTGTTCGCAAGACTGTTGAGGATTTAAGAGTTCCGCTCAAAGCCTCGGCCGAGGGTTTCACACAGTTAGCCGCAGCATCAAGAAATTCGGCATTGGAAGGGAAAGGGACTCGTGAAATATTCTTGGGAATTTCGCAAGCTAGCACCGTGCTTAGTTTGTCGGCAGAAGATACCCAAGGCACTATCTTGGCTTTAAGCCAGATGATTTCTAAAGGCAAGGTATCATCCGAAGAATTGCGGCAGCAATTAGGAGAAAGATTGCCGGGGGCGATGGGGATTGCCGCTAGGGCGATGGGATTGACAGAGACGGAATTTACCCGCCTTCTGGATACTGGGCAAATCCTCTCTCAAGACTTCCTACCTAAGTTTGCCAAGCAATTGCAAGCAGAATTCGGGGATGCGGCTAAAGACGCTTCGGGTAATGCCCAAAGTGCGATATTTGGGGTACAGAATGCTTTTCTTAGCTTGCAACAGGGCATTGGTGAGGGAGTTTCACCAGCTGCTACAGCAGGGTTAAATGTTTTTGCTGTCATCCTCAAGGGATTGTCGTCTGTCGCTAAAGAACTTGGATTTATTTTGCTTGGGGTGACGGTGACTCTAGGTGTGAAGATGGTTGGTGCATTGCAAGCCGTGATTGCCCAGTTGATTGCTACCAAGTTCGCCACTGGCACATTGGGCGGTGGGATGCAGGCTTTGGGACAGACTATCAATAATTCTTTTTCAGTCAAGTTAACGGCTGGTATATTTGCAGTTCTGGAAGTGATTAACTTGCTCAACCAAGCAGTTAATACTGAATTAGTGCAATCTTTTCAAAAGGCGGCTGATGCGGCTAAACGAGCGGCAGAGGAGTCTAAAAAAGCATTTGAAAAACCCAATCCCGGACAGGATAACCAAGGTACAGAACCCGTAGCGACTAGCGGCGTTGGTAGGGCTATGGACTCAGTGATTGGTTTTCTAAATACGGATTTAGGCCCAATTCCAGGCGGTATCTTGGGCAAGAAAATTAAAACATACGGGCAATACGAAAGAGATAGCACGGTCAATAGCATTGAACAGCAAGGACTTTCTAACAGTGAGTCCTTGGGTGAGGCACGATATCGATTAGCCCAATTCAAAACTGGTACTGGGGATGGTGGAAAATTGCGCGGCATTGATGCCGAACTCAAAGCCGCAGAGGAACAAAGGGCAATTTTACAATCCCAAATTAAACGGGACTTTGTAGATAAAGGTCAAGCTGTCCCTGCTGACTCTAAACGGCAACTTGACTCTCAGAATCTAAAAATAACCGCACTCAATGACCAGCGTAGCGATGCGGCTAAACCCTTAACCCTGGAACTCAACCGCACAACTCAGAAGATTAATTCAATTAAATCGCAGTTAGAGCAACTCGATAATCCTGATAATATTGCGGCTTTGGGTGGGGAAGCAGCAGCTGACAAACAGCGCCAAAACCTCAAAATACAACTTGAACCGCTCAAGCAATTCAAGGCTGAGATGGAGACAGCGCTAGGGTCATTGCGGATTGATCCAGTACTGGCATTTACTCAATCATTGCGGAAACTCAACTTGGCATTAGCTGAGGGGCAAGAAAAGAGCGAACTACGCTTCAACAATGAACGAGTTGCGATCGCCTCCACTCAACTCAAAGGCTTCTCCACCAATAAACTTGCCACTCGCAATGCTGCTTTACAAAATGCTGTCGCCGAACGGGACAAGAATCAAACCAATGTCGGCGACCTAGAAAAAGCTGTACAGGCAACTGATGCGACAGTTAACGCTAGTGGGTTCCAGACTACGTTGCAGCGCTTGGGAGTTGCCCCAGATGCCTCAGTCGCCAAAATTGATGATGTGCTAAAAAACACAACAGATGAAGCTGATAAGGGGATATTAGAAAAGCTCAAGTCTGCCAGAGAGCAGAAAAACAAGCTTTCTGAAGCGCGGGTGGGACTGAGTGAATCACAATTGAAGGTCAAACAAACCACTCAGGATAACTCCCTATTCAGTATTGATGAGTCGGCGGCTAATTCTCGTGCTGCTACTACCAAGACTGAGAATCAAAATATTACTGGCATCAAACGAGCGCTCGAAGCCAAGGTTTTAACTGAAGAAGTCGCTAATGAAAAGATTTCCAGGATTCAATTAGCCAGTACGCGAAGTCAACAAAAAAGCTTAGATGGGCAACTATCCGCACTCCGCACCTATTACGACCAAGGCGCGATATCTGCCGAGGAATTCGCCAAGCGTGAGCGGGACTTGACCACCGAGCAAACCAATCTGGAGAAACAGGAGTCTGAGAATAGACTGGCTGTTCAGTCAGCAGTCTTGGCGCGGCGACTCAAGGAAATTGAATTTTTTAATAAAAAAGCTGAGGCGCTAACAGCTACCCGTGCCACTGATAGCACTCGTAAAGCTAAAGAGAAATTGCTCTCATCTGGTTTAACTGGTCAGGCTCAAGATCAGTTCGCACTTGCTCAAACCAAGATTGACGCTACTACGGCAAGCGATCGCGTCAAGTCAATTCAAGTCCGTATCGCCCAAAATAAACAGCTATACAAGGAAGGGTCTAAGGATGCCAGAGATTTTGTGCTGGAGCAATATGCCCTGAATCAGGAACTTGCCTCGGCTAATTTGGCGGTAGTTGATCAGAAAATTACAGCTGAAGAAAAATACCGCGAGACCGTAGAGCATAACATTCAGCGCATTATGGCGCTTGAGGAAAACCGCTTTAAAAAGCAGACTTCCGAGCTTGATGAATCAAAATCAAAGCTTGACCTTTATAACCAGAGTCTTGAACGAACCAACAGATTAGAGCAATCTCGCCGTAATTTATCTAAAGCTTTGTCTGACGCGGCGATCGCACCTCTGGAGAATAAAAAAGCTGATGGCGATGATGCCCTAGCATTGGTAGAAAAGCTTAAAGATCCTAAGCTCAAACCTCAAGTCAAGGCAGCTATTAAAGCTCAATTGGAACAACTGGGGTTTGCTCCTCGTGGCGGCGTGACTGTCACCCCTGCCACAGTCACCAAGTCTAGCAGTGGCGACACTCCAGAAGATTTAGAATTGCGGATTAAGGAGAAGCAAGCACAGATTGAAAATGAGATTGAGAGTAGAAAACAGAAGGCTCTAGAAATGGAGCAAGAATTCCAACGTAAAACTTTAGAGAACGACCTCAAGCGCCAGAAGATTGCTGCTCAAATTGCTCTGTATGAAGCTCAATCAGCACAATTGTCAGCCCAAAAAGCCAAAAATGAGGCTGAGGGAGCGTTGAAAATTGCGATCGCCAAAAAAGACCCGATCGCCATTGAAACGGCTAAAACCAATCTGGAGATTGCCAATAAACAAATCGGACTCAGCAATGAACGCATCGCCAGCGCACAAGCCAATCTCAACGATCAACCTGAGATTGCTGCCAATGCGATCCAGGAACAAAAAGCAGTCCAAGGCGCGGAAACTTCAAGCTTGCAAGCCACTATCAATAGAAGCGATCGCACCACTGCACTGAATTTGGTAGAGTCCAGCGCCCAAGCAGGTAAGCCGATAAATTTGTCAGAAGCAGAGGCAAAAGCGCGAGTTAATCCAGAATTTGCGCTTCCCCAAAGAATTGATATTAACCAGATGCCCAAACTTGACCTGAAGCCGGGAGAAAACTTGTTTGATGCTTATCAACGGCAGAGGGATGAGATGAAATTGCCGAGCCAAAAAGCAGTCTTACCCAAAACAGGCAAAGCTGATATTCCACCACAGGACAAAACAACGCTAGCCATAAATTCATCCAGTATCCAACCGCGTGAGTCCGGTAGTGGTAATCAGTTCGTAGAGGCACTGAAGATGGCGAACCAGGGAATTGAGCAGCAGCTAGCTACCCTGAACGATCGCATCTTGCAACTCGCCAATACACCAAGAAGCTTGACCGTTCAATCCCCCAATCCTGTAGATGACGCGGCGAAACTGATGAATAATTTTTCAAGAGGTCAGGTTGTGGGGGCGGGAATGTGAAGATTGTAAAATTTTCCAGGGATAAAAAGTCACTCTTTGGTTGCCACAATATACATCTAAGTCCCTGCACGAGCATTACACGCTGTTGTGTTTGCTTTGATTGGTAGCACCAAGTTTAACAATTTTTCTTAAATTCTTTCACAAGATAGCTGAAGTTGTCCCCAAATTTGGGTATCTTGGAATTAAGAAGTGCAATGGGTTTAGCTTCTTAAGGATGGGTTGGCAGCATGGCAGTAATCGACACTTCAATTAGGTTAACTGAATTCTCCTCTATGTCTAAGCAGGAGAAGGGTGAGCGCGTAGATGCCTTGCTTCAAGCTGCGGTTAGCCCAACGTCAGAACAAATAGAAGCTTGGATTAAGCAAGTTAATGATGAGATCCGTTCGTATGAATCTCGGTATAAAATGTCTTCAGATGATATGCGTCAAGCTTTACAAACAGGCGAAGCATCTAATTTTCCTGACATTTGTAGCTGGCTAGCGCTTTTGAAGACTAGAGGTCAAATTGAAAACAAATATAGGTGTTCACGCCCCCAATAATTTTTCTGCTTATGAACAAATTCACGAAACTGTGATCAACCAGTTTCGTGATTCTCATTTTATTAATGACCACACTCTAAAATTTTCTCCTTGGCGACGCTTTGATGATGTTTCGGGTAAAAATGTCCCTCAGATTCGCTTGAATGGTGAAATAGGTTGTCGAGGCAAAACATTAATAAGAGTAGACAAGTTTTTAGATGTTTTAAGCAATTCTGACGACAGCCCTGTGATTCAAACTGTTTCTTACGCTTATAATGCGTCAGTGCAGGGGGTAGGCAATATTTTTCGATATGACAACCTGGATGACTACTTTGTTGTTAACTCTGGACATCCAGACAGCCATCACAAACACAACTTTAACTGGCGTGCTAATCAGCAAAAATGGGATAAACTCACTTGGGTAGGCTATGCAAATTGGCCAACGTTAGGCCAGTTTATAACTGAACTAGAAGAATGGTACTGGGATAACAGAGATGAATTAGCCAATTACGTGGATGACGCAGATGGCTATCCTATACTAGGGCTTGGGTGGGACTAGATCAATGAAAACAACCTGACCATGACGCGATAACTGTTGAAAAATTTTTCAGGTATGGTTATTTTGGTGCTGATCCTGGGAGCTATAAGCAGAGAGCCAAAATTCCTATATCCAATGACTTGCGAGCGCCCGAAAGCTTATCACTTTAATAATTTCATCCCTGCTGCTTTCGAGTCAAAATTAGAGGGGAAGGTGGTGGGACAGGGGTAGTTTTCCACATAAGTTTTACAGGTTTCACGACTAGTACTGTTATCTGTATATTTAGCTTCTTGAGGCTTGGCATCGCTAAGGTTTGCCGCCTGTAAATTTGCTGCAATCAGGTATGCCCCCTTTAGATTGGCTCCATTCAGGCTTGCCGCCTGTAAATTTGCTGCAATCAGGTATGCCCCCTTTAGATTGGCTCCACTCAGGTTTGCTGCCTGTAAATTTGCTCCACCCAGGTCTGCCGCCTGTAAATTTGCTCCACCCAGGTCTGCCGCCTGTAAATTTGCTCCACCCAGGTATACCGCCTGTAAATTTGCTGCAATCAGGTATGCCTCCTTTAGATTGGCTCCACTCAGGTTTGCCCCCTTTAGATTGACTAACGTCAGGTATGCCTCCTTTAGATTGGCTCCACGCAGGCTTGCCCCCTTTAGATTGGCTCCAGTCAAGTTTGCTTGAAAAAGTTGAATCCCGCCTTTTTTCTCAGTATCACGAGAAGGAACCAAGTAAGCATTTGGTGCTTCTAAACCAGATAAACTTTCCCTCTGCCAGTGCAACCAAAACCAAGGGATTCTCATTGGTTCACTGTTGAGGAATTCCAATGCCTGTATTCTCCCACCGCTACCAGGCTGTCCATGCGCCGCACTAATAACCTGCCATGCTTGGTAAACTTGTGCATCACGACGCTGTTGTTCACCAGCAATAAACGTAATTGCACCAATCAGTACTGAAGCGTTTACTGCTTGGCTTAAAGTTTTAAAGGATATGGCATTTTTTATTGAATTTGTAGCAGAGACTTTTAATTGTTGATATCGTTTGTCTATCTTCCATAAAGTAACAAACCACCAATGTTGGTTTAGAAATTTTACTGCATTAGACCAATCATCTTCAGAAGTGCCACTTTCTTTGTTGCGTTCACGAGTTGCCCATATCTCATAAGCCTTAGCCTGAATTAATTCGACTGGAATAGATTGTCGTGGTATCAGCTTCTTTAGCATTTAAGGCATGATTATCGGGTCGATAGTAGAAAAATTAACCATCAAACTGCACTAACGCAATATTTTTACTAGTTCTAATCTACCAATATCTCATCTACACAAGCAATTCCTCACTGAGAAAAGTTTGGCGTGCAACTTCATAAGAGCGATCGCTTTATTCGAGGTGTGCCAAAATTTTTTAGCAAGAGCGTAAGCCCTTACCCAAATCCCTTTTTGACTAACTTCTTCCTTATTGAAAGCGATCGCTCTTGTGTTGGGGATTATGAAAAATTTTTCAGGATGTTTCTTATCTTGGACTCAGAACTGGGGGGCGATCGCTATCAAGCCTAAGCGATCGCCCTCCGGTAATAGGGCACTTCTCTAAGGAGCGTCGTTAAGCTCGACTAAAGTTTTGTCAAGTCTATCGTTGGCTTCCTTGGCAAACCGAATGCATCGCACACTAGCAGCCATTCCTCCAGTGGCGGTGATGCTTCCTTCTGTAACTCTCCCTGTGAGTAAAAGTCCAGCACCAATAAAGCCAATGCAGGCAGACAGTCCAGTAGCGATTAGTGCAAGGTTAAAACTATACCGAGCTTGGCGTAGACGTTCCCTAACTATCTCTTGGTTAAAATTGCGTTCAGAGCTAGAAGATACTGTCAGCTTAGTCATAAAATTATCCATCACTCAACTGCTTAAAGTCTCGCAGTTGAGCGCTTAGAGTTCAGCCAACACTCGGCTTTGTCACAGCATGAATTTGGCATAAGTTTGGCTTTTAGCATAAAATTTGGTATGGCTTATCGCATGAAGTTATGCCGCAAAATTCGCTCCGGGCATGTCCAGCAGGTATCAAAAAAGCAAAAACTGCTCTAACTGGTAAAGGTTGGAGTCAACAACAGTTAGCCAGAGAATTGGAAATAAGCCGCCAACCTGTTGATAATTTCTTTGGTGCTAAACCAATAAGCAATGATATCTTCGTTAAGATTTGCCAGAAGTTAGAACTTGATTGGCAGGAGCTTATTGGCAGAGTTCAAGCAGAGGAACAAGAAGCCAAAACCCTTAACATCAATGCCTTGGTGCAACAGGTACGTGAAAAAGTGAGGGCAGATATCCAAAAGCGATGTGGATGGATACGCGTTCTGGACATGACTCAGCCGCTCAGGCTAAACAACATTTACACCGATGTAAACATTTTGGAAAAAATTACAGGACGCCAAAATTTGGAGTTGTCTCAACTATTAGAAAATTGCAACCCAGCAAATTTTGAGCGCTTTGGGCTGAGTCATGTTCTGGCAAAACGAGTACCAGGCTTGGAAGCTATTGAACAATACTCCAAACTGATGATTTTAGGAAAACCGGGGGCAGGCAAGACAACCTTTTTAAAGCGAATAGCAATGCAATGTAACTCAGAGCGGTTTTTGGCAGATTGTGTCCCTATTTTCATTACTCTTAAAGAGTTTGCTGAAGAACCCAAGCAACCAAGTTTGTTGCATTACATAAATCACCAGCTTGCTCGTCACGATATCTCAGACAAAAAGATAGCTGAAACCCTATTACGTCAAGGTAGAGCAATATTGCTACTGGATGGGCTGGACGAAGTAAGGCAAGCAGATCATGTCCGAGTTTTAAATGAAATTCGCAACTTTTCGACTCAGTACGATGCCAACTCATTTGTGATGACCTGCCGGATTGCAGCAAATGAATATAAGTTTGAACACTTTACTGAAGTTGAGATTGCTGACTTTGACGACCAGCAAATTACTGATTTTGTTACCAGATGGTTTCAGAACAAAGATTCCATAAAAGCCCAAAAGTTAATTCAAAAACTCCAGGAAAATCAGCGGATTAAAGAACTGGCAACCAATCCCTTGCTTCTGACACTACTGTGCTTGCTTTTTGGTGAATCTACAAATTTTCCTTCTAACCGTTCTGAGCTTTATCAAGAAGGAATAGATGTATTGCTAAAAAAATGGGATGGTATGCGTAGCATTGAGCGCGATCAGGTTTACCAAAAACTCTCCCATAAACGTAAAGCAGACCTCCTCAGCCAAATTGCCTTAGAAACTTTCGAGGAAGGAAATTACTTTTTCAAAGAAAGGCTTGTAGAAGGATATATCAGTAATTACATCCAAAATTTACCTGATGCCAAAGCCGATCCACAAGCAATACTATTAGACAGCATAGCAGTGCTGAAATCGATTGAGGCACAGCATGGATTACTAGTAGAACGAGCAAAGAGAATTTATTCATTTTCCCATCTGACATTTCATGAGTTCTTCACTGCTAGATATATCGCTTTCAGTCGCAATCCTCAGCAAGTGTTTCAACAGCTAGTCAGTCATATCACTGACAACCGTTGGCGAGAAGTCTTTTTGTTGACTGTAGGGATTTTGACAGATGCCGATGACCTTCTACTGTTAATGAAACAGCGGATTGATGTATTCCTAACAGGTGATGAAAAATTGCTGCAATTTCTCATTTGGGTTAATGAAAAATCTCGTTCTGTAGAATCTCTTTATAAATCTAGTGCTGTTCGAGCTTTTTATGTTTACCTCAAGCTTGCCCAAGAGTTCAACCTAGAGCGAGACCTCACGTTCTTCCGAAACCTAGACCGAGACCTTGCCTTCGACCTCACTTTTGCTCTCAAACAAACTCACAATTCTGAATTTCAGTGTAAGCTTCAAAAACTTCAAAACCAACTTCCTAACCCAGAGGGAGATTTAGAAACATACGAGCGTTGGTGGCAGAAAAATGGTCAAACTTGGGATCAAAGACTCAGAGCAGTCATGGTTGAACACGGTAACATTTGTCAAAATTGGGAATTCAGCAATTCCCAACAGGAATTGTTGAAGCATTATTACAACGGAAATCTACTACTAATCGATTGCCTCAACAGCGAGTGTTACGTGAGCCGAGAAGTGCGACAGCAGATTGAAGATACATTGCTGTTGCCAGTTAAAACTACCAATCCTGAATAATTTTTCACAAACTTCAAAGTGTCGTCAAGGGGTTTACCTTTTCCTCACCTAAGAGCGATCGCTAGTGATTAAAGCGATCACTATTATTTCATTTGAGCCATTGAAACAGAATCATCAAACACCCACCCGATAAAGGGTGGTTTTTGTTTGGACATTGGTCAAGTTATGGGTGTGGGGTTATGAAAAATTTTTCAGGAATGCTTTCTTATCTTTGGCTCAGAACTGGAGGGCGATCGCCAAAAATTGCTCCTCGTTTTTCTAGATCACGTTTCATATCTTCTGTGAGACCTTTGCTGCTTCCAAATAAAGCATTCATGACAATAGAATCGTCTAGGTTGGCACCGTTGAGTTTGGCACCGCTGAGGTTGGCATCGCTGAGGTTGGCACCGCCGAGGTTGGCACCCCTCAGGATGGCACTACTCAGATTGGCACGAATCAGATTGGCACTACTCAGATTGGCACTACTCAGATTGGCACGAATCAGATTGGCACTACTCAGATTGGCACGAATCAGGTTGGCAAAGCTCAGGTTGGCAAAGCTCAGGTTGGCAAAGCTCAAGTCTCTCCCATTCAGGTCTCTACCTTTCAGGTCTCTCCCATTCAGGTCTTTACCACTAAGGTTGGCACTGATCAGGTCGCCACCAATTAGGATGGGCTGGTGTTTACTACGTGGTTCAGCATCGTCAACTAAATTATTCCGAGAAAGCGGGTTTTGGCTTTCAGATTCTCTGTGAGAGATTGTAAGTCGGTCTTTTTCACTCCAAGCAACAAATATAATGCCTAAACAAACGCTAAACCCGACGACAAGTGCTGATGGATTGCCTCCAGTTAGCAGCAACATGAGTAGAAAACCAACACCAACCAGAGCCGTTTGTTTAACTAGCGAACTCAGTCCGGCTTTGGCATCATCAAAATTGATATTTCTACGGTTTTGCAGAGTCATGTTTACTTTGTGCCGTTTCTCAAATCATTCAAATCTGCCCAGAATCGACCAATTATTCGACCCGCAATCACGATCCACAACAAAAAGTCTGATGTCACTATGATAAAACAGGCATAACGTGAAGCACCTAAAGCATTTTCTTGAAGGCAAACACCAAAATCAGAAAAGCTTTTGCCCAAAATCAATTGTCCAAGTAAATCTGGAATTTTTAAAAGAATATAAAGGGCGATCGCATCCTGAATAGAGAGATAAACAATTTTCCAGTAATCCCCCATCAAGCTTTGACCTAGCAAATCCACAGGCTCCCAGATGCCAAGAAGAAGTTCTTCTGTGTGTTGACCTGCTTTTGTTTGCTTCGGTGGTTTTTGAGGAGGAGTCTGAGGGCTTTGTGATTGAGTCATCCAGAGATAGCATGAGTGCAGATGCGCTCAAATTCTATCACTTTTCTTTCTTAAGGAATGCTCCTGATTTGTAAAACTATAAGCGGTTAAAGTATGGAAAAATTGCATTGAACTCACCTCAAGAATCTTGTCAAGATAAGTGATTGCCTCATCTTTTTCATCCAGCCAAATCACTGCTAGCAACACACCATTAATTGTCCCTGTAGCCCGATAAGCTTTAAAAGGTAGAGTGAGCGCTACTTTCTCTTTATCAGAAAACCTATCGTCAATATTTGCTTTTTCATACTGCACAGTATGGTGGTGCGTGAAGCTATCCTCAAGCCATTGAAAAAGTTCAGTTCCAGCCATAAAGGTAAATAGGAAATCTGATTTAGCCTCTAAACCTTAAATCTTAACGTGCGCCAGCTAACCCTCTCCATCAGCAGCATCTCTGTCACCCTCAAGCGATTTATCAATTACGATCGCATTCTCGCCGACACCGGACAAACTGAATACAGCATTGTCGGCACGCCCTTGGATTCTGGCCCGGTTTACGAGCCGAAGCATATTTGGACAATCAGCGCGATGGTGACTTACGAGCAGTGGTATGCGATTGGGGGGATATTTGGGGAATGCGATCGCCTCCGCCGCACTCAAGGCAATTACAGAATCATTGTTGATGATAGTATTCAAGATTTTATTGAGCAGCAGTATCGCTCAAGGGCAATAGTCCCTGGAGGGGAGCAAACCTCTTTCACTGGTGGCGTAGCTTATCCAGCGCGATTTTATGCTCGGATGCTTGAGCCGAAAAGTCAGTGGCAGAAGAATCAGTTATATCCTTATGTAGCAAGCTTTGTACTGAGAGAGTTGGATAAGGCTTGACTTATGTTGTTTTATCGATGGGTGCTTGCTTTTCGTCGCAGTTTGCTAAATGGAGGTTACATTGTCTACCATCGCCAACACTGGCTGCCTTTTTTTGAATCTGAAGAGATTTTAACCCAAGTCATTGTTTCAGTTAAATGGACAGTAGAAGATAGGGAGGCTTATAGCAATTGGAGCAAGCCGCTTGATAAGTATGCTCGCAAGCATTTATTACCAACTATCAACTCTAGTTGCTCTGTAACTGTGTCTTACAGGGAGATAACTTCCCCGCCAAAGGAATCATGAGCGTGTTCCACTGCGTTAGCGCAGCTCGTCGTAGACATCGCTCATAATGACAAACTTACCAACATCTGGCATAGACCTAATTAAAGAGTTCGAGGGCTGCAACCTCCACGCTTACCCCGATCCGCGCACCGGAGGCAAACCCATAACTATCGGCTGGGGCGCTACTAAAAAGCTTGATGGCAGTGATTGGCACTTGGGAGAAAGCATTACCCAAGCCCAAGCTGATGAGATGCTAATTACTCAATTAGAGAAAGATTACCTACCTCCCCTACAGAAAATCCCCTCTTGGAATGACCTGACGACAAACCAGAAAGGGGCGATCTTGAGTTTTGGTTACAATTTGGGTGCTAATTTTTACCTTGCATCAGGCTTTAGCAGCATCAGTAGACTGCTGAAAAATTCTGACCAATGGAGCGATGCCAAGGAAGTAACAAGGATTTTCTCTCTGTACTGCAATCCAGGCAGTAACGTGGAAGCGGGTTTACGCCGCAGACGGGTTGCAGAGGCTCATCTTTGGCTCACGCAGTAGCAGTAGCAGGAGTTGAGATTGATTCAAGCTGAGATGCAAGCTGTTCTAAAGAAGCCAGTTTAGTTGCTGTGTTAGCTTTCTCGATTTCGTCTTCGTTTAATGAAGCAGTAGTTGCGTCAAGCCTTGTTTGCAGGTCTGTGCTTGCTGCTGTAGCGGCATCCAGCTTCGCTTGTAGGTCTGTGTTTTCAGTCTTCAACTGCGCGTTTTCAGCCTTTAGCTGTGCGTTCTCTTGGGTGGATGCGATCGCGTTTTGAAAAATACCAACCAATCTATCTAAAAAGTCTGGAGTTGCCATAATGAATGCACCTATATCATTAACCGCTCAAATATAACAACGTAACTATTTGGGCGTCATAGTGGTGACTTAGTAATTTAATATACTGGTGAATCCGTAACTCAAGAATAGGAATCATGGGCTTGAAGATATCGCCTTGCGCCGCCCATGTCCGCCAACCAATCAGCCAGAAATGTCCGTTTACTTATAGGAGGCACGGATTACACTCCCTGCCTTATCTCCTTCCAGGGCAGTGATAGCCACTTGGATCAATCTGGGCTGATTACTTTCACTGGGCAGATTGTGCTGGGGAAGGCTCTAGGATTTACTCAATCCCTAGACGATCGCAAAAGTCCCGGCGCTTTTTGCCGTGGAAAACCTGTAACTCTGGATATTGCTGATACCAATGGAAGTCTGACACGCCACCCACGGGGGACACTGCGGCTACTTACCCCTAAATATGATGTAGAAAAGCAGCAGCTAACCTTAGAAGTTGGTGATTTAATCACACTTCTTAATTTCAAAGAACCCACAGACCCAGACAAGGCAGACAACAAGCCTAGTGGCTCTCAAATTGCAGGAGATGTAATAACCAAGCTATTAAGTGAAGCTGGAATCACTGCATTCACTGGAAATTTACCAAGTACGCTCTACAATTACCCTTTAAATCTTTCAGGTTCCTATTTACAATCTGTTGGGAAATTGCTGTACGCCAGTAATCGAGTTGGGTGGATTGATAATCAAGAGCGCTTCAGAATCTCTGTGGTTAATGTCGAATCAACTCAATCTCTAGTTTCCTTGATAGTTGGCGAGAATGAGCTTTGGTATCGCCGATTGGGTGGGGCGGAATCACCTTGCGAGAAAGTGAAAGCTGTAGGTACGCAGATGGTGACGCGGGAGATTGAGCTTGATAGTGAAACTGTCACCGAGCAATACGGCTCCCCGGCGATTCTTGACCCTACATATACTGGGTTGATAGTGATTAACAGAGTCACGGAAATCCAAAAATGGGAGGAATTTGAGGGCAAATTTACCATCATTTCAAACACCGAGAAACCTTGGGGATTAATCATTCCAAGAGTTTTTTGGGATAAATTTGCGACTCCTCCAAACTTACCCCCAGAATTATTTAGATTATTTTTAGGCGAATCACGAATTGAAGAATCAAGCTTTGAAGAAGTTGAAGCTGGCGGAAAATTAATTCAGAAAATTACTATTTTTAATACAGATAAATCCCAATATTTGGCAGAAATTCAAGAAGCTAGACCCGATTTTATTGTGGGTAATTTCGTAGGGTTGGTAAATACGAAGCAAGTCACCGAAACCTATACCTATAGCTCTAAAGAAGTAGTTTTGAATAAAGTAACTGAGACTAAAGAGCTTGCGGTAATTCTGTTGAATGGGAGTAACGAAAACTGGGATGATTGGCAGACAATTCCAGAGTATTTTGTGACTTCTGAGTATAAGTATGAAGAATGGAAACAAGTTGATAAATACACCTGGGAGTACCAAACTTATCGGCTTTTACCCACGGTGAAGGCTGAGGGCGGCACAGCGATTGAATATCCTGATGATGTGAACCAGAGGGCGAAACAAAAATTAGGTTTAACGTGGGATTCTAGTGAGAAACGCCGCTCTAATTCAGGGCAAGAAACGCCACCCGCGGCCGAGCGCCGCCCAACTACGGGACGCATCGAGGAAAATCCTGTTACCTACACCGCACTATTCCAAGATCCATGTAGCGGCAATTTCAAACAACGCGAGCGCACCTATAATGTGGAATTTTTGGCAGGGATTACAGTACCTCATGAAAAATTTTTCATAAGCAGTGACAGCAGCGCTAATAAACAGCTTGAGGCGATCGCCAAGCGTGAAGGCAAATTACTCAGAGCCAGGTGGCAGGGGCAAGAAATGGCGGGGGCAATCCCCAATAGCTTACTGGGTGCGTATCAGCCGCTATTTGGGGTAAATGTAGTTGAGTTTGACGGCACAGCCCAGAATTATTTAGCTGATGGGGTATCGTGGGTTGTCACGGCACAGAAGGCATTGTGGAGTTGTGATGGCTTATGGGTAGGGCAGTCGGTATCAGCAATTCCAGTTGTTGGGGCGATTGTAATTAGTGAAAGTACGCTGACTATTAATGGTGCGATCGTCCCTGGTGCGGTTATCACGCCGGAAGGTAACGCTGTAGTAGGTGATGTGACGATTACACCAGATGGAAACGTCATAATCAACGGCGTAACCCTGCCGGCTGACGGCAGTGTAGTAATTCCAGGGACTACTACACTCCCCTATACAGAAATTGAAACGATATCTGGAGGACTGGCATTAGGGGGAGAATGCATTTCCTATCCATACCTATTGACCACTACTACAGCAGTGATTCAAGGGGGATTAGGTATAGGGGGAAGCTGTACGGGCGGCTTCTTGCTGCTTGGAGGAATGGGGCTTGGAGGCGATTGCACAGGAGCTTATGCCTCGCTTTATTGGGAAGATTTTAGCTGGGATGGCGTGGATGAAAGCGCTTGGAATGCCTTGCAATCATCTCCCACCTGGGAATCAGGGACTTGGGACGAGGCGGATTGGGACAGGCTTTTGTAGTGCTGAGTGCTGAGTGGGGAGTAGGGAATAATTCTCCCCCAGTCCTCATTACCCTGCTCCCTGCTCCCCACTCCCCCATTCCCCAACCTCTAATCTAAAATCCAAAATCCCCAGTCCCAATACCCAATGACTAATGACTAATGACCAATCCCTAATCCCCAATCCCCATTTATGCCAACGCTAATTTTCACCAATGCCTGGGTAAGCCAAAGCGCCAAAATCCTTTTCCGTGGCTCTACTCCTCCTGATACTGCTAAATTCCGATTGGCGCTAGCGAACACTGCGTCTCTGGGGCGGACAAACTCACTGGCTGATTTCATCTCTAATGAACTGCTACCCACAAACGGCTATGCCAGAGCGATCGCCAATTTTGGCTCGGATGGCAGTTACGACACCACAGATCAACGCCACGAATTACCCACCATTAGCGCCAGTTTTAGCGCTTCAGGCGGTTCTCTTCAGTTCCAAACTGCGTTTCTAATTGCCGATTCATTGGCAGTTTCATCAAAATCTTTCACCAACAGTAATGTCAACGCCACCACCGATCGCATTAGCATCACCGCTCATGGGTTTATCAACGGCGATAAGTTGGTTTTCACAGCTGACGCTCTAGCCACACTTCCCGGCGGGATTACCGCAGGCACTATTTACCAAGTCGCCAGCGCGACTACCGACGACTTTCAATTGCAACCCAATGGCGGCGGCTCAACAGTTAATATCACAGATACCGGATCTGGGACATTCCGCGCTAGGAGCGCCAACGGCATCATCGTTGCTTATGCCGTGGAATCTTCCCCAATCACCGTACCGGATGGACAAGGTTACAGCTATCAAATTCCCCTCGTGGTATTGAATAGCGGCTATGTCACAGGAAGCTAGTGAGATTTTAAAAGGGCGATCGCTTGTCAACCGCCATTTATTTCAGAAGAAAACCACTGATACAGCAGAGGCGATATCAGAGCAATCTTCACCCACTATTTACACCAACTTTGATGCCGAACTGGGCTTGGGGAGACTGCGAGATAGTAATGGAAATATCTCTTATGGCAACGCTCAAACCAATGGGGCGATCGCATTAGGCGAAAATATCAGATTGAGGAGGGGTGGCGTACTCAACAAGTATGATGCGATGCCTTCAAGAAAATTACAGCCAATCACTAACATTACAAGCAACGAAACCTTTTCCTTCGTTGCTTTATTAAGCACGGGATATTTAAATAATAATATTGCGCTAACCGCAACTAAATCGCAAAAAATTAAGGTCGGAATAGAGCCAAGAACTATATATATAGACTATGCAGGAGGTGGCTTAGGCGGCGATACCCTAACCATCAGCTACGATGGAGGATCACTAACTACCGAACCTACAGCAGAAGGGGGCATTGGGTACAGTCTAGAACTTCAATACCAGCCAAGCGAAAATGCAGATGGCTATCTTTATTTAAGGTTGAATCCAGCCTATCCTAATTCTGGAATGGGTGGATCGGTAAGATTTAATCCCATTTTCTATGTTTGTGATGGGAAGAAAATCAAAAAGTTAAATTACGATACTGCTTATGCCGAATATGGAATACCCGCTTTACCCTCTGTCGTAGGCAACAAAATTTATATTAGTTTCAAAGAAAATCTTCCTGTCTCTACTGAGCATTTTAGAAAGATCACAATATTTGAATTCAATAGGCGATCGCTTGAACTTGAAGATGCTCAAGTTTTTGATTATACAGATGAAGATTTTATCTCGCTCCCAGACAACCAAGACTGGCGCAAAAGCTTTACCCATTCTTTTCTTGCACACCCACCACTCGATTCTGTTGGGTGCGTAAACAGCTACAGGGAGTCACCTGTCGTGCATCTTGATAAAGACAAAAAAATTATCAATACTGCTTATTTTTCAGGAAATCTTGTTACCAAAAAAAGAATAACTTTTCAAACTAGCAAGTTCATCCCATCGACCGATCGCTGTACAACAAAATTCAAATCGAAAAATATCACCCTTGGTACAACACCAGAAATATCAACCAAATCAGAATATTGCACAATCATAGGATTATGTGTTTATTAGTATGGATGAACTATCAATATTGCGATCGCTTGCAAACACTAATCGAAGCATCTATCACTCCAAATTAGTGCAAGCCCAAAAAGCAGTAGATCGCATCCTCGAAAACAGTGTAAAAATTCTCAATTACGATGCGGACACAGGAAATTACAGAGCGCAAAATACCGCAGGACAAATATTTTCAGCACGCGCAATTTCTAATGGTGTGTTTGCAATTGGCGACCAAGTAAGCCTCGTAGCGCCAGTGGGAGGAATACCAATCATTGATGCTATGCCGAGATAAAAGTGACTATTCAAACTGGATATGCGATCGCCGATATCGCCACATTAAAAGCCTTAACCAGTAGCCAGCGAACTGATGGTTACTCACGCCAAGTAAAAAGCGATGCCAATGGCTTGCCTAGCTGGTACACGTTCATTAGTGCCAGCAGCGCTACTGGTGATGATGATTTGGTATTGCTGCCCAACGACAGCCCTAGTACTGGACGATGGCTTAAAAGTGGGGGCGCTGGGGGCGGCGCAAGCTTCGGAGGGCAAATCATTTGCACTTCTGGTTGTACTACAGCAGCAGGTGGGAGTGGCAAGGCGTTTCAATTTTACGCACCGCAAACTAATCTAGGGCTGATAATTCAGCCTAGTTTTGGTATCAGTATTCAGTCGGGTAGTAATGCGATCGCCATCTACAGATGGTCGGCGGAACCCAATACTGGAATGTCTGGGAAAGAAGCTACCCCAATTGCTCAATTACCCAATACTGGGGGCAAATTCAATCTCACAATTAATTCTACCTATAAATGGGTTTCAATATTTGCGAAAAATCCAGCTAATAGCAATTATTTAGATGGGGTTTGTTTTGTAGTTACTGGCAACGTAATTACTTTATTAGGGTATTCGTAATGATTAATAGATTAGCTTGTAAAATATTTGCAAAAATTTTTATAAAATTGCCTCACAATTTAATGCTTGATATTCTCAAGCGATTGGAGATTGGGGTTTATTTATTCTGTCGTCGCCAGTCAGCTTTATATCCCGGATTAAAGGATTTATTGGAAAGTCTTGCAGTAAGCGAATACAACCACGCTCAAGCTTTTGCAACCCTTGGTAACTCAAAGATTCATTTGCCAGCACAGCATTTAATGAATAAAGAAGAGTCCTTGGGCTGGAATCGTTTAACCTGGGGTGATGGTGATTGGGGAGAGCCTGTAGATGGTATCAGTACTCGGTTTTTGAGTTCTAGGTTATTTTTTAAAGGGCTAACAGCATCCTCTTATGACTTGCCCAATAAACTTGCATTTATGCACGTTTTAGAAGAATTGCAAACTATATTTTATGGAGAATTAATTAAGGTTTGCTCAAGCGATATTAGGAAGATTTTAAATAAAATCATGCTTGATGAGAAGGAGCATTCTGATAGTTTATTGGGGGCATTACAAGCTATTAATCCTGAGTGGTACGGGTTAATTGAGTCTTGGCGATCGCGTCTAAGAATTGCGTTACTTCTCTTGCCAGTTGATTTGTTTTTATATTTTGTTAACCATGTTTTGCGAGTAGCTCTTTGGGTGTGCCTTGGTTAAGTCATTAGTCATTGATCATTGGTCATTAGCTATTCTCCCCCTACTCCCCTTTATCTATACGGGAAATCTGAAAGCGTTCGTATAAGCGTGATGCTTAACTATGGCTACTGAATTAGATTTACCACTTCCATCTCCCGAAACCAAACAGTATTCTGACGAGGAAATTACTAAAATCCTCAACACAGCCCAAGCCACTCGTAAAGAGCGAGACGCAGCGGCTCAAAGGGCTAAAGAATTAGAAACGAAAGTTGCGGAACTTTCCACAAACTTAGAAAAAATTAAGGGTATCGACCCTAATAAATATCAAGAATTAGAAAAACTAGCCCAGACTTACGAAGAACGCAAGCTCGAAGAACAGCGCAATTTCTCAGAACTTAAAGATATCTGGGGCAAGGAAAAAACAACACTTGTCCAGCAGGTTCAGCAGTTACAAGAGAATCTGAAGCAAACCCAGATTGTTAATGCTTTAGAGAAAAGCTTTTATGCGACTGGCGGCAAAAGTGGCAGAGACGATGATGGCTACACGTACTTTGACTTGATACGCGATCGCGCCGCAAATTATATCGTCCTTGATGAACAGGGAAAAATCACCATCATTGACCCACGCGATAAAACGCCACTCAGGGATACCAAGGGCGCGAATTTCACAGTTGATGATTTGATGCTGAAGCTTCGTTCCGGTGGCCCCACGGCTTCACTGTTTGATCCAATTGGCAATGGTGCAGGAAGCGGGATGACTCGAAGCCAGCACGGGACACAAAATCCTGCAATGCTGCGAGAACAAATCATGGCATTGCCTCGCAGTGAACGCATAGCAAAGGCTAGGGAACTAGGAGTTAAGTAGACAGAAATATCCAAACTGAGTGACTCAGTTTTTGCGAGACAGCTTTAGGCGTGATGCCAAGGCGGACATAGACACCATTAATTTAGGCATCACGCATCATGGCAATGACTCTTTTGGAGGCAGCAAAACTTGCTCCCTCCATCCAAACTGCAACAATTATTGAAGAATATGCCGCATCCTCTGATATCCTTCGCGCCATTCCTTTTGAAGATGTAGCGGGAACGGGTAAACACTACAACCGCGAAGATAAGCTTCCTGGTGTAGGTTTCCGGGGCATCAACGAAGGCTACAAAGAATCAGTCGGCGTACTAAATCCCCAGTCTGAGGCGCTCAAAATCTTTGGCGGCGACTTGGATGTAGATCGCGCCATCATTGACATGCAAGGCGATCAAGTGCGCTCTGTGCATGAAATGCAGAAGGTGAAAGCCCTTGCACTATCCTGGACTTACAACTTCATCAAAGGGGATTCAACTATTGATTCGCGTGGATTTGATGGGTTACAAGTGCGTTTAACTGGTACGCAATTAATCTCCAATAATGATGCTGGCGGCCCGCTTTCTTTAGAAAAACTTGACCAACTTATCGACCAAGTAGACACGCCCACCCACTTAATCATGGGCAAATCTGCACGCCGAAAGCTAAATCAAGCAATCAGAAATCGCACAATTTCAGGTGACATTGATTTTAGCCAAGATGAATTTGGTAATCGCGTAATGCATTACAACGGACTACCAATCTTGATCGCCGATTACGACAACAACGGTGGAATCATCTTGGATTTTACCGAAACAAGTCCCGATGGCACTTCTAGCACTCAATGCCAAAGCATTTATTGCGTTTGTTTCAAGGAAATGATGCTCAATGGCATTCAAGGTGCGGTTGATGGTGTGTATGGCGTCTCCACCCGCGATCTAGGTGAACTGGAAACCAAGCCGGTATTCAGAACACGGGTGGATTGGTACACAGCGATCGCCTGTTACCACGGTCGCGCAGCTGCTCGGTTGTATGGGATTACCAACGCTGCGCCCATCTCTTAGTTGTTGAAAAATTTTTCATCAATGGATTGACTCTAGTCCGATCCAAAATCCAAAATCCAAAATCCAAAATCCAAAATATGGCTCGTTCAACTATCGCCAACCGCCGCGCGATCTTGCTAGATGCAAGTTTGATTTTACGCGACTTCACCACCGCCGTAGCTATCAGTGCTACTACTGCCGAAACTGCGATCAGCAACACGAATGTCGCTGAACTTCTCTACTACAAAGCAGTTATCGATGTTGCTGCTCACACTGGGTATGCAGCTGGAAGCGCACAATGGACAATCACCATTGAAGCCTCCGCCGATAACTCTACTTTTATCCCCGTTGGCACTGTTATCCCCACTGGCATTGCCAATCGCTTCCAAATTCCACTGAGTGGTGAATGGGTAGAGAAAAATCTTCCTGCTGCTAGCTACACCAACATTATTTACGTTCGCGCCAAAGCCACAAAAACTGGCAGCCCTGGCAACTTGAATTATGGAGCATTTTTGACAGCATGAGCGCTCCAGTAACTCTCTACAGTCCAGATGGTAAGCGCACTCGCGAGATTGCGGCGATTGACTCACCTGGATGGATTCAAGCAGGTTGGTCAAAATCTCCTGTCGTGGTAGCAGCTACTCCGGCTGAAGTTGCTTCTTTGCCGGAACCTACTCCGGTTGAAATTGCTTCTTTGCCGGAGCCTACTCCCGCAGCCCAGCCCCAAACAAAATATAAGCGGAATGACATATCAAGAGACGGCGTACCAGAAAACTAACATTGTTGATAGCGACGGCAATGTTATTAACTCTTTTGGTGGTAGTGGCGGGGGTGGTGATGCCTCTGCCACAAATCAACAAAGCCAGATTGATCTAGAAACGGAAATACGCGATCGCTTGCCTTCTGCCTTAATAAATGGCTACTTTCCTGTAATACAGCCTTCATTAGTAATTACTGATATTACTGGAACCGTTTCCAATAGCGGAGATAACACGATCGCGGCAACCCCAGGCGCGGGACTATCAATTCACATCACACGCTTGCTAATTCAAAATCAAACAACGACAGAAACTACAATTATTCTGAAAGATTCAAGTGGTAACAAATTACCAATTCTAGCACCGACAAAGGGCGATGGAATTGCACAGGTTTATTCTGAAAGAAGCGAAATAAAACTGGCACAAAACAGCCCACTAATTTTAAATCTAAGTGGCGCAAACTCTATAAGTTATTCAATCGGGTATTACGTGGGGACTTAAATGGTTAATGTAATTGAAATTCTTAAAAGTGAGTTAGCCAAATCTGAATATACAGCACTCGTTCAATCACAAGATTATCCAGCAATTGCCAGCCTACTGAATAAGAAACCTTTGATCCCTAATCCTGTCGGACAAATAACAGTTGATAAGTTACCGACAATCTTGGAACTATTTGCAGCGATCACACCCGCAGAAGCGATCGAAATATACAAAATACCCGGATTGGTTGCGGATATCAGAGTTGCAGCAGATTCAAAGAATAAGGCTTCATTACAAGCATACTTAGTAATAGTTTCTGGGCTACTAAGTCAACAATCGAAAGATGCAGTTCAGATTTTGCTAAATCAAACACAGCTAGATCCTAATTATCAATCGCAAATTCCAGGACAATCAAAAGCTGAACAATTGGGAGTATACCCCGTATCACCATCACAAGTTCAAGAAGCGCTAAATTAAATGGCTATTTTAGGAAGCGGGCTATTACCTACACGTCTTGGTTTTACAGGCGATCCATTCTTTAGTAATGTAGTATTCGGATGTCACTTTGAAACTTTAACTGATATTAGGGGTCATACGATTACAGGGAGTGCAGTAATTAGTTCTGATCAGAAGTATTTTGGGAATAGTTCACTATTTTGCAATGGATCTCTCTTTTCTTATATAGGAGTAGAAGATCCAGATAATAATTTTTCTGTAGAAACAGACGAAAATTTTACTTTTGATACTTTTGTAAGATTTCCGAGTTTAGGGACAACTAACTATTTCCACCCCTTTATAGAACTTGGAAACCCTTCATCTACAGGTTTTAGAGTTGGCTATTTTAACGCAAGTTCTCCATCAATTGAATTAATTATTGATAATAGCCCATATTATTTTAGCTGGGCACCATCTATTGATACATGGTATTACTTCTCGGTAGAAAGAAGTAGAGGTGCTATCTACTTAAAAGTAGATAGCACCCAAATAGGATCGGATATCATCAATCCTTCTCCTATAGTCGCAACTTTAAACAATTCGATTGGAGCTTCTATTTTAAATATTTCGCAAAGAGCAATTTGTTATTTTGATGACATGAGGCTTACTAAGGCTTATAGAAATATATCAGAAGTTCCGCTAGTAGAGTTTCCTGAGCAATAAGCTATTTCACAGCTTTGATGGCGATCGCAATTGCATCATTTTGGGAGCAACGCTATTCCCAATCCCTCTCATATCAAACGAGTAAGTGCATCTTGATGGCTCATGCCTTTTTGCCGCAATTGCCGATAAGCGAACCGCATATTTTCAGGCACAACACTTTCTAATTTGCGCTCTAGTATCGGTTTAATTGCGCTCAAAATATCGGTTATTTCCCCAGGCACAATTCCGTTGCCCAACATCTTAATGCGCTGAGTTTGAGAAATTGTAATCTCATCCCCTTCTTTGTTGATCCCGATCGCCGTCGAACCAACCTCCCATCCCATTAATTGCTCTGCCTCAGTCGCGTTGATGGGGCGCTCAATGTAGGTTTCGCCCTCATATTCGCGGATTTTGTAAGCTCCAGTTCCAGATTGATGGTTGCCACCAGTGCTTGACAGACTTCGCAGTGTAGGTGCTTCTTCGTGGTAAAGGCGATCGCCCCCAGCAGCACGATAAACAATGGCGTTCCCCTCACCAATAATTTCAGCTAGAGTTTTCAACCCAAGCTTGGGAGTTGTTGCCCGAATATCGCCTGTGCATACCCACAACGAAGATTCGCTCTCGGTTTTGGGGGACGTGTCTATTGCCATTCCTAACTTGCCAATTCCCCACATACCCCACCTCTGCAAACGCATCAAGGATTTTGATGAAGTCTTGCCCCCCTCCACTAGATAAGACTGAATCAACATTTTCCCAGAGTACAAACGGAGGCTGCTTGATTTCCAGGAATCTGATGAACTCAAAAAACAAGCCTGAGCGAGTTCCTTTAATCCCGGTGCGATCGCCTGCAAGGGAGAAATTTTGGCAAGGACTTCCGCCGATGATGATGTCTGGAGTTGGGAGAGTCCTGATAAATTCGTCGCTAATGGTGGTAATGTCTTGCTCGATGAGTAAGACTCCTGGGAATCGCTTGCGGTAGACGGCTGCTGCGTAGAGGTTGTCTTCGATCGCCCACACTGGTCTGTATCCTGCTGCAACTGCGCCTTCTGAGCAGCCCCCTCCACCACAAAAGAGCATTCCTGCTGTAGGTTCTCCCATTGTTTCCAAGCTTCCTCAAATTTTTCAATAGTGTCAAAATCATCTGGATCAGGCGGTTCGTCACCCGCATCATAAAAAATAGTTATCTGCCCATCCTCTTCGATTTGATGTGGCGTTGATCCGAAGTGTGCGGGGTTCCAGGATTCATCCTTAATTTCTTCTAGTAATGGCTGGCTAGATATCTCGTATTTTCCGCCTTTAAGTTTTACTAGAATCCCCGAATTCACGCCCAGTCTTATCGCACTTTTAGCGTAACTAGTTGTGCATCCAAAATGAGCAATTATTTCTTTTTCTGTGGCAGGCTGAGACGACTTGACCAGGTGCTTGCAGAAGCATTGTAAAACGTGCCAATTATCTCTCAAGAAATCTACCAGCACACGAGGATTAAGGTACTTTTCCTTGATTTTGGGTTGAATTTTGAAGCACCTATCACCCCAGGTAATCAGATCGTCTTCATAAGAGCATCGCACGCCGACACTTGACCATTCTTGAGGTGAATCCCAAGGCTCGCCTACCTTAAATTTTGGTTCGAGCTTCCTGAAAAATTTTTCAACAACCTGCCCCTCGATGATTTCACAAACCATCAATAGGTGATGTGGGATAAAAAACTCTTTACCCTCCCACACACCTATTGCCATATCCTGACAAGAGTTTTTGAACTGCCAAGACCAGGGGCATTCCCTCTCGCTAATCCAATCGCCAGGTGCGAGTAGGGCGATATCTTCCGGGGTAGCTGGGCGCTTGGTGAGGCTGGTGAATAATTTTCCGAGGTTGGGCGCAATTGTGGTCATCACTTCGCCTCCACTACTTCTACTTCAAAAGAAGAGAAAGTGGAATCAGTTACCTCAAGCTCCTCATCAAGTTCGTTTCGGTTATAGAGCGCTAGGCAATACTCTCTTACGTCTTCCGTATTATCTGGAATATCAATCTCCGCGTCTCTAGTGATCGTTTCCTCAACTCTAATAATTACTTTCATTGTTTTGGCTCCCACATTGGGCATTGCCGACCAACTCGCTCAAACATCTGCTCAACTTCTACCAAGTACTCGCTCTCAACCTCAATGATTGGTAAAACTTGTTCGCGGATGCCAGTTTCAAAATGACAGCACTCGCCAGAGTAGGAGTACAAACCGCTATCAATTACTGGATGAAATTCTCCCATGAGACAATTGAGACAGGATTTTGCAGTGGTTGTTATCTCCTCAATGGTCTGTTTGTGGTCAACCAGCCAAAGCTCAACCGACAATGCACAACCACCTTCATCATCTCGCTGAATATGAGCGACGTGCTTCACGTCAAAACCCATGAGTTTCGTTTGCCAAAAAAGTGCGCGATGCAATGAAGTACTAGGATCGGTTTCTATAATCAGCAGTGGCTTTTTGGAGCCTCTAATATGGCACTGAATGTGATGATGGTAATCTGGGATCTGTCTATAGGCAAAGCCTTCACAAATCATGATTTTAGCAGGAGTGATCAGGCTGACTTGGGAGCTTATGAGTTCAAGCTGTCTAGCTGAAAAATTCATTCGTAAAGCTCCTCTATCCCAGCTTGAAGTGCCTCTTCTGGATCTGCGTAGCACCCGTGTAAAAGGTCATGCCCAGGAATGCCACTGCCCATTACCCCGCCTGCGATCGCCACCGCATAAGAATAATGATTAACGGTTACGGGATGCGGACACACATTGACTCGCCATTGCCCTCTAGGATTGCCGCTTGATTTGTACCCACACTCCTCAATGATGGGGTTTTTAGAGCAATCATAATCAATGCGCGAGTCTGGAATTTCGTAAATCCCAGTTTGCCCTTTGTAGTCAAAGTGTCTGATGGACTTGGGATTGCTAATTATCCAATCCCAACGAGAATCGCAATCAATACACGTCTCGACTGTCACAATTCCGATAACCTGCCCCAAGGGTAATCGGTTCGCAGGAGGGGTGACGATTCCTGTGTTCTTGAAAAATTTTTCAACATCGAAACTATATGCGGATTTGGCTGCGTGAATTGCTAGCTGGGTAGGGCAATCAATAGGCTCGTAATAGAAAAGGTCTGTGTAATTGGCGTTGAATATAGCCCAGGCTAGAGGGGCTTTGATTGTGATGGCTTTCATGGCTCTCCCATTGGATAATTTTGCATCATGTCTTCAAGTGAAGCTTGGCTTCCATCTGGCAGGTAAGCCCATTTTCCACCTTGCATTGCAAGCACTATTCCTCGCCTTCTTGCCCATTCAAACCAATCGCTCACGTCAGTAGTCACAGCAGTTTTAGCCTTGCTTCCGCTCTTGCAACTATTGATGAATAACCCTGTGGGATTATCGCACCAACCCTCAGCGATCGCCTCTTTGACACGAGCGATCGCACCTGCCACATTACCCCAATATTTCTTAATCACTCCTAAACACGGATCTGGATTAACTCGCAGCCTTTTTAATTCGGTGCAAGTCTCCCTGATTTCCTGTTTTGTGGGTTTTGAATTTGAACTTGCAACAGTCTTATTTTCCGGCGCGGGAAGTAAATCCTCATGAGGATCTATCTCGTCAGTTGAGGAGATTTCTTCATTGTTTTCAACGGAGTGAATAATCTGGGTTTGCTCCCAAGTACTAGTTGCAGTAGCGATTGATTCCCAGTCTGGCTCCTCTTCCTCAACCACTTCCTTTTTTCCCGCAACAGCAGTGTTGTTGTTTTTAAAAAGCTTTAAGTTAGTTTCTAATGTTGGCGGATTATTCGCATTGATAGGCTCATTTTTTGGCCCATCTATGTCAATTTTTTCGCATCGACCGAAAAACAAGATTTTTGGTAGCATATCCAGATACTTCCAGAAGCCCAGTAGTTTTGATAAGATATCCCACTGCGATTTATCAAATTCTATGGGTGGCAACCAGTTAGGATTTAGCCTGTATTTATTGGCTGTATCCTTTGGAAAAAGATTTGCTGGTAATTCATCAACTAGTTTATCTGCTACCAATTCTCTAAGATGTTTGCCAATCGTCTCTCGACAATATCCTAAGATTTTGCCCAGTTCTTCAAGGGTGATTCTTGCCCATTCATGCCCATAAAAATGCTTGCCATCTAACCAAGATAGGATTGCTGCCTTACATTTATGGCGACGATTGAATATCTCAAGGAATTCTTTAAGGATGTTGACTGGGGCGCTGATTTGCCCAAGTGTGAAGGATGCAAAGTTATTCATCGTTCGCTCCCTCTGCCCAGAATCGCGCCAATAATTCTTGTTTTGCATCCTCTATCCTCCAGGTTTCGGAGGGCGTTACCTCACCGATAATTTGCTCCATTTCTTGTCTTTGCTGGAGCTTTGCATCTGCGGAAATCAGTGCAGGATCGATCGCCTCAGACTCTGGATGGAAGCTGAAGTTTTGGTATAGATAGCGAAAATGACGTTTATCTTGTTGTGGTAGTGCCGCCCATGTTCTTGCATCCCATCCTGGCGGGATGAAATCAGATGATGGTGGGAGTATTTTTTGGACTTGGGATTGGAGGCGATCAAAGTTATCTTGTAACTGCTGAATCTGCCGTTGGAGTTGCGGAATTAATTTAGTCGATTGCTTGGCGATCGCTTCACAAGTTAGAAAATATTTTCGGATCTGCTTACCTTCTTCACTCTTCGCCAACATCCCCATTTCTTTGAAGCATTCTACTGTTAAGTAGATATCCTCCCGATGCGTCAAACCTCCGTCTGGAGCCGACTCCACATTACTGTGGAGTCGGTAATCTGTATCTTGATTGAAGTAGCTAATTAGTTTTCTCTTAGCTGAATCTTTGCGGCTGTAGCCCAAAACTTTCCACGCAATCTCAAAATCAACTGGATATTGCTCGGTTGAAAAGTAAAGTTCTTCTGCTGTCTCAAGGGTAAATTTAAATGGTATAATCATATTGCTTTGTGGCTTCGTTTGTAGTGCGTGTTTAATGCTGCGAATGGAGCCTCTTTTTTTGGGTTAAGGTTAACCATTGGTTTGCTCACTCATCAATGCTCTGGCGTACAGAATCGAGTTCACCCTCAATATCATCAAGAGCTTCCTTGATTAATTGATTATCAGATTCCGATTTTTGAAAAGAATCAGTTCTACCAACAAATCTAATTAGTCCGTGCAGCTTGCTGTGTGCCCTTGATAAGGCATAAAAAGCCATTGCATAGTACCAAGGTGAATCAGGTCTGTTGCTCATTTGAATAATGGTTTGCGTTACTTCACTTCAGCCTTCCGTAGGGGCGGAAAGTCAAATTAATTCGCTCAATAAAACACTTGTCATCCTTTGGCAACTGATGAACATAACCCTCTTGACACCCAGGTAGCATGAGCAATAAAGAGCCATGCTCAAGCCAAAAATGAGTGGATTTAGAGCCTTTTATCCTCGGCTTGACGGAAAACTTACGACACGCTCCGAGGCTGATAGAAGCGATCGCCGGACGATACCCCATTGATAGCTCATCGTCAGAATGCCAGCCGATGGAGTCCTGACCATTGCGGTAGCGATTGCCGATCACAATATCAAACTCGTAACCACAGAAAACGGTGATGCGATCGCGTAACTGAAGTAACTCTGGAGTCCAGGACAGCGCCTCAAGACTGACGCTGTTGGAGTACAGATAACTCGCCCCATCTTTGCCATACATGCACTCAAGTCGTGGGACTTGAAGTGGTTTTCCTAGCATTCTGATTTCGTTTTGCTGCCATTGCAAAGCTCTGCAATGAGCTAGGAGGGCTTCGCCTTCACTGCCGTGCAAAAAGCCAGGATAGTACTCAACTGGTAGCGTGCTAATTACCTCGAATAAATTTAACTGCTGCATTATTTCCAGTAGCTCCAATCTCCGAGAACTGAATTCAAGTAGCGACTCATATAAGTTTTTGTGGTTATATTGACAAGCTTGTATTGTCGACCCAGTATCAAGTCAGTCGTGCCAATCAGAATCGGCTTACCTGCAATGATTCTGATGTAATCCGCCGCCGACAATTTAATAGTGCTGAGAGTGTTTTTCATCACGCCGCCTTGTGCGCCAAAGATTTCTCTAGAGCCTTCCAGATGGCTTCTAGATGGGCACCGGTAAGGCTAGGCTCTACTTTGCACATCACCTCATACAGCTGTTTTGAAGTTAGCTTGAGGATCTTGTCTGCCGCTTCTGCCACAGCTATCTCATCACTAGTCAAAGTCACCATCAAGGTTGGTTGCTCTGAGGTGTTGAATCCCTCGTTACGGTCTTTGTCGGGGAGTAACTGCGATGCCTGCGGCGGTGAACTACGCCCTGACAATCCCAACTCTTTCTGCTTCTGTTTCAACTCCTGAGCCACTGATGTGAGTGGTTTCTCTTCGGGCAAGGCTTCCATTTGATTGAAAGCTATTTGATGTCTCTTGTTTTCTGGATCGCCCTCAATGTAGCAGTCCGCAGAAAATGCGCCCCCTGCTGTTCGCACAGTTGCGATCGCACCTTTGTGAGGGCCAGCAATGATTTTCACCTTATCTAAGATTTTGGGTGTCCAACGCTGTTGAGAGGTTTGCTTGGGCGGTGGTTCTGGTTTGATCAACTTATATGCAGCGTCCACGCCTCTGGTACGTGAGAGTATCTGCTTTAGTTGCTGATGCTGTTGATGCCGCACACTTCCTTCGGGAGCGCCAGCAGTTTCATCTAAAACTTTCACGGCAGCTACAGCATGTTCGTAGTTTACGCCACTACCTAATCGCACCAGTCTAGAAACGCGATCGCGGACTGTACCCTCACCAAGTCCGGCTTTCCCCTGTCTAGCCTTGGCTTCCTCGCGCTCAATCTTCTCCCAGAGCAGCCCTTCTCTGACTTTCTGCTCTATCGTCTTCTCCCGCCCAACATTGCCAGCAAGTAGCGCTCTGAATTCTTCCTGTTGATTATTAAAAATTTTGAGTTCAACGGAGAATTCTTTTCTACCCAGCTTGCAACCAACTTTGAAGCAGCTGTTGCCACTCACTATCCTGTATCTGCCGTTTCCGTCTGGAGTGGCAACTAAGGTCTTGATCCAACCTGTTTCGGATATAGCAGCTTCCAGACCACTCAAGTCTTCATTCTCACCGTAAATTGTGGCATTCAAGGGATGAACATAAAGTAGTTCAGTATTTATTAGTAATGGTACTGATAACTCTAGTTTTGGTTGTGCTGCTACTATTGTCGGGACTATGTTCTGTCCTATCTTGATTGCAGCTATTAGGCTATTAATACCTTCAATTAATTCTCCATCTTCAGTGATGGTAATGTCAGGAATCAAACCATCAGCGTTGTAGGCTGATATAACTTTTTGTACCTCAGATTCATCAGCATTTAAGTTACTGGGAACCTTTATCTCACGAGGATCGCAGGGCTTGAAATTATTGAATTTTTGTGCCATAATTAAGTCCTATTAAGTACTTAGTAAAAAAGAATTTTTCGGCGTAACTCGTGAAAGTTACGCTGTTTTTTTTGTCTTTTTTATTTGTCTTTGTTCGGGGGGCATTGATAATCGAAGCTCACATTTTTCAATGTGAAACTGATAGCGGGGGACTTGAGAAGAGGGCGATCGCACATCACGCACTTCATACCCAATTCTTAATAATCCGCTGCGTACCATCTCCCTTAATTGCTCGGTTGTATTCAGCGCCAGCAGGGAGTAGGCGTCTTCAGTGTCATACCACTGCCGATGCGGTTGGGCGTTGACGTTGACCCCTAACATTTCTGCTAACTTTTTTTTGACGAGTTTCTCTACAAGAGCCTCAATCTGGCTTTCGGGGATGAATCTCTCTGTTTGGTATCTTCCTGGTTGCTCCATTGTTGGTAGGTGGTAGATGAGAGAGAGGTTAAGCTAGCTCTCCGGTATCAGTCTTTCCATTTGTTGCTGTTATCTCAATGAATTGTCCGCTAGGAAGCCTGAGTGAGTAAGTTATATTCTCGTATTCAAGCCATTCTTGTACGGCAGCAAGAATGATTCCGGTTAAAGGGATGCCCGTTCTCTGTGATTCAAGCTGTAGTTTTTCATCAATTGCATTAGGTAGTCGTAAACTTCTTGTAGTAGTTTTGCTCATTAGTTTAGTAACTGAACCTCATCAGTCTATTGTTAAGTGTAAACCACGTAGCCGCGTATAGCAATAAAGTGCAAAATCTTTACAGTAGAATTTGCACAAAAAATGGACTTAAAAAAACTGGCGACTATAGTACGTCTTGCTAGGGGGGATAGGAGCCAGGGAAGATTTGCCAGGGATTTGGGCGTAAATCCCGGCACTTTGAGAAATTGGGAGTCGGGTAATAGTGAGCCAGATTTGGATAACTTGAAAGCGATCGCAGATGCAAGCGGTAGAAACTTACTCCAGTTAATTGCCGAAATTACCGGAGCTAAATCAGAAACATTACCAGAAGCTCATACGGCAGAAGATGTAATGGCGATCGCTTCCAAATTAGAAAAGGTCGAGCAGTTCAGGCTTATTCAGCTTTTGGTTGCTCAGATGGCGATTCACGCCGGGATTGAGATGGCGGAGGACTAGCGGCCTGCTCTAAGTAGTAAGCGGCACTTTGCCAGTTGTTAGACTGGTTTTCCGACCAATCCGCCAGGGCCAGAAGAAAATCACGGAATGTAAAGCCCTCAGACTCTAGATCGGAGATCAGGTTAGATGTAAATTCTGAAAGGGCTTTTATCCGCATTTGGGCAAATATCAGTCGAAAACTCTGCATTTTGGGAATAAGTGATGATGGTTCACTCATTGTAATAGCTGTATTATTTACCAAAAAGCCAGAACAAGGATGATTTTTGCTGCTTGATTTTATGATGTTCATTCCTGAAAAATTTGAGTGGATAATGATCCTGAAAAATTTTTCAACAAGTGCGACTAAAGCGATCGCACAATCTTCACTGACTTTTCAGTGTCTTTGCTACAACGCCACCCAGTAACAAAAGACTACAAAGGAAGAAATGTTAACCAGCTAGTATCCAGCATGAATTACCTCAAGCGATTAGTCGGTGTGTTGTTGACAGGAACGATTTCAGTTGTAAGTACCAATGGGCTTGTGCTTGCTGAAGGCGCTGAACAGTTTTTCACTGTTGGAACTGACAGTGATGGCGTTCCGTTTAAGTTAGATACTCAGACTATGGGGAAAAAAGATCGCAAATTCGGGGAGGTTCTCAAGATTTACCAACTGAAAAACGACTTGATGTTTGAGTATATGCTTCATGCTTCGTGTGGTGATGAAAGGTTGTGGACGGTTGGTTATAGAATCTACAACAGTGCTGGCAAGAAGATAAGTGAGGAGAAGGAAGGTGATAAGGAAATTCCTGCTCATGGGGATAGCCCTGGTAGCACAGCAATGAAGTATTACTGTCAAGCTATTAATGCTCGCGGCTGGTAATCTCACTTGATGAAAAATTTTTCATCAAGTGGTTAAACGCGATCGCTTTTTGGGCTTTATGTAGCTGTAGGCTGTTGAAAAAATTACGATGGATTCACACATAACTGAAGAAGCGAAACTTGGTGACGCTCTGGCGATCGCAACACTGATAAATAACTCCTTGAAAGGAAAACGTATTATTGCCAAAGTCGCCAAAAAAGATGACTCCTTGCAAATCGTTCTAGAATCGCCAGAAATGCCAAGCCAAGAGTCGCTAGTTAGCATCATTCGCTCCAGTTTAATGTCGTTAGCCCCTGAATCTATTAATCACGTCAAGATATACGCGCGTCCTTCAGATGGTAGTCCAGTGTTCTGGAGTGAAAAATTTAGCTTAACTAATGCAGAACCCCCAAAAATACCTGATTTTAGTCCAGCAATGAGTGCAGAGGCATCTCAGGAACTCAAAAAAGAGGCTCGGAAAAGAGAAAAAGAGCTTGGCTTGGTATTTTGGGGCTTAATTTTTCTATTTGGCGGATGCACTGTCTACACAGGCGGCTACCCTTGGACTTGTCAGCAAGCTGAAAATGCGGTGCAAGAAGCACAAAAAGATTTAGACGATGCTTTTAGGAAAGCTGAACAGGGAAAATTAGACGATGAGCGTCTGCATGGCTACAATTACATTCTTCTCAATAAACAAGGTGTAAGAGATAGAAAATGTAGTAATTAGAGCTATTTTGGTAATGTGTAAGTCCTGTTTTTTGTCCATAAGTCAGAAGTGCTAGTTCCTGAAAATTTTTCTTCTCTGCTTTCAATTTGTCCTCTATTTAGTTTTCAAGGTTCTGTTACCCAAGGCAGGGGAAACGGCGTCTGAAGAGATCCTGTAGGGCAGTTGTGCCGTAATTGGCTACTGATGGCAGGGCAGCAGCGCACCGTTTTTATCCTCTGAGTGGGTTGGTGCGATCTCCCCGGCAAAGACGCGATCGCACCTGATTGGACAGCAGACATTGGACAAAGGTGACTCTTTGCCTGTGACTGCTGAATGGGAGCGATCAACTAAAGCGATCGCTTAAATTTAATATACTGCATTGCAAAATAAATGCAATGCTTAAGATGGTTGTAAAAAATTAACCCGCCTTGTCTTTTGACGGAGGCGGGTCTTCTTTTAGCATTTTGAGAATGCGATCGCGTTGTAGCCTGAGAGACTGATTTTCCTCTCTCAGGCTCTCTATTTTTTTAATGCTTCTTCTTGAGCTTCTCTGAAGCTCTCTTCTAGCTCCTGTCTTAGCTGCTGTATCTCTAATCTCATCTCCTGTCTTATCTCCTCGATTTTGCTGTTTTCTTCTTTGGTATCAGGGTCAAGCCCTAAAACTCTTGTCAATAATTCGTTGATTACCTGAGAGGATGTTTTGCCGGAATTTTTAGCTAGTTTTTTGATTTCCGACAGAATATCTTCACTGGTACGGAAAGTCATCTGTTCAGTTAGTCTCATCGTTTGCATTGCATTATATCTGGCTTGATTATAGCGCTACTCCTAGCTTTCCGAAAACATGCAATGCAATTAGTTGACTTTTGCACTGCAATTGCCTTACACTAAATACAGACACCAAAAAGCGCCACCCTCCCGCGAAGAAAAATGGCGCTAATTGGAACCTTAGAAATGACGGATCACAACAAGGATTTAAACCATCATGACACAACCAATTCACTCTCGTAGCAACCTTGAAAAATTTTCCATCAATGAATTGAGGGCAGAGTGCGACAAGCTTTCAATACCCCGCCGCCGCAGCCGTGAAGATTGCATTATCGATATTCTGGCAGCACAGCCCCAGGTAGTTGCCCAAGCTGAATTCGTTGCACATATTGAGGAACAAGCAGACGTTATTGCTCCTGATTTGCAACGTATGAAGAATAACCATCAAGGCTATCAAGATGCCACCAATCGGCTAGAAATGCAGTCCAATGACCCTTGTTATCGCAGTGGATACGATCGCGGTTTACGAGATATTTCACCACTTCCACAAGACTCGCCTGAATCAGTTGCCATAGCATTTGAAAAGATTGGCCAGACCATACGCGGCGGTGTGTGGGAGGCGATCGTTGATGATATCCAAATCCTAATCATTGGAGTCAGTGGCGGCTACAAATCCAATCTCACGGGTGTGCGACTGATGGAAGATTTTGGAGCAATGATTAAAGAGACAATAGTAGCTGTTGCGAAGATACAAGAAAAGCAAAAGTTGGAGTCGGCAGTACGTTCCCCACGCGCCCAAGCAATCACTGTGCTTGAACAGCAGGGCGACGAATTTGTGGTGGAGAACTCTACCAACCAAAACCGCTACACTGTCCGCCCAAAGCATCCAGATCCAAACTCGCGGTGTGAGTGCGCTGATTGTCATCATCGAGGAACAAAGTGCAAGCACCAGATAGCAGTAGAAAATTTTTTAGAACAACGGTTAGTTGCAGCTTAGTTATTTGTTGTGCGATGCCCATGATTGGATGTCGCACCGTCTCACCTTATAAACTATCCAAAATACACTTCCCAAAACCATGACACCTGAACAAGCAAAATTAATCTTGGAAGAAGCCTTGAAAAAAATCAACGAAGTTTTTGAGAACAAGCAAGACCTCATACACAGTTACGAAAACTTTGGCAACAGCTTGGAAACTGCAATTACTCTGATCGATGGCTGTATTGATGATCTGAGTGACGACAGCGACGAATAAATAGTTATTGAAATGCGATCGCCTGCCCCGTCAAGAACGGCGATCGCACCCGTCCACCCTTACTACAAGTGAACACCATGAAGTTTATCCCATCTTTAGGCGCTACCGTTGTTTTTTCAATTTTTTCTTTACTACCTGCTTTGGCTGAGGGCGGTTACACGCCACCAAATAACGGACATCCAGACTGCAATCCCTGCCTTGGTACTGGGACTCGCGTTGCTGCCAACCCTTCTGTTGATTGTAGTGATCACCGGGGTCGCGGTCGTCGTGAGTGCCAAAGTTAAATTTTAATAATTATCAATGGGGCAGCAATGCCCCTATCAAGCTAAAAGGTAAAAGTATGGTTCTAAACCCAAACACCTATCTTGGAAAACCTTGCACTTTAAATCATATTTTTGAAAGCACTCAAAAGTCTTTGCGCTATAAAAGTAACTCTGCGTGTTTAGAGTGCGTAAGATTAAAGCCTAAAAACAAGAAGAAGGAAACACAAGATTTTGTAGGCAATGTAGGTAATTTGTTTTATTTAGGCAAGCTTTGTCCTCGGAATCATGATCATGAAAGCACAGGACGATCACTTCGTTATAAGTCAAACTTTGATTGTGAAACTGTGCTGATTTGTTAAGGCGTAAAAGAGAAAACAGTAGGACAAGAATATTCCCCAGCAAAAATGCTCCACGTCCAGAAGGTATAGCTATACCAGAAAAGTGTTATTTAGGGTTGCTTTGCAAATATGGACACGACTATGTGAAAACTGGTTATTCGCTCAGGAATAATTCGAGAACTTGTGTTGTTTGCGTGTCCATAAAATCACGAAATAAGCAAGCAAAAGAAAGAATCAAGCAATGGAAAAAAGCTAATCCTGATTATATGCCTAAATACTTGCATAGTTATTACCGGACTAATAAACAAAAAATACTTCAAAGGTGCAAAGAGTATGAAAAAACTGCTAAAGGAAAAGCTTGCAAAGCAATCAGCCGTAATAAACGCAGGGCTAGGATGTCTGAGGCGTTAAGAGTCCCTTACAGCGCATCTGAGCTAACTGTACATTTTCAAGCTTTTGGAAATGAGTGCATTTATTGTAGTACTAAAGAAAATTTAACGGTTGATCATGTAATAGCAATTGCTAAGGGAGGGTGTGATGCTTTGAGCAATATTTTGCCATGTTGTCTTTCTTGTAATTGCTCTAAGCAGGATAAAGATTATCTGGAATGGTATTTGCAAAGCCCGCATTTTAACCTAGAACGGTTGACCAAAATAACAAGGTTTCTTAACGATAGGAGCAACGATTATGAACCTTGAGGACATCCTCCCGAAACTTATTGAATGGTTCACACCCGAAGAACACAAAGAACGCACTCTTCCTGGTGGAGGGCGTTGGTTTTTTGTTCCCCACCAAACCATTACCCAGCGCCTAAATAACGTCTGCCCTGGCGAGTGGCACACCAAAGTAAGTTCTACCAATATCGCCGGCGACTATACGGTAATGTTGGTAGAACTAACCATCTGTGGCGTAACTAGAACTGGAATTGGCGATGATAAAACTTTTCCTGAGCTTAACGAACAAGGTAAAGCCAAGACTATTGGATCGCCACCGATAAAGGCATTTAGATCCGCCTTCAAAGATGCCGCCGAACAATTTGGCATTTGTGCTTATCTGGATGACCAGAAAGCCAAGCGCAATGAGTTTGCCAAGTATATGGCGAAAAAAGGCGACCAACGCGCCAATAAATTCATCACAGAGAACGGTTGGGTAGAGCAACCCACAGCAAAGTCTGAGCCAATTGGCAGGGATTCTCTAATGAAGTCCACTAAGTTGCAACTTGATAGGTTGAAGTGGGCGGAAGTAAATGAGTCTGGATACTTGATAAAAACTTTTGGAGTGAAGTCTAGGGCAGAGCTTTCTAATAATCAACTGAGTTCGTTTTTGGGGCATCTGAAGTCTCTTGAGCTTCCGCCCAAGCTATCATCTGATCCAGTCATACAAGCCCCACCTTTGTCGCCCCCTGCCATAGATCGCACTCTACTTAATGCCGAAATTGAATCGCTTTTGAAGCGGAAAAATATTCAGATTGAACAAGCCCAAAACGCGCTGTTTGAGTTGTTCAAAGTGCGTTCAAGACAACACTTAAGCGATAAACAACTCGCGGAGTTTTTAGAATATTTGAGGTCAGCTAAAGAGGTAGTAATCAAATGAAGCTTTTAATTTTAGACCTGGATGGGACAGTTCGCCGACCCAAATCAAGGGCAAAATTCATCTCAGATCCTCTTGATCAAGAAATTATTCCATCGAGCCAAATTGCGATCGCTTCCTACAAATCCGAAGGATGGCTAATAGTTGGTGCAACCAATCAAGGGGGAGTAGCCGCAGGCCACAAACAGCTAGAAGATGCAATTCAAGAGCAGTATCAAACCTTAAGGCTATGCCCAGAAATTACCTGTATATATTTTTGCCCTGATTACCAAGGACTGCACTGCTGGCTATGCTGCATTTACCCCACAGAAGAAAGTAGCCCAATTCATACAGCTTGGGGAGCAGAATATTCTGGCACTTATCGCAAGCCTGGGGCTGGAATGCTCAATGCTGCTATGAAAAATCATTGCGGTTTTCAAAAGCCAGAACAGATTTTGTTTGTAGGCGACAGAGATGAGGACAAAGGCGCGGCTAATGCTGCAAATATCCCTTTTCTGTGGGCATCTGATTGGTGGGGTTCCTCGCCCGATGAGGATTTCCCTTGGTAGAGACTACTTCCAGCCGTCCGTATAATCAAATTTTGGATTAACTTATGTACAAACTGGAACTCATCCACGATAAAAACTGCCAGCGCCTTGAAGTTGGATTTTTGCCTGATACAGTTGCCACTAACTCTGAGCTAGTCAAGTTCGTTGCCGAAAAGCTCCCCCAACTTATTGAAAACGAGCCGATGCGGGCGGCTGCTCAAAATCAATGGCTCTCAGTCGATTCCTGTTGCCTATCACATTGCTCATAAGGTGTCCCATCTCTATGGGGCGATCGCTATTTTCGATCCCAAGCTATCGGGATATGTAGTTTCTATTACTCACGACCCAGAGTACAAGCTAGGGACAGTTTTGAGTGATGAGCCAGTAATTGTTTAGAAAAAGTATAAATTATTTCATAATGGCGAAGGATTTGAAGTCCTTCGCTTTACTGTATTATTCCCTATTAGGGAGTGAAACTACTATGTACAAACCAACAGCCGATAGACTAAAAGAAGGTGCATTGGCAATAGAGAAATTTCGGACTCTTGCTGATTCTGAGCAAGAATGGTTACTGGAGCTTTTAAGAGTAGGTAAATCGGCTATATTGGCTCTAAAAATTCTGGATGCCATTTCCGCTAATCCCCTCACTTTTGAGGAAATCGCGGATATTTGTGAGTGCAATCCGCAGACAGTAAGCCAGATGCTCAACGCCCTAGAGCAGGGCGGAATGACAATTCAGATGGATGAAACCTCAGCTTATGCCCCAACTGGTAGACTTCGGAAATTGGTGAGGCGCTAGGGAGTTTCACAATTGAACTCTAGGACTCGCATTTTGACTTTCGTCAAATACCCGCCGCTTCTCAGATTCAGATATCCAGCGATTATAAATTCTAAGAAAAACGGCGCTGTCATGCCCTGTCCAGTCCGCCGCGACTGCGACGGGTATTTTGTATTCTGTGCTAAGGCGGATACAAAAGGCATGACGGAGGCAATATGGCGTAAAACTTACCTTGCGCCTACTGAAAGTTTTACCTACTCTGTTGCCATAATCTTTAAAAGTTTTCCCAAGAACCGGTAACTCGTAGGATTTGTATAGCTCCCAGTCCACAGCCCAGCGCTTATGGTATGGGTACACTTCCCTGCTTCCCGTTTTGCCTTTTAATACTTTTAATATGTGTGGCGGCTCTGGTGAGATTTCGCAGAAAAAAATCTCGTGCGGCCTCAAACCATACGTACTAAGAACACCATAGGCCCACTGCCAATCAGGGCGATCATCAAAAAGCGATCGCACCTCTTCAATTTCCGAAGTACTGGGGATGTATCGCGGCGATGATTCACTTGCCCCATAAGTGCCAGTATAAGGTGATAAATCCACTGTCACTCCAGCAAATTTAGCGAGTGCCGCGAATTTTTCGCATACTAGTTTTCGCTTTCTGGTGTTTGCTGGTACGTTGCTTGCAGCCGCAATTAAATTAGCAGATGTGATTTCCCCTTGCAGGAGTTTCCACGCTGGCAAATAATCAGATTTCCATGTGGCAATAGTAGTAGGCGTCTGTCCCCTTCTGGCATAGTAATCAGCTTCAAATCTAGCTATCCAGTGTTCAGAGGAATGGGCGGTAGCGGTAGAGAGCGGGGAGTTCTGGTATTTCTCCCAATCAAATCTCCCATTCGCTAGCAATCCGCCAATTTCCTTTGCTTCTGCCTCCGCTCTTTGTAATCCCGCCGGATTAGCGTAGATGCCTAGAGATAAATATTGTTGATGCCAGACAACCTTGCTACTACCTGGCTTGGGTGGGAAAGTTGCACGGAGAGACAAGCGATCGCCCCTAACACAAACCACCACGCCTATCTTCCCTGCTTTCAGGCGATCGTTAACTGCTTCAAGAGTCCATTTCATCGCCCGACACCCGAACTAAATTTGAACTAAATCTTTTCCACAGTTAACCATATTTCAGGGTAATTTAGCATGGTATTAATATGCTAAATCGCGGAAACAGGTATTAGTCAAAAAGCGAAAACCCCTGGAAGTAGGGGTTTTGCGTTAAAGCCAGCAGCGGGATTTGAACTCGCGACCTTCCGATTACAAGTCGGATGCACTACCACTGTGCTATGCTGGCAAACTTGGCGATTACTTTGTAATTAGCAACCACAATTTCTTATTGTACCATAATCAATTTATTTGTCTAGCTCTAATTGCTAAAAAATATCTCCTTCTTCAGAAATTAGGCTACCAAACCAGAGATGTTGGGAATATCGCTGCTTTTTTGCGTCTTAGATGGTTGAGTTGGCGTGGCAATCGTGATTACTCAGAAAAAATCAGTGATTTTGATCGCCGAATAAAGTTGATAAATTAATATTCATAGCCAAAGCTAACTCAAATCTGGGCTGGACGCAAAAATATCTGGTACAGTTCCAAAACTGTTTTTTCTTCATACAGCTGAATAAAGGAACAGAAATATATAATTATTTTTTACAGATCATAAGCATGGCAGCACTGCTCGGACGAGATTTATTAAGTTTGGTGGACATTAGTCCAATAGAACTTCAAGAACTTCTGGAATTGGCAGCTCAACTTAAATCACAACAGCTGAAGTTGCAGTGTAATAAAGTTTTGGGGTTGTTGTTCTCCAAAGCTTCGACTCGCACACGGGTAAGTTTTACCGTGGCGATGTACCAATTAGGTGGACAGGTAATCGATCTCAACCCTAATGTCACTCAAGTTAGTCGCGGGGAACCCTTGCAAGATACGGCGCGGGTGTTAGATCGATATTTGGATATTTTGGCAATTCGCACATTTGCCCAGCAAGATTTGGAAACTTTTGCTGAATATGCCAAGATTCCGGTGATTAACGCGCTGACTGATGCAGAACATCCCTGTCAGGTATTAGCGGATTTATTGACGATTCAAGAAAGCTTTGACACCCTTGCTGGGTTAACTTTAACCTACGTGGGTGATGGCAATAATATGGCTAATTCTCTGATGTTGGGCTGTGCTTTAGTGGGGATGAATGTCAGAATTGCTACTCCTAAAGGATATGAGCCAGATTCTAGGATTGTAGAGCAAGCAAGAGCGATCGCTAATCGCAAAACTGAAGTCCTTTTAACTCACGATCCAGAATTAGCCGCTAAGGGATCTGCTGTACTTTATACTGATGTTTGGGCAAGTATGGGACAAGAGGCAGAAGCCGATAACCGAATGCCGATTTTCCAGCCTTACCAAATTTCAGAGCAGCTATTGAGCCTTGCCGATCCAGAAGCAATTGTTTTACACTGCTTACCAGCCCATCGTGGTGAAGAAATTACCGAAGAAGTTATTGAAGGTTCCCAATCACGAGTTTGGGAACAGGCTGAAAATCGCTTGCACGCCCAAAAAGCTTTGCTTGCTAGTATCTTAGGAGCAGAGTAAAAAGTCAAAAGTTAAAAGTTAAAAGGCAAAAGAAAATAAAATCATCTTGCTTTTGCCTTTTATATTTTTATTTTTCTATTGCTTATGGGGAGTTTTTTGTAGTACTAATGTTCTAGAGACATTTATAATTACTTCCCGCTTTTTTTATGGAACGTCTAACAGAAGCTCAACAAGAACTTTACGAATGGTTGGCAGAATACATTAGAACGCACCAGCATTCGCCTTCGATTCGGCAGATGATGCAAGCGATGAATTTGAAGTCACCAGCACCAATTCAAAGTCGCTTAGAACATTTACGGACTAAAGGATATATAGAATGGACTGAAGGACAAGCGCGAACGATTCGGATTTTGCGTCCTGTGAAGCAAGGTGTACCAATTTTGGGCACGATCGCTGCTGGTGGTTTAATAGAACCGTTTACTGATGCTGTAGATCATTTAGACTTTTCTAATTTCGATTTACCTCCCCAAACTTATGCTTTGCGCGTAGCTGGCGATAGCATGATCGAAGATTTAATTACTGATGGCGATGTGGTATTTCTGCGTCCAGTAGCAGAACCAAATCATTTAAAAAATGGCACTATTGTCGCCGCTAGAGTTGATGGATTTGGTACAACATTAAAACGTTTTTATCGCCAAGGCGATCGCGTCACTCTTAAACCAGCAAATCCCAAGTACAATCCCATTGAAGTCAGCGCTATACAAGTGCAGGTACAAGGTTCACTCATTGGTGTTTGGCGTGGTTACAACTAAGTAATGGGGACTGGGGAGAAATCAATTCAAAATTCAAAAACTCCTGTCTCCTCTTTCCCAATGACTAATGACTAATGACTAAATAAATATGTACCTGACGAAAAATCCAGTGCTGCAACTGCCCACTTTCCGGTTGAAATTACCGTTTGCAAGGGAAAGTAAGGGCAGTTATTACACTCCGCAACCATTGCCAGGATGCCCAAGAATGCCTGTGTCTCTGCAATTACGGCAATATCAGCGCCAAGCGATCGCTAGCTGGTTTACCAACAATGGCAGAGGGACGCTGAAAATGGCTACTGGTAGTGGTAAAACAATTACCGCATTAGCGATCGCTTGTGAATTATATCAGCAGATTAATTTACAAGTTCTGGTGGTGGTGTGTCCCTATCGCCATCTCGTCACCCAATGGGCGCGAGAATGTGAAAAATTTAATTTGCAACCCATTTTAGCTTTCGAGAATTTACGCACTTGGCAAAGTCAACTTTCTACGCAAATTTATAATCTGCGTTCTGGTTCTCAACGGTTTGTTACTGTCATAACTACGAACTCCACTTTAATTGGAGATGGGTTTCAGTCTCAACTCAAATATTTTCCCGCCAAAACTTTAATTATTGGGGATGAGGCGCATAATTTAGGCGCACCCAAGTTAGAAGAAAGTTTACCGCGAAGTGTTGGGTTGAGGCTGGCTTTATCTGCCACACCAGAGAGGTATTTTGATGATTTTGGTACGCAATCTCTATTTGATTATTTTGGCCCAGTTCTCAAGCCAGAGTTTACTTTGAGGGATGCGATCGCTCAAGGTGCTTTGGTACATTATCTGTATTATCCGGTGTTGGTGGAGTTAACTGAAGCAGAGAGTATTGCCTATTTAAAGCTAACTAAAAGAATTGGGCGATCGCTACTATATCGAGATCGAGAAAATGGCGACGCAGGAAGCTTTGAAGACAATGAAGATTTAAAGCCGTTGTTGATGCAAAGAGCAAGGTTAATTGGTGCGGCGGAAAATAAATTAAATGCTTTGCGGGATTTAATGATTACTCGCCGCGAAACTACTCACACACTTTTTTATTGTAGTGATGGTTCCCAAGATGCTGGACAACGTTCATCTCTACGCCAACTTAAAGCTGTTGCTAAAATTCTCGGAGTGGATTTAGGGTATAAAGTTAGTACCTATACAGCTCAAACAACTTTGCAAGAAAGGGAAATATTGCGCCATCAATTTGAAAGCGGAGAATTGCAAGGTTTAGTGGCAATTCGTTGTTTAGATGAAGGTGTTGATATTCCAGCAATTCAAACTGCGGTGATTTTATCAAGTTCTGGAAATCCTCGCCAATTTATTCAGCGAAGGGGGCGAGTTTTACGTCCTCATCCGGGAAAGGAACGCGCCACTATATTTGACATGATTGTTTTACCCCCAGATTTGGATAGAGAAACTATAGAAGTTGAACGTAATTTGTTGAAAAAAGAATTACGGCGCTTTGTAGAGTTTGCTGATTTAGCTGATAATGCAGGGGAAGCAAGAATGAAGTTACTTGATTTACAAAAGCGCTATGGTTTATTAGATATTTGATGATGAACTATATAGTTGTATTTTTTTGTAAAAATTTTCAAGTTTTGAAAAAAGAAGCATTAAGTATGAAATAATAAAATTATGGATTAGATTATAATGGGATGTAAGTGGCTTTAAAAATTTCACTTACATCCCATTATGATCTAGATTGCTAATGTTAATAATACCAGAAGACAATTTAATAATAAAGTCCTTTTCCAAAGAAAAATATAAATTTAAAAAAATAGTTTTTGCAAAATTAAAGATAACGCTAACAGTGGCTTTACGGTGGTAAATACAGCACTAGACAAAGTTAAAATATGGAAAATCTATATTTCCAAACTGAAGATGTCACAAGATGCGAATATCGATGATGTGCAAGAGCCAATAAACAGCGCTCCGGCGGAGGTACGGCGAATTATTGAGCGGGTATGGAAGCTGGAAAAAGGCAGGCTAGATAAGAAGATTAACAGCCATATAAATGATAATATTTTGGACATTATTAAGGAAGAGGTGCGATGAAGCTGACTTCAATCAAGCTATGCAACTTTCGCTCCTTTTATGGTACGACACCAGAGATGCTTCTGGCTGGTGGAGATGTTCAAAATACGACGATTATTCATGGCAATAATGGCTCTGGTAAAACCAGTTTACTAAATGCCTTTACGTGGGTATTATATGAGAAATTTAGTGCAGCATTTGCATCAATAGAACAGTTAGTTAATAAGCGTGCGATCGCAGAAGCTCAAAAAGGTCAAGCTGTAGAATGTTGGGTAGAGATTGGCTGGGAACATGAAGGTAAACGTTATCGAGTTAAACGCGCCTGTCGGGGTTATAAAAACGAAGGTGATTTTGACGCTGGCAAAACTCAATTAACCATGTGGGTTGGTGCAGATGATGGCAAATGGAATATACCAACTCAGCAACCAGACGATATAATTAATCAAATTTTACCTGCTACTTTACATCAATATTTTTTCTTTGACGGCGAACGAATTGAAGAAATAGTCCGTTCTGATAAAAAAGCCGAAATTGCCGAAGCTACAAAAATTTTCTTGGGTGTAGAAGTAATCAATCGTTCTATTAGACATTTGGGAGATGCTAAAAAAGCTCTAGAAAATGAATTAAAAGCAATTGGTGATTCTGAAACCAAACAACTATTACGACAGCAAGAAAAAATAGAGCGCGAACGCGAACGCATTACTAAACGGCAAACGGAAATTAAAGAAGAGTTAGAATATCAACAAACTTTTAAAAAAGAGACAAGTAACCGTTTACGAGAACTTAGTGCAGCTAAAGAATTGCAAGAAAGATGGCAAGATTTAGAATCGCAGAAGACGGCGAATCAAGAAGAATATAAAAAAACAAAGGAAGCGCTGAAAAAAGTTATCTCTGCGCGGGGTTATACAGTTTTATTGTCGGAAACTACATCCCAGTTTCGAGGAATTATCAATGATTTGAAACAGCGCGGCGAGTTAACATCAGGAATTTCGCGGGAATTTATCAGTGATTTACTCAATTCTCAGCGCTGTATTTGTGGCGCAGAATTACATGAGGGTAATCATTCTCATACTCATGTAAGTACTTGGTTAAATAAAGCCGGTTCCTCGGCGGTAGAAGAAACTGCAATTCGGATGATAGCTCAAGTAGATGAAATTGATAAGCAAGCAATAGGTTTTTGGGAAGAAGTTGATAGAGAACAAACTAGGATTAATCAGTTAAGGCAAAGCATATCTCAAATTGAAGGCGATTTAGACAATATTCAAGAACGGTTGCGAAAAGATGCTAATGAAGAAATTAGCAGTTTACAAAAACGGCTAGATGAAATTGAAAGTAAAATTGATGAATTGAATCGAGAACAGGGTGCAAATCAACAGCAAATTGCTCAACTCACAACTGAAATTGAAGGTTTGAACAAACAAATCGCTAAACAAAAGCTGAATGAAGATAAGCAAACTTTAGCACAGCGACGAATTTACGCTACTCAAGATGCAATCGAACGATTAACGGAAGTTAGAAATCGTCAAGAGCAACAATTTCGCCTGCAACTAGAAAAGCGAGTACAAGAGATATTTATGGAGATTTCTGTAACTCCATACATTCCTAAAATTAGTGAAAAATATGAACTGACATTAGTAGAAAATACTACAGGTATAGAAGCACCAGTTGCAGCTTCTACCGGAGAAAATCAGATTCTCAGTTTATCCTTTATAGCCAGCATCATTGACAAAGTACGGGAATGGAGTGAGAAGCGAAAAATGATGATGATTCCCGACAGTAGTACTTTCCCAATTGTCATGGATTCACCCTTCGGTAGTTTGGATGAGAATTCGCGGCGACACATTGCGAAGACAATTCCCCAATTAGCGAATCAGTTGATAGTTTTAGTAACTAAAACTCAGTGGCGAGGTGAAGTAGAAGCAGAGATGACAGAGAGAATTGGTAAAGAATATGTGCTTACGTATTATTCTTCTAAGCCGGATTGCGAACAAGATTATATTGAATTGGGTGGAGAAAGATATCCTTTGGTGAAACAAAGTCCGAACGAGTATGAATATACTGAAATTATTGCGGTTGAACGTAATATTTAAAGGATAAAGTTATGGTTGCGAATCCAGACGGAAAGTATATGACTCCCCAGGAATACCTGGAATGGGAAGAACACCAAGAGATTAAATACGAATATATCAATGGTGAAGTCTTTGCCATGACTGGGGGGACAATTCCTCATACTAGTATTGCCTTAAACTTAGCTTCGGCATTAAAAAGTCACCTCCGAGGAAGTTCTTGTCGGGCTTTTATGGCAGATGCAAAAGTAGGAGTAACTGAGAACGGGCCATTTCACTACCCGGATGTTGTCGTGAGTTGTGATGAAAGAGATAGACAAGCTATTAAATTTCTTCAGTATCCTTGTCTAATTGTCGAAGTTCTCTCCCCCAGTACAGAAGCTTACGACAGAGGTCGTAAATTTATTCAGTACCGCCGTATCAAAACTTTACAAGAATATGTTCTTATTGATGCTGAAAAAATTAGTTTAGATTGCTTTCGTATCAATGACAAAGGGATTTGGGAGTTACATCCTTATGAAGAAGGGGATGAGGTTAATTTAACTAGCGTTGATTTTAACTTTCCGATTTCTTTAGTTTATGAAGATGTTCAGTTTCCAACTTGAGTTTAGGGAAAACTAGAGACAGTGGCAGAAAAAGTAAACCCACACTCGGATGATTAAAAATGACAGCACACGAAAGAGAACAGTTAATTAAAGATATCAACGTACTGCTGCATCAAGCTTATGACAGTACTTTAGATGAAATTTATGCACTCTTAAAAAGAATCGATGATGTAGACGATGAAGAAGACTTAAAAGCCATTAAAGAAGCTAGGGAAGATATACGCATTAATGGCACTGTGTCTTGGGATGAAATTCAAAACGAAATAAACAAGGATATTGCGTGAGTTACGAAGTTAAATTTTCAAGGGGTGCGAAAAAGTAGTTTAGGAAACTACCTATAGACGTACAACAGCGCATACAAACTAAAATCAACGACTTGGCAATAGAACCGCGTCCAAACGGGGTAAAAAAATTACAAGCTGATGATAATTCATATCGTATTCGAGTAGGAGATTATCGAGTGGTTTATGAAATAGGTGATGATGTTTTGATAGTAACTGTAATTAAAATAGGACATCGTAGCGATATTTATAAAGATGAAAGTTAGCAGAGTCGGGAATATGGTGCTACTAATCCTGATGAACCGCAAGTGTATCGACGTGGTGAGGTAGCTGAAGCTGAACCCGCAGTGCCAGGATGGACTATGTTAGTGGATAATTTGTTTGTTTAGCGATCGCCCACATACTAGTATAAAATAATGCGGTAATAAGTGCGATCGCTTCCAACTTTCGGTTAAAATAGCAACAATGTAGATATTAAAACAATGGCGGAAACTGGCAGAATCAGGGTTGCTAAAGATAAGGCTGAGTTAGTAAAAGATTTAACATCTTCAAATGGTGGAACAGGCCCTTTTAATACTTTTGCTGATGTGATTGTGTTTGCAGCAGCTTTGGGTGCAAAGCATAAAAAACGTGTGCCTTTGGGAGAGATTTCTAAAAGGGAACCGTCGCCAATACCCCAAGAACAGTTTATAGTCAGGGGATATAATACAGTAATAAATTTAATAGCAATTGCTGAAACTCAAGAGATTAAACTTTTATCTCTCGAAGAAGGAAACAATAACGAAAAACGTAATTATATTTTTGAAGAATATGCCAATGGTGGACTTGAAATATTACAATCAGAAATCCGGGGCGCAGTAGATTATTCTGAAAGAATTTTATTGATTCTCAGTCATGAAAGGTTTCAAGATAACTCCCAAGAAGAAGAGTTTGATTTAAGCAAATTTCTTTCATAAGACAACATCAATTTATTGCTGAATAATTACCAACAGATTGAGCAAATACTTACGATTTATATAAAAATTAAATAATGAGTAAAGCACAACAGCCAGTACATCAGCTAAGTTTAATTTATTACTGTGAATGTTTTTCTAATATTAAGGTGTATAAAAGTAAAAATAAGGGTGATGCTCTTAATAAACCCATATTACTTTTATCTATAATTGACCTAATTACACAAGATTTAATAACAGATAATCGTATTACAATATCAGATGAATTGATTGATACATTCAAGAAGTATTGGGAAGTACTTGCTTCTAGTACTTTTAAGGGAAGTGATTTTGCCCTTCCTTTTTTTCATCTAAAAAATGACCAAGGGAAATTTTGGCATCTTCGTTATAGTTCGGAATATGATGGGGGTCGTCCGCAAACAATTCCCAAACTCAGGGAAGATGTTGGCTATGCATATTTGGATGATGAACTATTTAATTTCATTCAAGATGAAATTTCTAAGCAAATATTAATTGATGCACTTATTTCAGCTTGGCTACCATCTGAAGATAATACGATAGAAACTTTTTTAAACATTAACCAAAGTTTTGAAGATGTACCTTTACAGATAGACAAAACTATTGAGTCTAGTAATTTAGATGCTAATCCTAGATGGAGATTAAAAAAAGCATTAATTAGAAATGCTTTTTTCAGGAAAGCCATTATAAGTATTTATGATTACAAATGTGCTTTTTGTGGACTTAAAGTAACTAAATCTGTAACTCAAAACATCGTTGATGGCGCACATATAAAGCCATTCTCACAATTCTATGATAGTAGAATTCATAATGGAATAGCACTGTGTAAAAACCATCATTGGGCATTTGATCGCGGTTGGTTTGCTGTAGATGAGCAATACAAAATTATAGTTAGTAATCATTTGGAAGAAGCATCTCCCCATGCTAAACCTATGAAAAATTTTCATGGTGAAACAATACTTCTACCAAATACAGAGCAACATTTTCCAGAACAGGAAGCGCTGCAATGGCATCGCCAAAACATATTTCAATCAAGATGAAATAAATATCAAACTATACCTATATAAGAGTTTAACTACCAATATGGGTATAGTTATTAGCGCTCAGGTAAGTTTAACTATTCAGTTAACTTCAACATGGGAACTAAAAGAAGGTTAGACCATGTTGAAGCAGAACGCCCAAAGGCGGCTGGATTTCCCCTCCCCTCATTTCTGTAGGCAGTTAGCAAGTTATTCAGGAGAGTGTTTCCCATCTCATCCATTACAGAATAGCTGGAAGTCCTACCGCTTTCGGTTCAACAAACAGGCCATCAAAACTTATAGTTTTATCTTCCACAGTCCTAGCATCCGCCAAAGCCTTACGAAGTTCAGCACGTTCCATCTGTTCCTGAATTCCACCCAGGATATAAACTAATAACTTCGCCGCCAAATCTCGTCCAGCAACCTGTACACGCTTTTTATTTGGGTCATATAAAACCCCATACCAGAGAGATTGGGGATATTCCATACCACTAAAACCACCTTGCTGGTCAAACTTCCGCAGTTTCTTAAAAATATCTGCTAAGGAAAAACCTTTTTTAAATACCAAAATTCCCAAAGCTTGCGCTAATGCAACTTGAGCAACTGGACGGAAAAGCATATTTCCTTCACCTCCATCCTTCTCAAAGCTAAAGCGCCGTAAAGCTGGTGTATCCTCGTGTTCTAAAATTTTATAACTAGAAAGACTAGCCAAAAAATCAAATAGCTTTTTAAATTCCTCAATTCCCTGCTCAATTTCTTCATCCTCTGGACGCATGGGAATTAGACCTTTCTCCAAGGGTTTCCAGTGAGGAAACTTATGAACTAAATATCGCTCAGACATATCTTGTAGAGCTTGCAAAGTCGTCAAAACTGTAGAATTGGAGGCTACTGTTGCACTATTCCAATTAACACGAGGATTGCGCTCTTGTCGTTGTTCTAATAGTGGATGTGTAACTGCAATTTTTCTAGCAACGATCGCAAAACCATCATCTTCATTCAACTGTGTTAGCTGACCTTTAGTCAACGGTGCAGCCATCAGGTTGACATGAACAAAAATCGATCTCACCCTCCGCCTCGCCTCGGTGCGAGTTTCCCCAGCCGCTACCGCACAGATGAACTCAATACCAATTTTCTCTTTGGGTAAATTTTGCAAGTAAGCAAGGTCTACTTGGTACTTTTCTATCAAATCATTGACTGTAATAAAACTGTCATCAGCACCTTTATCTTTTTTATAGCGCTGGAGTTTGCGAGTTTTAATTAACTCCATCAACCCCTGTACACCCATTAATCGGTGTTGACCATCTAGTGCATAAATAGTTACATCATCCTCAGAAATATTTAGCAGACCTACTTTAGCGTCTTTATCTAAGGGGACGAAATCAGTAGTAGACTTGGTGGCACGTCCTTCACTATCCCACTCAGCAGCTTTGGGATTATCTACCCACGGTTGATTAATTACTACTAGTACTGGCGGAAACTTATGGTTGTGTCGAGCCGCCAAATACTGCACTAGTGGCGCTTGACGTGACCAATCAAGGGGACGCTGTTGAATTTCATCAATACTATCCGCGTCAATCTCGACATTATCAGTTTCAGGATTATACTTTTTTTGAAACAGAGGTAAGCCAGAGGCGAAGTGAACCCGACCTGCAAACCATTCCAGTGTAACAGAGCTAACATAAGCCTCAGTACCACCCATCTCGGTTTTTTGAACGAGAATCTGATCTTTTCTCCCTAAAAACTTCTCTAGGAGTAAAGCTAGTACCTGTTTTTCCTTGTTTTCCCGTTCCAGGTATTCTCTAGCGATGTCAGCAGTGGGGTCAGATGCACTATCTTTCATGTTAAATTTTAAAAACAGAATAGGATTATGTCGTTTAATTATCCAAAAATTTGGATATTAGTAGTAAAGTTTTTAAAAACTTTTCTTCAACCCAGGTCGCTGGGTTTTGTCTGTGTAGACGCGAATTCTATTCGCCCGAATGTTACGCCAGTGTTTCCAGAGAGAAGGAGAAATGACTACAGCACAACAAGCAGAAAATAAAGGTCAGCAAACACGTACTGTAGCAGAGTTAGTGGACTACATCCAAGCTCTCACCATTGAAATTCAAGAATTGTATTGTTTAGATGAGATCCCTTGGGTGGTAGGCTATTCGGGCGGAAAAGACAGTACTGCTACTTTACAGCTTATCTGGAATGCGATCGCGGCACTACCAGTTGAAAAGCGAAAAAAGACTATTCATGTTATTACAACTGATACGCTGGTAGAAAATCCTGTGGTCTCTGTTTGGGTACGTAACTCTTTAGAACAGATGAAGGTTGCTGCTAAAGAGCAAGAAATGCCAATTGAACCCCATTTGCTTTATCCTGCAATTAAGGATACCTTTTGGGTAAACTTAATTGGGAAAGGCTACCCAGCGCCACGAAACAGATTTAGATGGTGTACTGAACGCCTTAAAATTCAACCATCTGACAGCTTTATCCGTGCAGTTATTAGGTCTAATGGTGAAGTAATTCTTGTCTTAGGTACACGCAAGGCTGAAAGTACGAAACGTGCTGCTACGATGGCTAAACATAGAGAATCGCGGGTACGTGATCACATAAATACTAATCCCAATCGACCTAACTCATTGATTTATCTTCCTATTGAAGATTGGCGTACTGATGAAGTTTGGATTTACTTAAATCAGTGGCAAAATTCTTGGGGATATAGCAACAAAGACTTATTCATTATGTATCGAGGTGCAACAGCCGATAATGAATGTCCACTAGTTGTTGATACTTCTACTCCTAGCTGTGGTGATTCACGATTTGGCTGCTGGGTTTGCACAATAGTTAGTAAGGATAAATCAATGGAGGCAATGATCCAAAATGATGAAGAGAAAGAATGGATGCAGCCTCTATTGGATATCCGTAACGAACTAGATATTAAAGATGACTGGGACAAGAGAGATTTTAGAAGAATTTGGGGAGATGTCCAACTATTTGAGCGCAATAAAGATGGGGAAACAACTGTTGTACCAATACCTGGCCCCTATACAAAATATTGGCGGGAACATTGGCTCAGACGATTATTAGAAGCGCAAACAAAAACCCGTCGGACAGCGCCAGAAAATATGCGTGACATCACCCTAATTACTCTAGAAGAAATGAGTGAAATCCGCCGCATTTGGCTAGAAGAAAAACATGAATTTGATGATAGCTTACCCCGGATTTATCAAGAAGTGACAGGCGAAGAATTTCAAGATCCCCGTCCTGGTGCAGACTATAGCCTACTAGGTCGTGATGAATGGATAGTATTAGAAGAAATCTGTGAAGGTGACGCGATGCACTTGGAACTCATGGCGAAATTGTTAGATACAGAACGCCAGTATCGCAAAAAAACTCGTCGCGTAGGGATATATGAAACCTTAGAAAAATGTTTTAATACGAGTTCCCGTTCTCCAGAAGATGCGATTAAAAATGCTCGTTTGAAACGCGAATTAAGCGAAGCAGTTAGTCAAGGTGATGTTGCAAAAGTCAAGCAGATGACTTTGGGCGATGTTGCAGCAATCAATGAAGTAGATGAATGTAAAAGTGAAAGTGATGAAGAGGTAACTTGGGCAAGTATGAAATTTAAAAAGGAAAACTCAGAATAATAGTAATAATATAATACCGGGCGATTGGAAATCGCGGCTACACAGACGAAACCCACCTTCGTGGGTTAAAGAAAAATGAGATCAAGTTTTACGCAATTGTATGTGCATTATGTTTGGGCTACGTGGGATAGATTGCCTATAATTACGCCTGATATTCAGAAGGAAGTTTACGGGGCAATTATTCGGGAATCTGAACAGTTAAAATGTACCGTAATTGCAATTGGCGGTATTGAAGATCATGTCCATCTGCTAACGGGTTTTCCGCCAACCATAAGTATCTCTGAATTGGTTAAACAAATTAAGGGAAGTTCGTCCCATTTCATCACCCACGAAATCAAGCCAGGTGAGTTTTTCAAGTGACAAGGTAGCTATGGAGCTTTTACAGTGAGTCATGATGCCATTGATAATATAGCCAATTACATCAGAAACCAAGCTATCCACCATAGCCAAAAATCACTTATTCCCACCTGGGAACTAACTCCAAAATAACCCAAAAATTATGTACTAATTTAGTCCACGAAGGTGGACTTTGCCTGTGTAGCCGCGAATTCCATTCGCCCGGGATCTTATCAACTTTGCCTGCGTGACCACGAATTCTATTCGCCCAGTATCTTAATAAACCCACAATCAGATAAATGATATTTCTTGAACTCGTTCTACAAAACTTTGGCCCCTACAGTGGAAAACAGGTAATCAACCTTAACCCAAAAATTGATGAGGAAAGCTCACACCCAATTATCTTATTAGGGGGGATGAATGGCGGCGGAAAAACCACGCTTATGGATGCCATTCGTCTCGCCCTTTATGGCGCTCGCGCCCAATGTTCTACCCGTGGTAATTTAAGTTATAGTGATTTTCTCAATCAATGCGTTAACAACAAAATAGATCCAGTTGCAGACACCCGGATTGAATTACTTTTTGAACATATTGAAAATGATAAACCAATAAAATACCGTGTTGTCCGTAGTTGGACAAAAAATCCTAAAGATGGTAAGGATACATTAGGTATTTTAGGTGACAGTGATACATGGCCGGATGCTTTAGTTAATATTTGGGATGAATATATTGAAAATCTCCTGCCATTAGGGATTTCTAACTTATTTCTCTTTGATGGTGAACAAGTTAAAGAACTTGCAGAACAAGAAACACCACCACCAGTTGTAGTAGATGCAATTCGTGGACTTTTAGGGCTAGAGTTAGCAGACCGTTTAGCAGTTGATTTAGATATTTTAGTTAACCGGAAACTTAAAGAAGTTGGTAATAGTAAGGATTTAGCAAATATAGAGGAAATTGAAACTAGGTTAACCCAACAGCAAGAAGATTATCAAACAACAGAAGAGAAAGTAGAAATTCTCAAAAATGAGGTAGAAGAGTTAGAACAAAAGCAGCAAGAAGCCTTTGATAAATTTATTTCTGAAGGTGGGAAGATTGCAGCAGAACGCAATCAACTAGAATTACAACAGGATACAAAAACTGCGGAAATTGAACAAGTACGTCAGTCGATGTGTGAATTAGCGGCTGATGTTTTACCTCTGGCATTAATTCCTAATTTGCTTAATCAGGCGCAAACACAGGGGGAAAAAGAATTTCGCCATCAACAGGTACAAATTTCTAAAGATTTGTTAATTGAGCGAGATCAGCGTTTACTCACTTGGCTAAATCAAGTAGAAATTTCTCCGATACAAGTTGAAAAAATCCAATCATTTTTAATCCAAGATGTAGATAGTTTATATGCAAAGACTCTCCAGACGGAAGCACGTTGGTTATTAGCTGATGATGAAACTTTAAGTCAACTAGATAATCTTATATATCACTTACAAAATTCTAAACTTTCTGCAAAAGAGAAATTAGCTATTCTCAGAAATAAAGAAGAAGAAATTCATACTCTAGAAAGACAAGTGCAAACAGCAGCAGCACCAGAAGATTATACAAAGCTGCGTCAAGCACTAGAAACGGCACAAAATCAAGTCGTTGAAGCTAAAGCAAATTACGAAACAATCCGCCGTCGTTTAGCTGAATTAGAAACTATTATTGCCAAGTCGAAGAGAGAATTAAGTGATTATACTGTAGAAAATATTAAACATAAAAATAGCGAACATATTATTACTTCAGCAGCGAAAGTTCAAAACACACTCAAGATTTTTCGTGAAAAATTAACCCTGCGAAAACTGAATAAATTAGAGGAAGAAGTTAAAAATTGCTTCCTTTATCTCCTCCACAAATCAGACTTGGTGCATCGCATTACTATTGATACCAAGACTTTCAGCCTTTTACTTTATGATTTAAATGGTAAACCTGTCCCTAAACATCGCCTCTCGGCTGGCGAAAAACAATTACTGGCGATCGCATTCCTCTGGGGTTTAGCCAAAGTCTCTGGACACCGCCTACCAGTAGCAATCGATACGCCACTAGGTAGACTAGACTCTTCTCACCGCAACAACTTAGTAGAACGCTACTTTCCATCCGCCAGTCACCAAGTAATTTTGTTATCTACGGATACTGAGATTGGCAAAAAAGAAGTAGAAACACTGCGAGAAAACGAAGCGATCGCTCGTGAATATCTGCTTAAATATGACTCCACTACCCGCCAAACAACCATACAACCAGGATATTTTTGGTAGTAGATATATTATCTGACTCCAAGATGCTTGAAGTTGAAACTGCGGTTCGCTACTGTTTGGGTTTATGACCGAAAACTACTTCAATTTTTAGGAAGATTATGGAATCCCCAATCGAAAGAATAAAACTCTCTCAAACAGCCAAAGACCAACTTACCAAACTTAAGCGCAGCACCAAAATCGACCAATGGAATATCCTATGCCGTTGGGCGTTTTGCCGTTCCCTCGCAGAATCAACGACACCCTCGCCCGTCCCAATTCCCCAGGATAGCAACGTCGAAATGAGTTGGCGCGTCTTTGGTGGCGAAATGTCTGATATACTCCTTCTCGCCCTCAAGCAACGCTGTCACAATGACGGTTATCCCACCGATAAAGAAACCCTTGCTACTCAATTCCGCTTACATTTACATCGCGGTATTGGCTACTTAGCAGGCGATCCAAATATCAAGAAAATTGAAGATTTAATTGAACTGGCGGTTAAAAATTGAAAGGATATTAGTTGACTGTTAACTGTTCACTGTTAACTGACAACTAAGATTATGCCTGAAGCGCTAGAAATTGAGCGTCATAGAGCTGCGATCGCTCGCACTGATATATCTCGCCCTGTACGATTGGCTATAGAATGGGCAATCCTACATCAAGACACCACTTTTTTTGACTACGGTTGCGGCTACGGTGGTGATGTCCAACGAGTAAAAAACTTAGGTTACACTAGCGCAGGTTGGGACCCTTACTACTATCCTGATGTACCACGCACCCCCGCCGATGTGGTCAACTTGGGCTATGTCCTCAATGTTATTGAAGATGCAGAAGAACGCCGTCAAAGCCTAATCCAAGCCTGGGAACTCACCGGGAAAGTTTTAATTGTCGCGGCTCAAATCCTGATTAATGCTCCCAGCAAAACCCAACTTGCTTACAATGATGGCATTGTGACGCGCCGCAATACTTTTCAGAAATATTACGAACAAGAAGAACTCAAAACTTATATTGATGAAGTCCTAAATGTCGATGCAGTACCGATCGCACTAGGCGTATACTTTGTTTTTCGAGATGAGGCGGAAAAAGAAAGTTACAAAGCTATCCGCTTCTTTTCTGCGACTTCTACACCGCGAATCCGTATCCCCGTTAAGCGGTTTGAAGACTATCAAGAACAGCTGCAACCACTCATGGCTTTTTTTACCAAGCGCGGTAGACTACCTGTGAAAGGCGAATTGGAAAATGAACAGGAATTACTGAGCGAATTTGGTAACTTCCGCCGCGCCTTTGGTGTAGTTTTGCAAGCTACTGATGAAGCTGAATGGGATGCGATCGCTTACCGTCGTTCTTTAGATATCCAAGTTTATCTTGCCCTGACTCACTTTGATCGACGCCCTGCATGGCAAAAGCTAGCGCCAGAAATGCGCCACGATATCAAAGCTTTTTTTAGTAGCTACGAGGAAGCGTGCCTTGTAGCTGACCAAAAGCTTTTCAGCTTAGGTAAACCTGGGGTGATTAAAACTGCTTGTGAAAAAAGTAAAATTGGTAAACATACACGCGGTGCTATTTACGTCCATGTTTCGGCATTAGCAGCACTTGACCCTGTACTGCGAATTTGTGAAGGTTGTGCTAGCCGCACCATTGGGCGTGTCGATGAAGCCACATTGATCAAATTTCACACTGATAAGCCGCAAATATCCTATCTGTCTTACCCTGAATTCGACACTGATCCCCACCCAGCCTTAAAAGCCAGCATCGGTATTGATTTAAAAACCCTCTTCATAACTCACCGAGACTACAAAAGTAGGGCAAATCCGCCGATTTTGCACCGTAAGGAAACATTTGTTACTAGCAACTACCCACGCTACGAAGAATTTGCTAAACTCACCCAACAAGAACAGGAATTAGGATTGCTCAATAGCAAAAGCGACATCGGTACGCGTGAAGGTTGGGAAAAATGCCTCACTGCCCACAGAGTAGAAATCAGGGGGCATCAGGTTTATTCAATTAGTGCTGAGTGCTGAGTATAAACCCAGTTGCTTCAAGCCTTTTGTCAATCAACACTGTCCTAACATATCTGACTACAGCTATAAAAAATAAAGGAAATTTTAGTAGGTTTGTATGCTTATACGAAATTAGACAGCAGTTATGGCAAGATAACTGCAATTCAATTAAATAACAAGGAATCTTCAAGATTGTGCAAGTAAATAAATCGCTGCTACGAATTTTTGGCAGCCCGAAGATGGGAGCTTTGTTATTTCTTGGCTTCTCATCAGGGTTACCGTTGTATTTAACCAGTCAGACATTACAAGCCTGGTTGACCAAAGAAGGAATCAGCTTGGCAGCGATCGCCGCTTTTAGTTTAGTAAAGCTGCCCTATTCTTTGAAATTTCTCTGGTCGCCTTTACTAGATAGATTTGTACCGCCTTTTTTGGGGCGGCGTCGAGGTTGGCTGGTAATTACACAAGTAGCATTACTGTTAAGTATAGCTGTCATGGCTCTACAACACCCATCCCAAGGGCTACAACCTTTAATAATTGCTGCTGTGGCTGTTGCCTTTTTTAGCGCCAGCCAAGACATTTTAGTTGATGCTTACCGCACTGATGTCGTGGAAGCAGAAGAGAGAGGTGCTGGAGCGTCTATTTACTTATTGGGTTATCGCGTAGCCATTTTAGTAACCGGTTATGTAACCCTATTTTTGGCAGACAGAATGCCTTGGCAAGCTGTTTACTTATTAATGTCGCTGTTGATGCTCGTAGGACTGGTAAGTTCTATTTTTGCACCAGAACCAGTCCTACGCGATCGCCCGCCTCAGACTTTATCCGCCGCCGTCAAATTACCCTTTATTGAATTTTTCCAGCGTCAGGGATGGTTACAAGGACTTTTAATTTTGGTATTCATTGTGATATACAAGTTGGGGGATTCTTTACTCAAGAATGTATCCACCCCATTTTTGTTAGATAAAGGTTTACATTTCACTCAAACCGACATCGCATTTCCTGGTGCGCTAGGAATTTTCGCCACTATTATTGGCACCTTGGCAGCAGGAGCAGTCATGACCAAAATTGGTGTTAATCGGGCGCTTTGGATATTCGCCATCATGCAGGCTGTCGGCAACTTGGCTTTCTTTGCGTTAGCAGTAGTAGGTAAAAACTTCTATCTAATGTTAGCTGCCGTTAATATAGAACAATTCTGTGCTGGTTTAGAAACCGCTGCTTTTGTAGCATTTTTGATGAGTCTTTGTAACCAAAGCTTTTCCGCTACACAGTATGCCTTACTTTCGAGTTTGCAGGCTTTTAGTAGAGATATTCTCACCGCTCCAGCAGGTACATGGGCACAAACCACCGGTTGGTCTACATTCTTTCTACTGACAGCAATAGCAGCTTTACCGGGATTACTATTATTGCCATTCTTTGCCCCTTGGAATCCAAAGCCAGTGGTAGTATTATCCAGACCAGGACTTGACGACGAAGAAGAGGATATATGGGGAATCAAGTAGTTATTGCTGTCGGCACATTTATTCTCTTACTCACTGGTTTATTACTTGGGTATGTTCTCTCGCAGTTAGTTCTAGGATATCTAGCATTTAACCTCCTAACTTTTTTCGGAACACTCAGCCTAATTTTAATTTTTGGTACACTTTATTACGTTTTATTTTGGCAATTGCGAAGAGAGCAGTCCCGGCCATCAACTATAAATGAAGGCATACCAAACCAGGTAGAGGAGGGTTTATCTGATAGCTATCTCAAAAACAGGCTAATCACTAAATTATCTGGTGACGCCGCCGCTGCCGAACGGTTAATTGAACAGGCAAAGGAAACTTATCCTGGAATGCCGGAAAATTGGTATTGCGAAAGAGTGCTTGACGACTTAGAACGCGATCGCCAGCGAGAGTAGAGGAGCAGGGGAGCAAGAATTTTAGATTTTAGATTTTGGATTTTAGATTGAAATTCAATCCAAAATCCAAAATTGAATTTCCCAATCCCCATGCCCATAACATTGCTAAAATAAATCAAGAATACTTCACAAATCTTCAGCTAACTTCTCATAAAAGTTCGTAGCTTCCTTTGCAATTAAAATATGGCTATTTTTCGTCAATACATCGCCCCACTGCTTGTAGTATTAGTATTTGTCTTTGCCTTAGTGGCAGTCAGCGCCCGCATCTTTTTACCCTCCGATATGGCAGCACCCGCACCAATTGAAAACATAGAGATAACTTCTCAACCTACTCCCACTGATTTACCACCAGCAACACCTAACTTAGCCAGCTAAGTCAATAAACGTATTTAAGTGTCTGAGCAACTACTACCTGGATATATGATTCGCCGTGGCTCCCTTTTGGAGCGATCGCTGCTGCTTAAATTCATGCAGCGAACTTACCAGGATCTATTTCCCAATGAGGATTTTTCCCACCTAGAGCAAACAGTTAAGCAATATTTTTCTAGCGATACGCCCTTGTGGTGGGTAGAAGAGGAGGGGAGCAGGGAGCAGGGAGCAGGGAGCAGGGAGAATAATTTTCCCCTCCGCCCCCCGCACCCTGCCCCTCTGCCTCTTTTCAATGCCCATCCCCCTATCGCCTGCCTCTGGGTGGGCAATGCCATAGATCAAGTACATGGGAATCGTCATGCTCACATCTTTATCCTCTACGTTGTACCAGAACATCGGCGACGGGGTATTGGTACAGCCTTGATGCGATATGTGGAAAATTGGGCTATTCAAAGAGGCGATCGCCAGATTGGACTGCAAGTGTTTCAATCAAACAAACCCGCATTGAATCTTTACAATCAGTTAGGTTATCAAACCCAATCCATCTGGATGGTAAAATTCCTGAGTGCAGAAAATAAACTCAAGGATAGCGATAACATACCTTAGCGTCTGAGTTATAGAGGTTCTCGTTTGGATAAAACTCAACGAAGAGAAAAGAAAAATGTATAAGAACCCACTAATATATATAAAGCTTTAACTTATTGGTGCGGGGGATTATGTGTTAATCCCTTTTCGGGATTGAAATTAAATTATGTATGACGAAGACGATCTAAGCCTACTCGATATTGAGGAGGAGCTAGAAAGCCCCTTAGATAAAATAGAGCCGCTAACTGCCGAATCAGTTGTGGCAAAGCCCGATCCAGAAGTGATGCTAGCCCTGCTGGAAAATCCCCAGCCCCAGCAACGAATGTTAGCGGCACGTGCTTTTTGTGATATTGAAGATGCGCGTGCTACGCCCCATCTGATTCGTCTATTAACTGATATCTGTCCCTTAGTAAGGGTGAGTGCAGCTTATGGCATCGGACGCAATCCCAGTTCAGAGGCAGTGAGTCCGTTAATTGCTCAACTCAACAGTGATTGGAATGGCTATGTGCGTAAAGGTGTTGTTTGGGCTTTAGGAAACTGTCGCGATCGCCGTTCTTTAGCACCCCTAGCAGACGCCTTAAGAACTGACATTTCCGCAGTGCGTTTGTGGGCTGCTAGCGCCTTAGCACAGATGGCAGAAGTGGGTTATGAAGCAGTGATTGGGGCAACACCACCTTTAATTGAAGCCTTAGTCCAAGACCCGGTGGCAGCTGTGCGAAGTAACAGTGCTTGGGCAATTGGTCAACTGTGCCGCGAACTACCTTCTAATGTAGTTTATGCCACAGCGATCGACGCCCTAATTCAAGCCTTTGCCGAAGACCAAGATTTGGGAGTCCGAGAAGACGCTAAAGCCTCATTGCTAGGAGTGGGCGATCCCCGTGGCTTGCAGCTGATTGAAACCCTAGAACAAGAAGGGTGGTTTTGATTAAATATTGGGCATTGGGCAATTCAATTTTGGATTTTAGATTTTAGATTGAAATTTAATCCAAAATCTAAAATCTAAAATTCTTACTCCCTAGCCCTCACTAACCTTCAGCTACAGGTTTGACTAAATTTAAGTCATAAGGACGCTCAGTATCATCCTCACCCAAATATTCACCATTTTGAATTTCCAGAATAATTAGCGGGATATGTCCAGGATTTTCTACCTTGTGTAGGGTTGCTGCGGGGACATAAGTTGATTCGTTTCGATTCAGTAATATTTCTGCATCGCCACAAGTCACCTTTGCTACACCGGAAACTACAACCCAATGTTCATTGCGGTGATAATGAATTTGTGGTTTAATTCCGTGCCTGGGTTTGATTTCAACACGACTAATTCTATAGGTTTCTCCCTCCTCGATTACCTCTACTTCACCCCAGTATCGTGTACCTGAATGTGGAGACAATTCGTTGATATTTGACTGAGTATTATTTTCATTGGGAGTCATAATTAATTTCTCAACCAGATAAGTATTAGTATTTATCAGTAATTTACCGTAAACGAGATAAACCTGGGTAGGGAGATTCAGTCACGTCGCTTCTCTACGAGACGCTGCGCGTAGCTTGCTTCCCCGTAGGGTACGCTCCGAATTCAAAATTCAAAATTAATGAGCCCCATAAATAAATTTAGTTGCTCTGTATCCTTTTTGTTTTCGATCACAACATCTTTATGTGATGACAACTGCTCTAACTTTACTTTCGGCAACAGATCCTATCCGTAAATTTCTAAATGTTTGAATGCGTGAATTGCTTAATGTCCCGTATACTGAATCCGATAGATCCGATTATTGGCTTCTTCTGTCAGTAGTAAACTGCCATCTGGCAATACAAGTAAACCTACAGGCCGTCCCCAAGTGGATGGTACAGAAGGATTTAGTAAAAATCCTGTGAGAAAGTCTTCGTAGTAGCCAAGCGATCGCCCTTTAGCATCGAAGGGAACAAATACAATTTTATAACCAGTGCCGCGATCGCGGTTCCAAGAACCACGAAAAGCCGCAAAAGCACCATTCTGGTATTTTTTTGGAAACGTTTTACCATCATAAAACTGCAAACCCAATGCTGCTGAATGCGCCTGGAACAGCACATCTGGTGTTTGGGTACGGGCTGCTAAATCGGGGCGTTTGCTTTTATCATCCGTCTTTTGGCGCGGATCGAGGTTATTTGGTGTCAAATAAGCATAGGGCCAGCCGTAAAATGCCCCCTGTTTAACGCGTGTCAGATAGTCTGGTACCAAATCATCACCGATTCCATCCCGTTCATTGACAGTAGTATAAAGTTCCTTCGTTACAGGATGAAAGTCTAAACCAACAGGATTACGCAAGCCGGAAGCGAAAGTTTGCTGCTGGGAACCATCCAAATTCATTACCTGTATCGAGGCCCGTGGTAGGGGTTCTTCATCTACATTGCTTCCTGAACCAACTGAAACATATAATTTATTGCCATCGGGTGAGACAACGACATTGCGCGTCCAATGATTGTTATAACCTTGAGCAGGCAAATCGGCAATTTTTTCTCCCTTACCTGTAATCTGATTTTGACCTTGAGTATAGGGAAAACGCACCACAGCATCCGTATTTCCCAGAAAAAATGAATTACCTGCAAAAGCCATCCCAAAGGGTCTATTGAGTCCGTTGTCTCTATTAGCAAAGGTTTCTCGAACGTCGGCTATGCCATCGCCGTTGCTGTCACGCAACAAACGAATCCGATTTTGCCCGGTTTCAGTCACTAAGACATCACCACTGGGGGTTAAAGCTAGCCAGCGTGGGGCATCTAAACCTTCGGCAAAGATGTTGACTGTAAAACCTGGTGGTACACGCAGCACCGGATTTTGCGGAATGGACACAACCTCAGGCCGCTTGGAAGCACTTTCTGTTGCGAAAGGTGCCTGTAAATTCTTCAGATTGATTCGGATAGGTGTAGGTGAAAGTGCTTCAGTACGGACAATATTTTTTGGCTGTGTAGGATTTTGTGTCAGTTGGGTAGAAGGTACAGATGTTTGTGGCGTAGGATTATCTGAGAAAGCGCGAGTCTGGTTACAGGCTGCTGCCAAAGTCAGTAAAAAAACTGGCAGCAAGAAACGCGCAGGGACTTTCATGGTGGTAGACACTATGCACAACTTTCCCACTCTAGACTTGAGGCTTAATAACTGTCGCCAGTCTAAAGTTTGATTTTGATTACTAGGGATTGGGGATTAGGGACTGAGGATTATTGGGAACTGGGGAATAAGCACGGGTGCAGGGTTAACAATTCAAAATTCAAAATGACGCTCTCTACGAGACGCTGCGCGTAGCTTGCTTCTCTATAAGAGTACGAAAAGTACGCAGAGTCGCTAACAAAATCCAAAATTAAAGACATTTCAGACGGGGATTTAAACCCTTTAATTTACGATAAAGGAGCAGGGGGAGCAGGGAGCAAGAGAGGATGAGAAATAATCAATCCCAATCCCCAGTCCCCAATATTTAAACATATAAGCATTTGTTAGTTAACAAAAAGTTTTCAAATTCTGCTGCTGGTAAAGGACGACTGAATAGAAAACCTTGCATAGAATTACAGTTGTGTTGGCGCAGAAAAGCCAGTTCTGATTCCGTCTCTACACCTTCGGCAACTACATCTAGGTTGAGATTATGAGCCATTTGAATTAATGCTTTGGTAATGGCTGACTTCTGGGAATCGTTAGCAACATTATGGATAAAATAACGGTCTATTTTCAATGTGTTAATGGGTAAGTTTTTCAGATAAATTAAAGAAGAATAGCCCGTACCAAAGTCATCGATCGCAATTTTTACACCCAAGGATTGCAGTTTGCTCATAGTTGCGATCGCACTATTTACATCTTGCATGATCATACTTTCAGTCAGTTCTAACTCTAAGTAATGTGGTTCCAAATCATTGGCAGATATAAAATTGACTATTTTATGAATAAAATCTGGTTGATTAAATTCAATTACTGAGAGATTGACAGCAACCAGCAATGAATTAATTCCAGCATCACGCCAGCTTTTTATTTGTTTACATACACTTTTTAATACCCATTTACCAATAGGAACAATTAAACCTGTAGACTCTGCTAATGGGACAAATTCTGTTGGGTAAATCATCCCTAATTCTGGACTTTGCCAGCGCAATAAACTTTCAGCAGCGACTATTTTACCAGAAGCAATATCGACTATTGGTTGATAATAAATTTCAAATTCTTGAAAGTTATGTTGTTTGATAGCACGATGTAAGCTAATTTCTAACAACTGCATTTTTGGAGACAAGTTGTTAATTACAGTCTGAGGAGACAAATACTTTTTTAAAGTAGCGTGCTTTTCTAACCTATTAATGATGGCACTTAATAACTCAGACCGAGTGAACGGCTTAGTTATATAGTCATCAGCACCCATATCCATACCTTGACGGAAGTCAGATTTAGCAGATTTAGCAGTTAGAAAAATGAATGGGATTGTTGCTGTTGATGGTTCTTGGCGTAATGCTGTTAGTACGCCATAACCATCAATTTCTGGCATCATCATATCACAGAGAATTAAATCTGGAACTTCACAGATAGCTAAATGTACCCCGATTCTGCCATTAGCCGCAGCAATAGTTTCAAAATCCTCAGCTTCTAGTAAATCTAAGATATTCTCACGGACTGCTTCCTCGTCTTCTATTATTAAAATTTTGGGCATACTTACCTCGGGTTACATTTTATTATTTAATGAAGAAATGACGGTAATTTTTGTCAATATTTCCAGCATGTTTGCGACAAAAATTTTACCTTGATAGATATTTAAACAATTTTTTTACGGCGATTTTATTCCTATTCCAGTGTCTAATATATTAGCGATATTCCTAGCGTGATTAAAGGATTCAAATAGATATGGCATATCTTCTTCTGGAATGCCAATTATCCAATCTTGAATTTTCAATACTGCTTGCCCATGCAGATAAAGAAGACTAAAATTGACAATGTTATTATCTAATACCAATTCTGTATGAAGATCCACATAATAATACCCCCCTGTAGTCCCTCCAAGGCATCGGGGGACGGCGATAGCCGAGAGGTGAATTATATGCAGCTTCACAAAGAAACAGTATAAAGATGTTAGTCTATACTCTAATTTTCCCGCTTCTGACTTACCGATAATCAACACATCATTCAATATTTCAGTCACGATTATCTGATATGCGGGCGTATTCGTCTGTATGACCCTATTATCATACTTACGGTATAAATCCAAATCCTTCACAGAAACTCCAATGAGGCGAGTAGGTTTGCCTATCGTATCTTTACGTACTATAACGCGTGCTTGTAACCACTGGTACTTGAGTAATTGTCTCTCAACGAAAATCTGATGTTCTACCTCAAAGGAACTAATACTAGTCTCACCTCTAGTTTTCTCTATTTTTTGTGCCAGTGCTTCACAGATATTTTCGGGGGTAATATTACTGATAATGCAACCTTGGTTATCTACAATTGCTAGTAGATCCAACTGCTGCTGGTATAGCAGTAATAACACTGAGACTGTCTCCGAAAATTCTGACATGTTCAATGTCATAACCAAGTTATGTATAACTTCAAAAATACTGGCTGTTTTCAAGCTAGTTCCAGAAGCTACAAGCATTACCATATCATGCTTGATGAAGCATTCTACTACCTGCGAAGATGAAGAAAACAAGAGACTCTCGCCCCGTGTTAGCATCAGTACGTAGGCGTAACACTTTGTAGACATCGCATATAATAGTGATAGTGATTTTTCTGGCACAACCATCAGCGGCAAACAGTCAATTCTTGACTCTAAGCTTTGTAGCCTGAGAAGCTGAGGTAAGGCTTGCATAGATTTTTACAATAGCTATTATCAAACAATAGTTATCTAAAGATGCTTATCTAAGTATTTTCCAATATTTTGACGCTAAACAGGTAGTAATATTTAGGAGATAAACACTACAGAAAGTGTGTTAAGAATTACAAACTAGCTTATATCCAGCTAGTTGAAAATTAGACATTGAAAAGAGGCAGAGGGGCAGGGTGCAGGGGGCTGAGGGGAAAATTCTTCTCCCTGCTCCCTTCTCCCTGCCCCCTGCTTTTTCCCTTGTTCCCCTACTTCTTGACTAAGGATGCAACTGCACCCGCCGTTCACCATAACGCAATAGCCTTTCTATAGTTACAAGCCGATTTTCCCAAGCTTTGACTTGATAGGAATTCGACTTAATTTCTTGGCTCATCAATACCCGAAATTGAGACTGGAAGCGACTTAGAGAGGCTTTTGCCACTAACAGCTTACTAGCAGAAGGGGAAGCAGCGAGCTGATTTAAAGCAGTGCGTAAAACTTCTGCCTGGTTGTTAAAATCTGATATTGTCTGAGCAGGCCTTTGTAGTGGGTCATTTTGAAAAACAAATTTCCATTCACGTTGCAGCGCGGTGTAACGGATGGCGGCAGTTTGAAAAGGCTGGCGGTGAGGAATCGGTTCAGTTGTTGTAGATTGAATCCTACCTTGAGTGCTATTAAAAAGTTTTTGGAGATCGTTGTTAAAATTATCTGCGGCAAAGAGTGCATAACCACTAACTGGCAAGTCTCTTACCAACTGAAGTTGATCGAATGCCCCGATTGTTGGCAAAGAAAGCAGGCGAATTCCCGGTACTAACAAGGTAGCTCCTAGTTGTTTTGAGGCAATCCAGGGTTGGGCCAATCGTTGAAAGCGGGAAGTATCCAGAGCATAAGTCATAGGAACGATTAAATCTACATCCCCCCGCCTTGCCCAAGTTTCCCAGTTTTGTTGAATTTTCTGAATCCGTTCTTGTTCTGGCAAAGGAAATACAGCAACCGACAAAATTAAATTCGGTTGCTTTTGTCGTAACTTTTCTGATACTTGGGCGACAAAGCTATCAACTTGCTCGGTGCGAAATTTCGTCCACTTTTGCCACAAGTCTGCTTGGCTAGGAGAAATATTCACTGGATCTACACCAGTAAGTTGCTGAAATTGCGCTCTTGCAGCTTTGCCATAGCCGTAGGTTCGACCTGCTGATGGGTCTTGAAAAGGATAGCGAATGTAGTCTAGCTGTAGACCATCAACGTTATATTTAGTGACAATTTCCTCAAACAGTTTGAGCAAGTACTGCCGCACTTCGGGGTTGGCTGGATCGAAGAATGGCTTAGTTTGCCCAACGGGAATCATGTTGCCAAGGTTATCGTAGTTTGCCCAATCTGGATGAGCCGCCAGTGCTGGCCCTGGATAATTAGGATTGAGGTTGAGAATTTCATTATGACGTTGGTTGCCAGCAGCAAAAGTCCAAACCCAAGCGTGTAATTCCATGTCTCGCTCATGGGCTAATTTCACTGCTTCTTCTAGTGGATTCCACCCATGAATTAATGGATTTTGCTCTTTTGCCACTTGGCTCGGATAAATTGTATAGCCAGCGTTAACGGTTTCAAAGAAGACGGTATTAATCCCGGCTTGGGCGAGGCGATCAAAAACCTGGGCTAGTCCCGCTTTGTTACCAGCACGAACAATTGTCCCTCGATCTAACCAAACTGCCCGAATTTCTGGTTGAGCCAATCTCCGATCGACAGGAAACTGCTGCCACAAAGTCGTTTTAGCAACTAGCCATTGCTGACGAGCCAAAGCGTAGTTTTTTTGGGCAATCAATAGGGGTAAATTTTTGGCAATTACCCTTACCTGTGCTAAGGCTTGGTCTTTACTTATAACTAGCCGCCCCAATTTAGTTGAGGCCAATTGCGGCGGCTGCTCTTTGACAGACTGGGGGGCGTAATTGCGTAGATGTCTAGAAGTCTGCTTTTCCTCAGATATCACTTCACCAACATTAGCCGCATCGGCCAACACGGCTAAATGAGCGCTTTCCACGCGACCAATCAGATTTTCTAGCTCTTGCTGGAGGGCGATCGCTTGGTTGTTGTCAATCGGCTCATTGGAGTTGGGTGCAACATCTAGACGCACTGCTTGTTCCAACTGATCGATAGCCTCTTGAGAACTTGGAGGTTTGACTATAGTCATCGGTCTAGGTATAGGAGCGGTGGAAGTTTTCGGAAGAGATGGAGGAGATGAGGGAGATAAACTGCCCCTCTGCCCCTCTGCCCCCCTGCTCTCCTGCTCGGAGGGTACAGCCGCCACTGTCGTAGAGCAGTTTTGGGAACCTCCGGCTATTTTTTTCATGCGATTTGATGGCGCTGGTGCTGTCAAATAGTGATTGAGAGCAGCTTTTAACCAGGCATTATCTAACTCGGTGGCTGAGGCTGCATCTGTTCCCCAACGCCAGCCCAAAAAGGTGGAACGCTCAGTTGTCACGACTGCGGCAGGATGATCTTTGGAATTCCAAACAGCAGCAGATTCAGTACCCATATCGTTAGGAATTACAACGCCGCCGCGAACTTTGCCAAAGAGTCCAGTTTGATTTGCCCATTCTGGAATATTGGTTTTTGCGGCTTGAATTTGCTCTGTATCACTGAGACTGAATCCCCAATAACCTCCCAAGAGCGATCGCAATAACTGCCGTACTCCTGGCGATGACAGGCTACCTATAGGGCCACTGGCAATTAAACGCCCTCCCTTACTCATCCATTCTTCTAGGGCGATCGCTTGGGTTGGTGTCAATGTCTCAACATTTGGCAAAAATAATACCCGGCGATCGCCCCAATCTGCCCCACTCTTGACATCATTTAAGGGAATTACACAATATTTCACCCCGATTGCCTGTAAGCGATCGCTTATTCCTTTCCATTGATTTGCATTTTCTTGACCATAGACTACGCTCAATACAGGTTCTTCGGTCGCTGCCATTACTGGCAAAATATTAAAACTATTTAAAATTAAAAACTTAAAACTTAAAATGAAGAATCCGGCTTTTTTTATTTTTAAATTTGCCTTTTCGTGATACTTTTCCTGATTCTTCACTACTGACTCCTCAGTGGATTATTTCTTAGGCATTACTTCTTATTTATCATCCAGCATAACAATAAATTACCTCCGAAGAACAACGGATCTTTGATAACTAAATCTGAGCGGAATTGAAAATACATGTTTTAATTAAATCTTCAACTCCTGCTACTGGAAAAATGTTTGTATTTAGTCTACTAGCTAATTCCTGAATACTCATATCATCTAAAAATACTAATTCCCCATTTTTTAACATGACATTCGGTAGCAGAATACCATCACCTAAATCTTGACCTTCTAAGTTTAAAAGCAAATCATGACCAGTGAGTAACCCAGTTACGCTGATAGTTTGTCCCCAATAATCACTACATAAAGCACGCATATTGACTTCTAAACCTTCAACAAAATTTAAGCGTTTCAAAATTGGTTGAAATGCTTTTTCTACAGCGTTGCCCACTACCCAAGTGAATTTTCTCTGAGGATAAACTTTTGGCGGCAATAATTCTGCTGCAACGGTGGCAAATTGCTTGATAAATAATTGAATTGAACCAACTCCATTATCAATTTGAGGATATTCTTCATATTCAGATTCGCTGGGTAATTCCTCACCTGCAATCAAAAACCACTCATCGGCTAACCAAACAACGCTGGAACCGAATTTTTGCCGAAATTGCCGTGAGAGCATTTGCACTTGAGAAATCACTTCTTGAGCTTTTTCTCTAGTTACGGGTGTGAGTTCATCTTCTGGAGGTCGAAACCTTGTCAACCCAACTGGCACAACTGCCACCGATGCCACCGCAGGCACTTCACCAGTATGAAAGGACGCTAAATCTTTGAGAGTTTGTTCCAGGTGTTTGCCATCATTTATACCAGGACAAACAACTACTTGAGCATGAATTTGTAGTCGTCTTTCTTGAAACCACTTGAGTTGTGGCAAGATTTGTCCCGCACGGGGATTTTTCAGCAGTCTAATTCTCACTTCCGGCTCAGTAGCATGAATAGAAACATACAACGGAGACAAGCGCATTTGTTCAATCCGCTGCCATTCTCTTTCTGGTAAGTTGGTCAGGGTAAGATAAGAGCCATACAAAAAGCTCAAACGGTAATCGTCGTCTTTTAAATACAAGCTCGTGCGTTTACCTGGTGGCTGTTGGTCAATAAAGCAAAATGGACAGCGGTTATTGCACTGAATTAAGCCATCAAATAGGGCAGTTTCAAATTCTAACCCCAAGTCTTCGTCGTAATCTTTTTCAATTTCTAGGTTATGAGTTTTACCCGCGGCGTCTAAAACTTCTAATTCCAAGACTTCATCAGCGCACAAGAACTGATAATCAATTAAATCACGGGGACGTGTGCCATTGATTGCAACGATCGCATCCCCGGCTTCAAAGCCAATCTCTGCGGCTATTGAGTCTGGAAGAACTTTAGTAATTCGGGCAGGATGTATAGTCATTGGGTATGGGGCATTAGGAATGGGGCATTGGGCATTATAGCGCTTCTGTGTTGATTTCAATACAGACCTAACAAGAGTAACCCCTTCTCTATAAGGGAAGGGGGTTAAGATTTAAAGCCTTTCTCCTAAAAAGAAGAAAGGTCAGATTGTACTGTATACAAACGAGTCTTGACCAATGACCAATGACTAATTGATTATCCTTTCCAACCTGTTGCGATCGCTAGCAAGATACAACTACCGAATGCTAATCTATACCAAACAAAAATCAAAGTATTTTTGGTTTGCAAGTATTTGATCAAAAATGCGATTGATAGGTAGGAAAAAATAAAGGTTGAAATAATCCCTACAATTAATAGCCCGACAATATTATCTGGCAACTGATGGGCTTGAAACAACTTGAATATTTTCAGGCTTTTATAGAGGGTAGCAATAGTAAGAGTTGGAAACCCTAACAGAAATGAGAATTTTGCTGCTGTATCGCGTTCTAATCCTAAAAACAAGGCAGTTGTCAACGTCGAACCAGAACGAGAAACACCCGGAATCAAAGCAAGTGTTTGTCCTAATCCAACTAAAATACCATCGCGAATCTGCAATGAATCGAAACCTCGCTTACGAGTGCCAATTTTTTCTGCCAAAGCTAGTACCAGTGCCATGATGATTGACATGATGGCAATAATTAATGCACTCTCAGGTAAAATATCTTTTAAAAGAAAGCCGAAAATTAAGGCGGGCATTGTTCCTACTACAATACCGACAAGAATTTTCCATTCTTCTCGTTGCCAATCTTTCTCTTTTAGTGCTTCAATTCCACCTTTGACAATACTAGAAATCAGCGACCAAAAATAAAACACAATTGCTACAACACTGCCAAATTGAATCGCATCAACAAAATCTTTAGATCCTAGTTCTTTCCAGCCCAATACCTTTGTCACAATCAGAAGATGTGCTGTGCTGCTGATTGGCAAAAACTCTGTAATACCTTGAACAATACCCAAAATAAAAGCTTGGATAAACTCCATATACAATTAATACCTTTTTCCCGTTCTAGAGATCATTGTGAACATTGTTTAGCTGATGATGTTGCTTTCTATACTCTTTATTGCACCTAATCTTCTAGAAAATTCAATTTTACCGATCAATAACATCATCGAAGACGCTGACTATGTTCTTACACCCACCTCAATAAGTCAACGCAATTTTGGAAATTCATCAAACTTTAATATTTAGCGCACTATAACGGTTCCTATTCAGATGCGGTACAACATTACATCACGAGTAGGGGCAGGGCATTGCCCATTGGTGTCAACTTAACGTGAAAACGCTGCTTGTCCGCCGGGAATTGAAATTCCCGTCTCATAGCTAAAGTCATCTGAAGATGACTAAATATCGCCAAAAATCTCCAGTCTACTTCAGTAGACTTAAGCTATTAGCCCGAAAATTTATTTCCGGGCGGGTATGAAAGCCAATAGATAAGCTATTTCCAGCTTCAGTTGACACCAATGGGCATTGCCGTGCCCCTATCACTCCTGAAAAGGAACTACAGAGGAGTTTTGTACATAATACAAGAATGTTTTCTTTGGTTGACACCAGCGATCGCAGAAATTTCAGTATAATTACAATGCCCCAGGGGGGGATTTTAAAGTGTGATATCTTAAATAAGATAAAGTTTAGTAACAAATATTAAAAACTTTGATTAATAATACACTGTCGTCTTACGCCGCTTCTACCCCTTCTATTAATACCGAGTTGGATTTAGCTGATACTGGGCAGAAGAGTGTCAGGCAATTGGAATCTACACTTTCCTTTTCTCCCTCTCTCCCCTTATCTATTTCTGGGAGACAAACTTGGTTAGTGTTTGCAGCGGCAGTGTTTTTGGTATCAGTACCAGTATTTATAGAAGCGCCAATAGTGCGATCGCTACCAAGTCTGAGTTTAGCGCTAACAGCATTTTGGGTGTGGCTCAGTTTTACCTTAATGTCACGTCCTGCAACTTACGTCTGGGGGGATTTGCTCTTAGGGTTTAGCTGGAGTTGGTTAGCAGGAGCGATTTACTGGGGTTGGTTACGTTGGGAACCTGCATGGCATCTGCCAGTAGAATCTATAGGTTTACCCTTTGCTTGCTGGTGTCTCTTCAAGAATTGGGGCAAGGTGGGTAACTGGTTTTATTTAGGTTCTTTACTCGGTACAGTTTTAACAGATATATATTTTTATACAGTAGATTTGATGCCCTATTGGCGGCAAATCATGAGAGTAGATGCAGAGTTAGCACCACAAATCTTACAAAATGCCCTCATACAAGTACAAACACCTTGGGGACAAAGTTGGGCAATCATTCTTGCTCTAGTGCTGTTAACAGTCGGTATTTTACCTTTATTAGGTCGAAAGCAGAGACACTGGTATGCCTTTGGTGGCGCAGTTTTGAGTACAATTTTGGTAGATAGCCTATTCTTGTTAGCAGCGATCGCAGCGTGAAGGAAGCAGTGAAACGGGTGGTTAGAAATCGCGTCTATACAAACAAAAGCTACCGATCCTGGGTTTCAAACCCTTAATTTGACTTTAGTCCGCAGAGGCGGACAATGCCAGTGTAGCCACGAATTCTATGAGACTGTTGGCGAATTAATAAAGGATCTAACCCATCATTCCTGATTACTCTAATTTCAGTCCGTTTCAACGGACCTTAGCTATTAGCCCGAAATTTATCTCAGGGCGGGAAAGCAACGCCAAACCAATGTTTTAGGGGTGAGGGTTCAATGACCAACAGTCTCATTCCATTCGTCAGGGCTTAAGTTGACTTTTCCCAGCCCAATCTACGGCACATCAAAAATGATGCTGTAGATGATTAATTAGTTAAGAAATATTACATAACAATCCCTCACCATCAAGTCTTTTTTGGTGGATTTTTGGTATTAGACATCGCACAGTTTCGTATCTACTTGGGAGGTAGAATCAGCCACCCTGAAAAGATTTCGCCTAGCTGGAAATGCTGACAGGATCGTGGATACAACACTATTGCAGCGATGCAGGTACTCTTCCCACAATGATAATTTTTGGCAAAAGTACATTCAAACCCAGTAACGGCAAATATTGTGGATATTAATACGCTGTATATTAGTTTCTGATGACTGCTGTGTGTTGATTAAGGTATCAGCTTTTGTCCTTTGTTGTTTGTCCTTTCTCCTTGGCGTTCTCACGTAGACGCATTAGCGGCTTCCCGTAGGGTATGACTAATGACTAATGACTAATGACTAATGACTGCTGTTATCTTTAAACTTTTATTTCTGTTTGATGGAAAGAGGTAGAAAATCGTGAAAAGATTGGCGCGTTTATTAACAGTGTTTAGTTTGTTACTTAGTTGCTGGGGATTGTTGGGAACAACTCAGATAGCCCAAGCTGCTAGTTTCAATAGTTTTGCTTTTCCACAAGTCCCAGTTTTGGCAATTGAGCGGCAGAATCGGGCAGACGCTAAACTAGGAACGGAATTTGGTAAAAAAATTGATTTGAATAATACCAACGTCCGGGCTTTTCAACAGTTTCCAGGGCTTTATCCCACACTGGCTAAGAAAATCATCACCAATGCCCCCTACAAAACGGTAGAGGAAGTATTGGATCTTCCAGGATTGAGCGATCGCCAAAAACAAACCCTGCAAGCCAACCTGGATAAATTCACCGTCACAGAACTAGAGCCTGCCTTCAACGAAGGAGACGATCGCTTTAACAACGGTATCTACAGATAACTGCACATGCAGTTTTTAATGTAGCAAATAGCAGCCCACTCCTGATTCTAGGGAGTGGGGCATGATATGAGTTATGAGTTATGAGTTATGAGTTAAAAATTCAAAACTCCTCACTCCTCACTTCTAACTCCTCACTTCTAACTCCTAACTTCCCCATACCCATTACCTTGTCTCAGATAGATATTCCTAGCCAATTTGATGTCTTAGTCGTCGGCGCTGGTGCTGCCGGATTATACACAGCGTTGTGTTTGCCAGAATCCTTACGAGTCGGCTTGATTACCAAAGAAACTGTTGCTTTGTCTGCCAGTGATTGGGCGCAAGGTGGCATTGCGGCAGCGGTAGACCCAGAAGATTCTCCCAAGCTACATATTGAAGATACGATCCAGGCGGGTGCCGGTTTGTGCGATCGCGCCGCCGTCGAATTCCTTGCCCAACATGCCCCTAGCTGTATTCAATCCCTAGTTAACTTGGGGGTAGCTTTTGACCGTCAGGGTCAAGCCCTAGCTTTAACTTTAGAAGCCGCCCATTCTCGCCGCCGTGTTCTCCACGCTGCGGATACCACAGGGAGGGAAGTTACTACCACCCTCACCGCCCAAGTATTACGCCGCCAGAATATTCAAGTTATTCAGCAAGCTTTGGCTTTGAGTTTGTGGATTGAACCTGAAACTAGTCACTGTCAGGGAATTAGCCTGTTTTATCAAGGTAAAATCACCTGGATAAAAGCTGGTGCTGTGGTACTGGCAACTGGCGGCGGCGGTCAGGTATTTGCCCAAACAACTAACCCGGCGGTGAGTACGGGTGATGGAGTAGCGATCGCATCTCGTGCTGGGGCGATCCTCCGCGATTTAGAATTTGTTCAATTTCACCCCACAGCCCTCACGAAACCTGGTGCCGATCGCTTCTTGATCAGCGAAGCTGTACGCGGCGAGGGGGCACACCTGATTGATAATGAAGGGCGACGTTTTGCTTTTGACTACCACCCTGCCGGTGAACTTGCACCCAGAGATGTAGTCAGTAGGGCAATTTTCAGCCATTTACAACGTACCGCCGTTGATTTGGCTACTGCCCATGTATGGTTGGATATGCGCCCCATCCCCGCCGACAAGATTCGTCACCGTTTTCCCAACATCATCAAAGTTTGTCAACATTGGGGCGTTGATGTCTTCCACGAACCAATTCCTGTAGCGCCAGCCGCCCATTACTGGATGGGTGGAATTGTTGCGGATCTGATGAATCGCACCAATATTCCCGGTTTGTACGCAGTGGGTGAAACCGCTAGTACTGGAGTGCATGGGGCAAATCGCCTTGCTAGTAATTCCCTGTTGGAATGTATTGTGTTTGGGGCCCAGATGGGCGAAATTGAGTTAGAAAATATTGGGTTGCCATCAGAAACACCAACGCTACCATTAAGAAAATTTAGTCCTGATGCTAGTGAGTGGCAAATCCAGCAAGCACAGCTAGAAGCACTTAGGGAGAAGTTACCGCGTCTAGTGTGGGAAAATGCTGGTATTTGTCGAGAACAATCAAGGTTAGAAACTGCGATCGCTACTATTGAATCTTGGCAAGAAGATTTCGCTGCTTTGCCTTTAAGTCAATTTTTGCTGACTTTACGTCCAGCAGAACCAGCTAGTTTTGACCTACCAGACGTTGAACGGCAATTGGGACTTTGGGCAGAAACCCGCAATTTATTAGATGTGGCTGATTTAATTCTCAAAAGTGCTGCTTTTAGAACCGAAAGCCGAGGCGGACACTACCGTTTAGATTATCCTCAAGCAGACCCAAATTGGCAAGTCCACACACTTGTACAAACACATCGTTGGTGGAAATCTCCACTATTGTCTTGAATAAAATGCTTTAAAAAGCCTGATAGTTTTCAGCAGCCCTAAAGCACAATATTCTTCAACGAGCCGCTAAGTAAAGGATGTTGTGTCCAAGACCATAGCTGCCTTATCCTTCTGCTTTACCACAATCTAAAATCCAAAATTGCCATCAGCGAGTACCACTACCATTATGACTGTCGGGGCCACCATAATTTGGTGGAATATATATGTCTTTTATATTTTCAGAATTGGCTTTGCGGGCTATTAAGGTATCACTGCTGGTAGCACCAAAAGCGCTAGCATTTTCAGCACTGAATGTACCTGTACAAGCGGCAATTTTTGGTATTAGTATGTAAGCACCTATACAGAATATCATCAACTTTGTAATTCGGAAGTTAGTTTTCATAGCTTTCAGTAAATTTACTAATTTTTCATCTTAAAATGTCTTTTTTATTTCCCACAGTATATTTACTGAATTTTTTGAAAAAATATTTTAACTTTATTAAATTACTGTTGGTAATGTATAAGTGGCTGTGGTGTTAGCTTAGATATTAACCTTAATCTGCTGGTATTAAATAGTATTTATACTTAAGTAATATTCTTAATTAGCCGTTTCTACATCAGCCTAAAGTTAGATATGTTGATGGATCGCTGTGAGCATACTGCCTAATTAAGCATTTATTAATGATAGCTTCATATTTATAAGTATAAACACTATGTTCAATAAATAATGAGTTCAGGAAAATATTAAATAATACTTATTTGATTGTATAGTTAATCTTTAGTTAGAGTAAAGATATATGAAGATAAAACAATATAATTGTTATTCTATAAGGATTTAAAAACTATAGGACTCTGAAACACGTAATAAAACGAGGCAGTACAAGTATATTTTTTGAAGTGTAAATATTTACATTAAATATCTGTTTTTATAATTAACTCTGATGAATAATTCCTTTCTTACATGAATTATCAGCTTTAGTATTCAAGTAAAAAGCCTTGCCAGGTATACATCTTACCGACAAAGTATATAAGCTATGCTGTTCAAAACAGCGCCTCAGAGGTATCTCCAGTCAACAGTTATAAATTTGAGGGTAAAAATTTTAACTAAAGTGAAACAAAATCTGGAGGCTTGACCTTGACTAACTAAGCAAACTCGTAGCGATTTTTACCCAGGCGCTTGGCACGGTACATTGCTGCATCTGCTTGTTTCATCAAAGTTTCACTGTCTTGACTGTTGTATGGATAAACACTAATGCCAATACTGGCAGAGATTCGGATTGCATAGCCGTCCAAAACAATTGGCTTGGTAATACTGCTTAAAATTTTTTCAGCGACTTTAGCAGCTATTTGGACATTAGGAATTGCCCGTAAAATTATAGTAAATTCATCGCCACCTAAACGAGAAACTGTATCACTAGCACGTAAAGAGTTGCTGAGTCTTCCAGCGACAGTCATTAGTAAGCGATCGCCCGTTTCGTGTCCCAGATTATCATTGACTTGCTTAAAGCCATCTAGATCGATAAACAGCAGTCCCAGCAACAAGTTATTATGTTGCGCCCAATGTAATGACTCGTAAAGTTGTTCAGCAAAAAATTTGCGATTAGATAAACCTGTCAGGGGGTCGTGATAAGCTAAATAACGTAAGTGATCTTCTTTGAGTTTTAATTCATTGTTAGAGCGGAATAGTTCAGCAGCAGTACGCTTCAGCTGTTCTTCCATTAGCTTGCGCTGAGTAATATCTCGAATTACCCCAACTAAAAAGAAATTGCCAGCTGAGTCTTTATGGAGCGATCGCTTAGTGGCAATTTGATAAGTCTGACCATCAGCATTGGTAAATTCTTCTTCATGTTCCTGGGGTTGTTGAGTCCGAAAAACCAGATCGTCCTGTTGGCGAAATACGTCAGCTTCATGTTTAGGGAAAAAGTCATAGTCTGACTTTTCGATTAACAACTTATTCGGATAACCGATAAATCGACAATACGCCTCATTTAAAACAATCCACTGGTGTTGTTCATTTTTTACAAAAATGGGATCGGGAATCGTGTTGATGACGTGATGCAAAAATTCCTTAGAACGTTTCCACTCTTCTTGGATATGGGCAATATGACTGATCGTCCAAATCGCGGAACAGCCAAAGCTCAACAGTGAGGGAATGACCGGTATCCACCAACCGTGCAAGAAAACAAGGTATGCAGTCAGGATCAATATCAAGCAAGAAACTAGGATACAAAGCAAGCTCTTAGTTGCGTTTTGTATCCGCCATGTCGTTACGGCTCCCAGATAAGACCAGATAAAAATCCACAAGTATTCTACCAAGTCAGGCCAGACTTTGATTAATGGTCGTCCATCAAGAGCAGCAGAGATTAACTCACTAATAAAATAAGCTTGCAGTTGAATACCAGGTACAGGCTTTGCCGTACCCATGAGACTGCTGGAGTAGGGAATGAATACAAAATCCTGAAGACTGGGTGCAGTGGAACCAATAAGTACAATCCGATCTTTGATTAAGTTTTCTTTGACATTACCTGCCAGTACATCTCTGATCGATAACTGACGAAAACTACAAAATTCTCTAGATGAACTTTGACATTTAGGTTTAGGAAAATTAGCCAAAATTTGGTAGCCTCTGTCATCAGCTCCCACATAAGCACCATCATTAGCCTCAAAACGATTAAATACTGCCTTACCCAATTGCAAATACTCAGGGTTACTTTTTGCTTTGGCGGGAGTAATTCCCTTTGACTTTAAATACAATAAAGCCAACTTCAGGGCAAAGCTTTCATGTACCTGACCTTTAACGTGCCAATACAACAAACTGCGACGTATTTTGCCATCAAGATCGTACAGCACGTTATTAAAGCCCACTTGATCCTGATTCAGTCCCAGTGGAGGCAAAACACTAAAGTTTTTGTTGTTGTCATTTGCTAGTAGTTCAATACCAATCAAGTTGGGCATTACTTGATAAGCATTACGCAGTTCTTGATTACCAGGCTCTACTGGCAAATTTCTGTAGATATCTAAGCCAATAGCACGGGGTTTGTGGACATTTAATTTTTGCAACAACAGGGCAATTTTCGCATCTGGAATCGGCCACGAACCTACTTCGTTTAAAGAGGCCTCATCAATCACTACAATCGTAATACGATTTTCTGGCGGTTCATTTGGACGTAAGCGAAAAAATTGATCCAAAGCTGGTAACTCTAAAGATTGCAATAATCCAATAGAGTGCAAAAGCAAGACGCAGATTGCAACGCTGGCAGCAGTAATTAATTCTCTGTGTCCTCGACTAAGCGATTGTTTTAGTTCAAAGATGAACTTCACAAAACGCTTGCCTAGCTGCTGATTCATTCCCATTACCTAATAGAGAGAAATATTCTCTATTTCCTATAGCTATTAACTATCGGACTAACATAGCTCAAGTGGGAGCTAAATAGAGTTTCTAAGAGTTTTTTTTAACTCAGCAAGGTTCTTCAAGATATCGTAGTATTTCTGATGTATTACCATATATTAAGGCCAATGCTCTGACTAAATGGGAGCTAGTACCGCAAGGCGGAATCAAAATTTAAAATGACGCTTAGATATTGTCTCGTTCCCAGTCTTCGACTGGGAATGCCGTTCTAAAAGCTCCGCCTCCCTTGCTAGCGGCTCGCCAGGAGCAACATTTCCAGCCGGAGACTGGAAATCAGGTTTTAAAGAAGTTTCAGCTTAAGTTGACACCAATGGCGGCATCCTGACCACCTAGTTTATTTCGCTAATGACATGATTACATCCCAATGTGGCTCCCAAGTGTAGAAAAAAACTAAAATATAAGTCTACTTAAGTAAATATATTTGATTAATTTCCTTGAACCCAAGGTATTTGAGGATAAAAGCCGCAGGAAAATTGGTAATAGGGTATTGAACAACACTTATTATCTATCACCAAAAACAAAAAAGCCAACCGGAAACAGATTTTTCTGTATTTATCCAGTTGACTATGGTGTGTGAACTACTCCATACCAGTAGGTAGGTGCAGGCTCCCAAATTGAGAACTGCGGCTGAGGCTTCTTCAACGCCATTACTTGAAATACTTGAAGTTACGAGGCCCTGTGTAACCAGAAACTTTTGCTAGTTCCTCTAAGTTTTGGACTCCGCTATAACTTTTATTATTGATGATCCAAGTAGGGAAGCCTTCAATTTTCGCAGCTTTACACAGTTCTGTTTGAGCCTTGAGTCCATCGGGCGCGCACTCTACCTTAACATCACTATTGATTATTTCCTGGGCTTCTTTACCAAAAAGCAGCTTTTGTTCATGGCAGTGAGGACACCAATAAGCACTGTATTCCTTCGCGCCTACCTTTGCCAGATGTCGTGCTAAGGCTATTTCTGCCTCACCAGAAGTAGTTGTAACTTCCCAACCGAACGCCGGGTTAGGATCTCCTTTGGAATTAAAGATAATTTTAACGGGTTGTCCAGGAGTTTCAGGCGTAACTTCTGATTTATTTACACCCGCATAGACACCTAAAGTACCAATCAGCGTTACCATCCCAACAATAATGACGGTAAAAAAAATTTGTCCAATATCTTCCCAAGTCCGACCGATAATGGTCAGTACTAAAAGACTCAGAGAGAATAAAGCTGAACCAATACAGTAAGGACAAATAGCTTTGATTTGAGATGCCAGCACGTACATTAAGTAGCCGCTAAAAACAGACATAGCGATCGCACCTGCCAGCAGCAGCCACCACGTCCAATTTTCCAATTGTTTGCGGCTATTATTTTCTCCTGAGTTCAATACCAAGGGAGCTAAAGCAAATATCACCATACTGATGTATGCCAAAAACCCAAACAAGGCTAATGGCTGACCAAAAACTGTTGCCCAAGGGCTGGAAAGCACATCATTACAGCCCTTAACACCAGCCTGTGCCACACAAGCGGCACTGCCTCCGGTTAACTTTTCTATAGTCAGATAACCTGTGATTAAAGCACCACATCCAGCGATCGCGGCAATCAATGGACGTGACCATTTATGAATCCAAGGAGTAGAACGACGGCGAATCATAAATATTGGGGAATGGGGAATGGGGAATGGGGAATGGGGAATGGGGAATGGGTAATAAGAAATTATTCGCTTGCTCCCTTACTCTCCATTCCCTACTCCCTAAGAATGTAACTTCACTTGTTCTGCTGATTTGCTTTCACTTTTAGAGTTCCAATTGCGACGAGCAGCTTCCACGAATTGACTGACGCGAATTGGGTCAATTGGTTGCTCAATGCGTCCGTGACGTTTTAGGGAACTGGAAACTATCACACCATCTGCTGCCTGCATCAATGTATCAATATTTTCCCAATTAGCCCCACTCCCGATGAACACTGGCGTGCCATTTGCTGCGCCACAAGCTAGTTCCAAATCTTCTAAGTTAGGAGGACTACCAGTAGCCCAACCAGATAAAATCACTCCGTCTGCTAAACCCCTTTCAATGGTGTCTTTCACGGCGACTGTGAGATTTGGAGAACTCAAAGGACGGGCGTGTTTCACCAACACATCGGCCAGGATTTTAACATCACAGCCCAACTCCCGTCGATAGCGGAGTAGTTGATGGGCTTCTCCCTCAATTAATCCTTGGTCGGTTGCCATCACCCCAGTAAGGACGTTGACGCGGATAAATTGCGCCTGTACAGAGCTAGCGATCGCCATTGCGCTTTTGCCATCATTTCGCAAAACATTTAAGCCTATCGGCAAAGTCACCAAATTCTGTATGCGCTGCACCACAATGGTCATGGCACTCACAACCACTGGATCGACTTGGTTTTTGGTAAACGGCGCGTCGAAAAAATTCTCGACAATCAGACCGTCAACCCCTCCACTTGCCAAGGCTGCGGCTTCTTGTTCGGCACGATCAATCACCGCTTTTAAACTACCTCCCCAACGGGGTGAGGTAGGCAGTGGTAGCAGGTGAACCACGCCAATAATTGGGGAACGAGTTTTAAATATCTGATATAAGTCCACGTCTTTAATCCGCCTCGCGGAGTCCAGAGTCCAGAATTTTTTGACTATTGAACGCCAGTTCAACGCCACTTGCCTGAATAGAGAGAACTTCTCTATGGGTGTGGCTCTTCAACGGGGGAAACCCCGCACGTGACTGGCTCCTTTTGACCCTTGACTCTTGACTTTCCATTAATTAGTCAAATGTGTTTTATGATAGTCGGCTTACTGCTTCTTTCTTGAGATAGAAATTGGCGTGAAACCTCCCATAAGATATGTTAAGATAAAACCTGGCTACAAGAGGAGTTTGCCACTCACTAGACGCAAGGCAGCTTTCCGTGGTTTAGGCATCTTGTCCGCGCACTGTCGTAGGACTTGCCAATCGCCAGGTTAGCATTACTGCTTTATAGGCGTAGTCGCTTTCGTCGATTTCCCTGAGGGTAGCGACTTCTCACAACAAGCCCTTTGGGCGGCTTCCCGATGGGTAGGTTAACAACGCGCACGCTGCGGTAATGTAAAATACCAATAAGCAAATTGTTAAAAAACATTACAAGTGTCAAATGTACCCAAAGACACTTCAATTTACCCTGGGGAACAGATTGATAAAGATATCATAACATGACCTCTATCTTATTATTGATAGGGTCATAATTCTACGGACACTTACTGACAGTGAGAATCTGCCAAGATGCTGTTATTAGAGGGATAACGATCGCGAAAAAAGCGAAAAAAGCGCTGAAATGTTTGACTGCAAGAAAAAAAATGAAGATATTTTCAAAATATGGGTGACAAGCCAACAATTGCCATTTCTCATCTGGGCTGCGAGAAAAACCGAATTGATACAGAACACATGCTAGGACTGCTCGTAGAAGCAGGCTACGGTGTAGATACAAACGAAGAGTTAGCGGATTACGTTATTGTTAATACTTGTAGTTTTATTGAAGCGGCCCGGCAAGAATCTGTCAGAACATTGGTAGAACTGGCAGAGGCAAACAAAAAAATCGTAATTACTGGCTGTATGGCGCAACACTTCCAAGAGCAACTTTTGGAAGAGTTACCGGAAGCAGTAGCGGTGGTGGGTACCGGCGATTATCACAAAATTGTTAATGTAATTGAGCGTGTTGAACTTGGCGAGCGGGTTAAACAGGTTAGTATTGAGCCAACCTACATTGCCGACGAAACTACACCGCGCTATCGCACTACAACAGAGGGCGTTGCTTACCTCCGAGTTGCCGAAGGTTGTGATTATCGTTGTGCATTTTGTATAATTCCTCATCTTCGAGGGAACCAGCGATCGCGTACTATAGAATCTATAGTCGCCGAAGCGGAGCAGTTAGTTAGTCAAGGGGTAAAGGAAATTATTTTAATTTCCCAAATCACCACTAACTACGGTCTAGATATTTACGGTCAGCCAAAATTAGCCGAATTACTTCGCGCTTTGGGGAAAGTAGATATACCGTGGATCAGAATGCACTACGCTTATCCCACGGGACTGACCCCAGATGTGATCGCGGCGATTCAAGAAACACCCAACGTCTTGCCTTATCTGGATTTGCCCTTACAGCATTCTCATCCAGATGTTCTCCGCTCCATGAATCGTCCTTGGCAAGGACGCGTAAATGATGGGATTATAGATCGCATCAAAACGGCGCTACCAACAGCCGTATTGCGGACAACATTTATTGTTGGTTTCCCAGGAGAAACAAACGAGCATTTTGAGCATTTATTAGAGTTTGTTCAAAGGCATGAATTCGATCATGTTGGTGTCTTCACCTTTTCCTCTGAGGAAGGAACCCCAGCTTACAAGTTGCCAAATCAGTTGCCCCAATTGGTGATGGACGAGCGGCGATACCAACTTATGGAAATCCAGCAACCGATTTCCCAAAAGAAAAATCAACAGGAAGTAGGCAAAATCGTCGATGTCCTGATTGAGCAAGAAAATCCTGAAAGTGGTGAATTAATAGGTCGTTCAGGTAGATTTTCCCCAGAGGTTGATGGTCTGGTGTATGTCAAAGGCCAGGCAAAATTAGGAACCATCGTGCCAATAGCGATTCACCACGCTGATACATACGACCTCTATGGTCAGGTAGTCAATAACTAAATTGTCCTTTGTCTTTTGTCCTTTGTCTTTTGTTAAATGACCCTTACAGATTTACCCTTATTCCAATATCGACGCTGCATTAATGGCAGTTTTCATGAGGGTTTACCTGAAGTTCGGGGACTCACTCGTGGGCATAGCTTCTCCAATAGTTTGAGGCTTTGCTATCGCCCAAGGCTTACTAACTAGCCAATAACTAATGACTAATGACTAATGACTAATGACTAATAACTAATGACTAAATGACTAATCCAAAAATCCTTACATAAAATTTAGGACGAATTAATGACTCTTTCATTTCAAGAATTAGGAATTTCCCAAGAGCGTGTCGAACAACTAGAAAAAATCGGTTTTACCGAACCAACTAACATTCAAGTGCAAGCAATTCCCCAATTGCTAGCCGGTCGTGATGTAGTCGGTCAATCTCAAACTGGAACAGGCAAAACGGCAGCATTCTCACTGCCAATTCTAGAGCGGCTAGATATTAATCAAAGAGCCGTACAAGCCATAGTTTTAACACCAACCCGTGAATTAGCGATGCAAGTTCACGATGCGATCGCCCAATTTATCGGTAATGAAGGATTGCGGGTGTTAGCAATCTATGGTGGACAATCAATTGACCGCCAAATGTTACAACTCAAACGTGGCGTTCACATGGTCGTGGGTACTCCCGGACGGGTGATCGATTTGCTCGATCGCGGCTGTTTAAAGCTCGATCAAGTGAAGTGGTTTGTGTTGGATGAAGCTGATGAAATGTTGAGCATGGGCTTTATCGACGATGTGATCAAAATCCTCTCGCAAGCGCCCGTAGATCGCCAAACAGCTTTATTCTCGGCAACAATGCCACCATCGATTCGGATGTTGGTGAACAAGTTTTTGCGATCGCCTGCAACTGTCACCGTCGAGCAGCCAAAAGCCGCTCCCAACAAGATTAATCAGGTAGCTTACCTGATCCCCCGCCACTGGACAAAAGCCAAAGCTTTACAGCCAATTCTGGAAATGGAAGATCCAGAAACAGCTTTAATCTTTGTCCGCACCAGACGCACCGCCGCCGAACTCACCAGTCAGTTACAAGGTGCTGGTCACAGCGTTGATGAATATCACGGTGACTTGTCCCAACAAGCACGGGAACGCTTATTAATCAGATTCCGTAACCGTCAAGTTCGCTGGGTGGTAGCAACTGACATTGCAGCACGAGGGTTAGATGTCGATCAACTCTCCCATGTGATCAACTACGACTTACCCGATAGCGTAGAAACCTACGTCCACCGTATTGGTCGTACTGGTCGTGCTGGTAAAGAAGGAACAGCAATTTCTCTAGTACAGCCATTTGAGCGGCGCAAACAGCAAACATTTGAACGTCATAACCGCCAAAATTGGCAAGTGCTGACGATTCCCACACGCGCCCAGATTGAAGCAAAACACATTCTGAAATTGCAAGAACTGGTGCGGGAAGCTTTGACAGGCGAGCGTTTGGCTTCATTCTTGCCAATTGTCAGCGAACTGATTGAAGAATACGATGCTCAAGCGATCGCCGCAGCTGCATTGCAAATTGCTTACGATCAAACTCGTCCTGCTTGGTTGAGTTCAGACGTGGAAATTCCCCAAGAAGAATCTTCCGCTCCCAAACCAAGACTCGGTAAGCGTCGTGAATCTTCTTCTAGCGATCGCCCCCGTTCTGCATGGAAATCAGATAGCAGCAATGGAGACGAAAGACATTCTTCTCCCAAGCCAAAACTGCGGACAAGTGGGCACGAGTCTTCTGCATCTCCTAGTAAAAAGATAGGTTCACCGACAGCTAGAGAATCAGCTTCTTAGTCAACAGTTAGAAGTTAATCAATTTTGGATTTTAGATTTGAGGTTTTTTCTTCAATCCAAAATCCAAACCTGAAATTGGAGAGTTGAGAGTTAGGAGTCAGGATTTTGACTTTGGCTCTTGACTTTTTGGCTTTTTGGGTGGGTTTATCGGCTCAACCAAGAACCAATAACTTTGTACGATAACGACAAACTGACACTACCAGACTTATTACCAGGTTGGAGCTAGTAGTGTCAGAAATTTGGCCTCCTGTGTTTGAGTAGAGACCTTGCATTGCAACGTCTCTACAGCCAAGGACGACTAACTAGTTCTAATTCTCCAATTTCATCGTCGCTCAATTTCCAGCCCAAAGCGCCAGCATTTTGCCGCACCTGTTCAGCTGTCTTCACCCCAGCAATGGGAATAACGTTCCCCTGAGCAATTAACCAGTTGAGAGCAACTTGGGCAGGAGTGCGATCGTATTTTTCCCCGAAGTTACGTAGCAAAGATATAACTGGGGCAATTTTTTGCAGTCCTTCTTTCTTAAATCGCGGGTCTATTTTTCTCGCACCAGTGGGGATTTCAGTACTATCAATACTGTACTTGCCAGTGAGCAATCCTTGTGCTAAAGGACTATATGCTAAGATAGCCACGCCCAACTCACGCGCAGTTGTGATAATGCCTTGGCTTTCAACTTGGCGACTGAGTAAAGAATAGCGTACTTGGTTGACAGCCAAAGGTACTCCACGGGCTGCCAATATTTGATGCGCGTCTCGCATTTGCTCTGCTGAGTAATTACTTACACCAACTGCGGCAATTCTGCCACGCTTCACTTCATCCGCTAGGGCATTCATCAAAGTTTCTTGACTTAAAAAGAAGGCAAAAGGCCAATGCACTTGATACAGGGCGATTCGCTCTAATTGCAAACGTTTGAGGCTGGCTGTTAAAGCATCCGAGACGGATTGGGCTGTAAATCGCCACGGTAGGGGGCCAAATTTTGTAGCGATTTGTACAGATTGTTGTGTCTGTTGCAGAAATTGTCCCAAAAATTTCTCTGATAGTCCCATTCCGTAGACTTCGGCAGTATCAAAGAAGGTAATACCAGCTTCTAAGGCTGCGGTAAAGGCTTCTTGTAACTGTTCTGGACCGTAGCGATCGCCATAATTCCAAAATAGTTTATCACCCCAAGCCCAAGTGCCGATGCACAAGGGCGTAACAGATGGGCCATTTTGCCCCAATGTGATGTTTTCCACGGTTGCAAAATATAGTTTATTTACATTTCTTTACTTTTATAGTGTATCGTTATAGACAAGATTGGGTGCGATCGTCACCACTTGGCTGGCAAATCTTGTTGTGCGTAGGCGTAGAAATCGCGCCTTGCATAAAAATTTAAAACCTGAATCAAACGCGCATAAACAAGATCCCCGACAACTTTTACGAAGTCGGGGATCTACGGGTTGCAATTCTCACAAATCAAATAGGATTGCTATAGTTGAGTGTATTTACTTGTATTTAAGAATTAGATGATTTATCCTGCTTGGGTTTTTTGATTAATTCCATGTAGACATTAATCTCACTAATTTCTACATCATGCTCAACTCTGGTTACTTTCCATCTTTCCTTTTTTAGGTAAACTTCCTCCCCTACTCTGGGAGTAAATTGAAGATCGTAGAATTTTTTGAGAAAATCTTTTTGATTTTCTTCCCATAATATTACCTTGACTGGTTCTTTACTCATTGCTTATGCCTTTTTGGTTACTAGATGAAGGTAAGTATTTTGATGACATACATACGGCAATTTTATCTTACTAATTCAATGTAATAGCGTAGTTAAAACCACATTTTAATATTGATATTTTTATGTGTCTTGATTGCGTCTCTTCAAGTTAAAGATTTTTTATTTTTATAGCGTATCATCATTGTCTGATTCATTGCCTTATTAGCTGTGTCTGTACAATTCAGATACATATTGCTTACGATCAAATTTGAATGGGCCTAGATTATATTGCCAGTCACGATGAAATTGACCAAAATCAACCCACTCAACAGTTGATTCATTAAGTGTGTGGATGTCCATGTACGACGGTGCATGAAATTCTTAAGTGAAGCGGGATAATCGTTAGGCTTTGGTTCTGGAATACCAAGCTGTTTTATTGCACCTAAAACACATTGCATATTGCCAACAACTAAAGATTCATTATCAAGTGCAAGTTGTCTTCGGTGGATACGTTTATCAGTATAAAAAGTAACTTGTAAGCCTCTGGCTCTGAATTCTTCAGTGACAAGTTGCTCCTCATATCGAAGCCTTCCATTACCTTGTTCTTGGATAAAAGCCTTAGAAATCAATGTACTTGTCAGAATTTAAAATAGTATTTACATTTAAGAGGCTATCACAACCTTTGATATTGCTGGACTTTGCCTACTATTGATAAGAAATGCAGCGCTAAAGTTTCTGACTTTAGTCTTTTTTAAAGCTTTTTTACAATTTGCGGTCTTGAGGCGATCGCTCTGGAAACCATAAAAGGACAATTGAGGATTTTAATCAAGCTCTCCTCATTTTGCCAAAATATGACAACAGACATAAAATGCCTATTCTATGTATTTTGTTGTGTGGCAAGCTGGACAGCTTCTATATCAACATTGAGGTGTTGAGCAATCTGCTCCACACTCATCCCTGTTTTTAGTAACAGAGGGACGGTAAGTTTCAACATTTCAGCTTCCCGTTCTTCTCGACCTTCGGCTTTCGCTTCCTGATAAACCCTTGTTTGCTCCAAAGTCAATCCCAGCATAGCTTCAACTTCCTCTCTACTCAATGAAGAAAACTTATAAACGACGATTGTGGTGATGATGTCTAGTATTTCGTTTTTCGGCAGCATGTCTGTTGACTCTAATTTTACCCGCTCAATCAATTGCTTTGCTTGCTCTGCCATCACTTCATCCGATGCTAGAGTCAACTGCATCAAGTTGATGCCTATTGGCTGCTGATTAGTCGCGCCTAACTCATCTAAATAGATTCGCTGCACTTGGTCGCTGTTCAGAAATATTCGATGAGTTTTTTGATCGCTTGGTTCCAAAGAGCGTGATGAAAAAATTACCACACAGAACCAGTCATCGTACTGAGAACGATTCCGGTTCAGGTACATCAGCGACTCGGTAAAGAACCGATGATAGAGAGCTTCATTTCTTTGGAATTGAACTTCAGCAAAAAAGATAACTCTGGATGTTGCACCCTCTGGAGGTAAAAACACACCATCGATGCGGAAAGCCGTTTCTTTGACTTCAAGTGATTCAAATCGATAGTTTTGTGCTTGAGGAGGAGGGACATCAATCAGTTCAAAGAGTAACCCAGGAAAGCGCTTAAAAATTTGATAGTAAATGGAGTCTCGTTTCACTATTTCATCCTAAAATTCTCTCGTTATGCGTAGGCGTAGCCCGTCGTAGACATCGCAGATTACAACCAAGTTCTAAAAATTAACCCTAACTTGGCTGAAGCATACCCTAATTGAGGTGGTGTATAATTGCTTGCCAATTCGCAACTTCAACTTTTCGTTCGCTGATTTGAAGCGAGTAGGGTTTATCTTTATTTAAAGAGAGAGATTAAATCCTATAAAGTATACGAAAAAGTAGCTATGGCAAGCGGTGAAGTATTTGATACCAAAACAAAATCCCCATCTCTGCCAAGGGTAAATCTGCTGACCATGTTTCGGCTAGGTTTATTTCAGATGGGGTTGAGTATGATGTCTATCTTGACTTTGGGCGTACTCAATAGAGTCATGATTCAAGAAATAGCAATTCCGGCGACGCTGGTATCAGTAGTTCTAGCACTGCCCTTATTTGTTGCTCCTTCGCGTGTCTGGTTTGGCCAGATTTCCGATGCCAAGCCTTTATGGGGATATCACCGCACAGCTTATGTTTGGGTGGGTGCGGCAATATTTGCGATCGCAGCCTTTTTAGCTATACAAGTAATCTGGCAGCTTAATATAGCTGGAAATAGTTCAGGTACTTGGGTATGGACAACCCAAACAATCGGCTGGACAGCACTTTTGGCTTTAGTTTTCGCTGTCTACGGTCTAGGAATTTGTGCTAGCGGTACTGCTTTTGCTGCTTTGTTAGTGGATATATCTGAAGAAGATAACCGTTCCAAAGTAGTCGGTGTGGTTTGGTCGATGCTAATGGTGGGAATTATCGTTGGGGCGATTATTAGTGCCAAGTTACTACAGCCATTAACATTAGGCGCTTCCATCGCAACCTTAGAGCCAGCAATCAACAGATTGTTTTTTATCGTCCCAGCAATTGTATTTGGTTTAGCGATCGCAGCCACATTCGGCGTAGAAAAAAAGTACTCCCAATACTCAACCCGTTCCACATTGGTGAACCGGGAAGACAGTATTACTCTAGGTAATGCTTGGAAAATATTGACAGCTAGCCCACAGACAGGTGTATTTTTCACCTTTTTATTGGTGATGACTATCAGTTTGTTTATGCAAGACCCAGTTTTGGAACCTTATGCGGGTCAAGTGTTTAAAATGCCCTTAGCGGAAAGTACCAAATTAAATATTTTTTATGGAACGGGTCTACTGATTGCCTACGGCGTTACCGGCTTTTATATTGTTCCGCGTTTGGGTAAGCGCAGAACTGCACGTCTAGGCTGTATGTTGGTGGCATTCTGTGCAATTTTGCTAGGTATCTCAGGATTCACAGCTAACGCAGCGGTTCTGAAATTAGGTTTGTTCTTTTTCGGTTTAGCCGCAGGTTTCTTAACTACAGCAGCAATTAGCTTGATGTTGGATCTGACCGCAGCAGAAGCCGCAGGTACGTTTATTGGGGCATGGGGATTAGCGCAGTCCCTTTCTAGAGGAATCGCAGTGGTAATTGGAGGTACAGTTTTGGATATTGGACGCAGGCTGTTACCCAGTCTAGAGTTAGCTTATGGACTGGTATTCGTTCTAGAAGCTGTGGGAATGGTGCTATCGATTTGGTTTCTGAATCGGGTGAACGTCACAGAATTTCAAACAAGTACAAAGCTGGCCATCGCTTCAGTTTTAGAAAGCGATTTAGACTAAACTGTATTGGGCATTGGGCATGGGACAAATGACCAATGACCAATGACAAATGACAAATGACAAATAACCAATGAATGATTTTTGGACAACAATTCTTGATTTTGCCCAAACTACCACTACCAGAGTGGGCAAGCAGCTAATGCAAGATTTTGGGCAAGTACAGGCTGACCAAAAAGCTGATGGTAGTTTGGTGACGCAAGCAGATAAATGGGCAGATCGGGAAATTCGGGATGGGATCGCTTCTAATTTTTCTGGTTACGGCATTTTAAGCGAAGAGAGCGATCAGTCATTTCCCGGTACTGAGTGGTGCTGGGTAATTGACCCTCTAGATGGTACAACCAACTTTACACGCGGTATTCCCATCTGGACAATATCTCTGGGTTTACTGTATCGAGGTACACCCATTTTTGGGTATGTTTACGCACCAACTCTGAATCAAGCTTTTCATGGTTTCTGGGCAGGTTCATCTGGTTTAGCAACACCTACAGGAGCATTTCTCAACCACCATCCCATCCACACTAGTATAGATAGTCCCAGCAATAATCACTTTTTTAACCTCTGTTCTCGTAGCACCGCAGTTATTCAAAACGGCTTTCCCTGCAAAATTCGGATGTTGGGTGTAGCTAGCTATAACTTTTTAACGGTTGCCACAGGGGCTACTCTCGGTGGAATTGAGGCGACACCAAAAGTTTGGGATATAGCCGGGGCTTGGGTAATTGTCCAAGCTGCTGGTGGGGTATGGTCATCACTCAAATCAGAACCCTTTCCATTGTCACCAGGAGAAGATTATAGCGATCGCTCCTTTCCCACCCTTGTTGTCAGTCGTCCTGAATTAGTTCCAGTATTTCAACCTTTTCTCGAAGGCGTAAAAATTTAATTCGCTGCTTGGTATCTGGAATATCAATATTAAACTTAACAAGACCCTAATCAAACAAAGAATCTAGTATAAATAAAGCTGGTAATAATCCTGATTTAAGTGTAAAACCAGTGTAGTTATTAATTTAAGTAGTGTTGTGTCTTTCATCACACTGGTTAATTTAGTATAAAAAATTTATATGTTGTCTAATCTAGATTTAATTCGAGAGTTTGTGCAAAACTCTATTCAGAAAAAAGACGTTTTGTTGTCAAATCCTGCTTTGACAGCGCAAACAGTTTATAAAACCAACCAACTGACAGCGAAATCTGAAGGCGTAATTGCGATCGCCCAACTATCCAACACCCTACCTGAATTCTCGATTTCTCCAAAATCAACCCAGTGGGAATTGATAAATCAGGTATTAGCAGAATATAGTTATCTCCTCAAAGGAGAAGTAGATAGTCGAGGTTTCTATCAGTATCAATACTCCGAAGTTCCCAAAGGTTATCAGATGCACTGTACTAAATCTGTACTTCTATGGCGAGCTTGGTGGAAATATCGCAAGTATACTTCTAGACCAGGTATTCCATTAGAACTGCTGATTAGAACACGAGATTCATGGTATCCAATTAGAGATTTAATTATTAGCGATGGACTTCTTTATATCAAAACGTTAGGAAGCGAGATCGCACTTGACTCAGAAGACTTGGTTACTTGGTTAAGCAAAATTGATGTAACCAAAATTAAAGAACTACCGACTACAGAGACTTAACAATTCAAAATTGATAATTAGGCAAAGGACGTGAAGAAAAATGAAAGGACTTTGGCTTGAAAATAACCAGTTGCAACTACGCACGGATATTTCCATTCCTGAACCACCACCGGGAGAAGCCTTGGTACGCGTCTTGCGTGCGGGTATTTGTAACACTGACTTGGAACTACTTCGAGGCTACTATCCCTACACTGGTATTTTGGGGCATGAATTTGTCGGGGTTGTCGAACAAGGGCCAGAACACTTAGTTAATCAACGCGTAGTTGGAGAAATCAATGCTGTATGTGGGCATTGTCGGTTTTGTCGCAGCGGACAACCAACTCACTGCGAAAATCGTACAGTTCTGGGCATTGTCAACCGCAACGGCGCTTTTGGCGAATATCTCTGTTTGCCGATAGAGAATCTGCATCCCGTACCTGATAATGTGCCAACAGAAGTAGCAACATTTACAGAACCGATAGCAGCAGCTTTAGAAATTCAGCAGCAAGTACAATTGCGTCCAAATGATCGGGTGCTAGTGGTTGGAGATGGCAAACTAGGGCAGTTAGTAGCCCAAACACTAGCTTTAACTGGCTGTGAACTTTTAGCTGTGGGGCGTCATCGAGAAAAACTGGCTAACTTAGAAGCACGAGGGATAAAAACGAGTCTAGCCGACGCTGTTACAGATGGATATTTCGATATCTCAGTAGAATGTACTGGCAACCCAGAAGGATTTGCGATCGCTCGTCGCGCCCTACGTCCCCGTGGTACGCTTGTACTCAAAAGTACTTATGCTGGCAATCTCAGCCTAGATGTCTCTTCTTTAGTAGTGGATGAAATCACCCTCATCGGCTCTCGTTGTGGCCCCTTCGCCCCAGCCCTCCAGCTACTAGCCACAGGACAAGTTGATGTACAACCCCTAATTCATGCCACCTATCCTCTCGTTGAAGGGCTTGCGGCTTTTGAACACGCTCAGAGTCGCGGTGTTTTGAAGATATTGTTAGAGATTAGTCATTAGTCATTGGGCATTAGGTATTCTCCTTGTCTCCCTTGTCTTCCTTGTCTCTCTCAATACTGCTCGGGTTTTGCATTTTCAACTCGGAATTTGATTTTGGGAAAAGGTTAAAGGGTAAAGGTTAAAGGTTTTTTCTTTCCCCTTTAACCCGTCCCTTATCCCCAGACGGGACCCCACCTTCCCCTTTTCCCCAAAACCCGACAAGTATTGTTGTCTCTCTTGTCCCCCTTGTCCCCAATCCCACCCCCTAATACAGATAAGGATTCGTCTTCGGTTGATAGTCAGAACAATCGATCGCTTCTTCTGTGTTGGCAATAGATGGGCGGACAGTACATTTAAGACGGTAATTATCGGTAAAAAATTGGCACCCAGTACAGGGAATTTGATGCATTTGCTTGGCTGTAGTCAGACTATCTCGTGCTGCCGCGCAAAGACTTAAAACAAGGAGAATAATTACAGTCCAAGCAACAACAAAGCAAATTGGGACTAACAAAGGTTGAATCCCATTAATGAGGAAAAATATCAGTTTAAACACGGTATGTCCTGATACAAATTAGGAATTAAAAGTATATTACCTCCTAACTCCTAATTCCTAACTTCTCACTTATCAGAAGTATAAGTTAAACGCCAGCATGACCCAAGGCTAAACCAGTGACAAGCATTCCTAGAACCAGGAAAGGTTGGGCGCTGGCTTGATACTTAACATCATTCTTCACTGGGTCGCGCAAGAAATACATATCCTGCAAGGTGATTTGCGGGATGATTAAGAGTACTAGTATTGCTGCATACAAATTCTCATGGATGCTGACGAGATAGGCTGCAATCAATCCCTGAAAGACATCAATCGTCACTACACAAATCCAAGATGCGGTGGTGATGCCAAACATTACAGGTAGTGAATTTAATCCTAACTGGCGATCGCCTTCTACACTCTTAAAATCATTAACAATGGCAATGCCCAATCCAGCCAAGCTGTAGAACATTGTCAAAATCACAATTGTAGAATTCAGTTCGCCAAACAAAGCGTGTCCTGTAGACCAAGGTAGAGTTATATAGCTTGCACCCAAGGCGTAGCTACCTAGCCAGCCGTTTTGTTTGAGTTTCAGGGGAGGTGCAGAATAAATGTAGGCGATGAAAGAACCGATAATCGCGATCGCTGTAATTGTCGGAAATTCATGACCTACCCACACATCCAGCACAAATGCCAAACCATAGCCAGCAATCAGTAATACCCAAATCTGAATAATTACCTGGGGTAGGGGAATTGCCCCAGAGGGGATAGGGCGATAGGGTTCATTGATGGCATCGATTTCGCGATCGTAGTAATCATTGAGAATTTGGGTGTAACCTGTCATCAATGGCCCAGCCAGTAACATACAGGCTGCGACCTTCAACACATTTTCCAGCGTCCAAGTATAGTTACCAGAAGAAGCCGCACCACAGACTACGCCCCAAATTAGGGGAATCCAGGTGATGGGCTTCATTAGCTGTAAACGAATTTTCCAGATTGAAGTTTCCCCAGTAGATGCACCTTTCATCCCCAACATCTGCCTAGTTTTCGCACTGCGATCGCTCGTTGTTATTGCTTGCTCACTAGGATTAATTGCCACTGATTCTAGTACTTCAGACGGGTTAGGGTCTGGGGTAATGGGAGTTGATTCTGACATAAAATTTACTGATTAATAGGGCATTGGGAATTGGGAATAGGGCATTGGGCAAAACAGTTCCGTTAACGGAAGCGGGGCGTTTAGCCCGTTCCAAGTGCTGAGTAAAAAAATGGATTTCTCACTCATTACTCAGCACTCTTGAGGGGCATTGAGCATTGAAAAGAGGTAGAGGGGCGGGGTGCAGAGCGGAAAAACTTGTCTCCCCTGCTCCCTTGCTTCTTCCCCAGTCCCTAGTCCCCAGTCCCATAACTTAAAACGAAATTATCAAATAATTATTCTGAAACTTTGCTCCAGCAACGGGTCTACCACTCAGAGCCGGTGGTAAGGGAATATTGCGTCGCTGATCTCCGGCTTCTACGGTGACTTCTGGCCCATATTGGGTAAGTTTGACCTGCTTTTTGTCAAATCCTGGTAAGAATAAGCGTACTTGACGATTGTGGATGTCTATTTCAATCGGTTTGGGAGCCTGTAAAGCTTGTGCTTCAAAGTTGGGTAGAGCGTCTATCAGTGGTTGCCAATCACCCGTGGACGAGTTGGGAACGACGCTCACAGGTAGGGGTATAAATTCCTCTGACAGGTTGACATTTGTCCCGTTAGACACAAGCAGAACACCACCAACAGTTAAACCGATTTGTTGAGCGCTACCCCATAAATAACGAGCATTTGCGACCTCAATTGGATCTCCTGTAGTCACTAAGAAAGCAACGAGACGCTTGGGATCTGCCAGAGCGGCTCTACCCTTTTCTAAGAAATTATTGACTTGGTTAGTGGGAGCGGCAAAGTTATCTGCTGTCCAGTTGATATTGAAAAAACTGCTAATCAGGGGTTGAATCAAGGGTGATTCAGTAATCGTCTTACCCAAATCGGAGTTGACAAATAATTGCCGAAATCGCCGAACATACCAACTGAGGGATTCTGGCAAACCCAACATTCGTAAAGTTAAAGAGTCACCCGTGCCATCGTAGACGATCGCATCATATTTGCCACTGGCATCATATTCGCGGATAGCATTCAGTGCCAGGGCGTTGTCCATCCCCGGCAATACTACCAGTTCTTGACCAAAAACGTCTTTGAAGATGGGTGTGCGGAGATATTGCGCCTCAAGTTTCTTCACTTCGTCCCAATTGTGTTCTAGTAGTACAGATGCTTGAAACTGGACTACTTGCAAATTGGGAGCGATTTCCTGGGGATCGGCAGCAATGGGAGTTCCCAGTAGGATTTGCAATGTTGGTTCTGCTTGTCCTACTAAGAGTACGCGCTTGCCTTGACTTGCCAATAATTTGGCGGCGGCGATCGCAATTTTGGTACGAGCGGTGCCGCCTTTGCCCAAAAATGTCAATATTAGAGCCATTAGTTGATTCCTATTTTCACCGCCGATCTTTTCAACTCCAACTTAGCACTCAACAAAGACTCTCAACCTGTGCTAGAAATTTCAGATACCAAGAAAAACTCGGATCTGAGTTCTTTAACTACTACACAGCTTTGATTTCATCTTCAAAAAACCAAGTGGAAGAATTATCGTCAAACAGTACCACTACACCGATTCCACCATCAATGACTTTGTAGCCCTGGATGATACCCACTTGTCCGAGTTTTTTTACAATTGGGGGAGAAACGCGATCGCGCAAACGATAGACCTTAACCTTTTGTCCGATTTCCATGCCTGATTACAATTCAGATAAACCAAGTCTCAGTGTAGCGGAATCCGTGACTCTGCTCTCATAAATTCAGTGGGGGATGAGGAAGATGAGGGAGAATAGTAAATGACTAATGACTTATGAGGTTCAGTGATGGTTATAACAAAAACAACTGCGATCACAGGCGGAAAATTTGTCTAGACGCAAAGCTGGTTGTCGTCAAAAATCGGAGAGAGTTGTTTCAGATCGCTTGAGTTCAACAACAAAGGTAGTAGTCATGTATCAAACAGATCCACCCCGTCCGCCACAAGAAACCATGCCTACGATGTATGATTTACCCAGTGAATTAGTGGGGGAATCAGGTTTGCCAGACGAATTTCACCGTATTCAGGCAGATTTGCTCAGTGAGACTTGTCAGCCTCTTGCTTATCCATCTGAGGAAATTTTGCTTGCTAGCGACTTAAATCTTTACTACGATCCCCGCCATCCTTTGTGGTACAAGCGTCCTGATTGGTACATGGTTTTAGGATTACCTAGTGCTAGCCAACAGCAAGACCTGCGCTTAAGTTACGTTATTTGGCAAGAAGGAATTGATCCATTTTTAGTAGTTGAATTACTTTCACCTGGTACAGAACAAGAAGACTTAGGAAAAACACTGCGGGAAGTAAACCGATCCCCAACGAAGTGGGAAGTATATGAACAGATTTTACGGGTTCCCTACTACGTTATCTATGATCGCTATGAAAATCATTTGCGTGCATTTAAACTCATAGGTACTCGTTATGAAGCAATCCCTCTACCAGAGAACCGCTTCTTTTTGGCAGAGTTAGAGCTAGGATTGGGTCTTTGGCAAGGTACTTACCAGCAGACAACAGGTTTGTGGTTGCGTTGGTATAATTCTGCGGGTTGGGTGCCGACTCGAAGAGAACAAGCAGAACAGGAACGCCAACGGGCTGAACAGGAAAATCAACGGGCTGAACAGGAAAATCAACGGGCTGAACAGGAATACCAACGGGCTGAACAAGAACGCCAACGGGCTGATCGATTAGCAGAGTATTTGCGATCGCAAGGAATTGATCCAGATAACTTGAGTTAAGCAAAAACTCGCATCTTTAACAAAGAAGGAACCTGACAAACAGACGTTATATTTTTTGTAGTAAAAATACACTTGACAATATCCTATGTATTGTATGATCGCCAAGATAATTTGGATACAATTTTCTAGTGATGATAGATTCTAAAAGCACTGAAGAGATTTCCAACAAATAAATTATCCAATCTTATGAGGTGGACATCCTGCCTACCCACATTTAACCAAAGGCGTGTAAGATACGCACATCACAAGAAGGTAGTTGGATATTTTTTCTAGTTGAAAGTGCCTGAAAAAGGAACTTTCATAAATATAATAGGCTTCAGTGAGAGCAATTAGGTGAGCGGATAGTGAGTAGTAAGCGAGGAAGCAGAAATTGTTGCCGACAATGCGGGGAGTTGTACGTAAGGTAGGGAGATGGAGGCGTATCTTGCCCATAGATGAACAGTTATGGGTAAAGTTCGACTTACTAAGAACTCTAGTACGCCGGGATTTAGAGGCACGTTACAAGGGTTCTATTTTAGGTAATTTGTGGCCTTTGCTAAATCAGCTATCCCAGTTACTGATTTATACTTATGTCTTTTCCACTGTGTTGAAAGTGAAGCTGACTACTCTCAAGGGTTTACCGGAAAATGATTTTACCTTTGGTTTGTGGCTATTTGCAGGCTTACTTCCTTGGATTGCTTTTACGGGTGGTCTCACGCAGTCCGCTAATTCGGTACTAGGACAACCAAATTTAGTTAAGAAGGTGGTATTTCCTTTAACTTTATTACCCCTAGTGCCAATTTTGTCAACATTCATTGAGAGTTCCTTTGGTTTAATGGCATTGATTTTTTTTGTGGCGATCAATGCTCATACTTTACATACTAGCTTGGCGCTATTACCCTTAATCTGGTTAACACAGTTATTGCTAACAGCAGGGTTGGGCTATTTAACAGCCGGACTAACTGTATTTTTGCGAGATATCCCGCAGACTTTAGGAGTAATTTTAAATATTTGGTTTTATGCGACACCGCTTGTCTATCCAGTATCAGCAGTTCCAGAGGCATGGCGGAGTTTGGTATTCTGGTTAAATCCAATGGCAGCGATCGCAGAGGTTTATCGTGACATAGTTTTAGTTGGAGAAGTAAAGCACTGGGGTGAATGGGGAGTTGCTTGTGTCATAGCAACAATTATATTTTGTTGTGGTTTTACAGTATACAAGCATTTGCGTCCAGCTTTTGCCGACGTGTTGTAGTCAAGGCTTCATTAGTTAGCCGCTTTTAAAACAAGCAAATGCTAACGTAAACTGTATATATTGTAGATAGCGATATAATTCAACAACAAGCAAAAATTATAATGAAGTAATTAATTTTTAATTGATAAATTTGTACCGTGTGAAATTCATTATTAGTTTAAGTATGCAGTGCTATGGGTGAGGAGATTGTAATTTCACTGAAGAATATCTCAAAGTGCTACAAGCGTTATGCTCGTCCGGTAGATAGGCTCAAAGAAACTTTACTACCTAGTAAGAGCCAGGCTCAAGAATTTTGGGCATTGCGGGATATTAACTTAGAAATTACTAAAGGAGAGAAATTAGGAATTATTGGTCAAAATGGCTCTGGGAAAAGTACATTACTACAAATCATTGCTAGAACCTTGACAGCAACTACAGGAGATGTCTGGATTCACGGCAGAGTTTCAGCTTTACTAGAACTAGGCAGCGGATTTAATCCTGAATTTACTGGAAGACAAAATGTATTTTTCAATGGACAAATTTTAGGGTTAAGTCGTGAAGAAATCGAAGCCAAATACAATGAGATAGTGGAATTTGCTGATATCGGAGATTTTATCGATCAGCCTGTTAAAACTTATTCCAGTGGTATGTTCGTGAGATTAGCATTTGCAGTTGCAGTAAGTGTTGATCCTGACATTCTAATTGTAGATGAAGCACTAGCAGTTGGAGATATTTACTTTCAGCAGAAATGTTTTGAGCGGATTAGAAATCTAACACGTATGGGAACAACACTTTTATTTGTTTCCCATGACTCGTCTGTTATACATAAAATCTGTAACAGAGCTTTATTTATGGAAGCAGGAAATTTAGTGTTGGATGCTAAACCAAGGCAAGTAATTGATTTATATGAAGCCAAACTGTTACAAAAAAAAGATATACGATCGGAAGCAGTAGAAATTCAAATGTTTCCAGATTCTAATTATGTTACTTCCGAGGAAAATAAAGAATTTTTAGATATAACCTCAGAATCAGTACAAGAAGTGGTTATTAATGCGCCAGAAGTAAGCATAGAATTTGTTAGGTTTTTAGATGAAACAGATCAAGAAATAAAAGTTGTAATTAGTGAGCAGTTATTACAGATTTCCGTAGGAGTTTTATTTTCCCAGTATTTTGAAGATCCCCATATTGGTTTTAAAATACGGGAAAGAACAGGTGAGGTAATTTTTGAAACCAACACTCTATGTATGGGGAAAAAAATAGGTCGAGTAGAAAGTGGTACTTTACTGGAGATTTGCTTTAAGTTTAAGGTGCCTTTGATGGAGGGTGAATATACAATTACATTTGGTGTAGCTGATAGTGCAATTGGGGAAAGTTTATTCCAGAGAACATTAGTTTATGCTCATAATGTCGCCGCATTAAAAGTTCTCAGAAACAAAGACTCAATACTGTGGTCAGGTATAGTAAATCTTTCTCCTTCTATTTCTATTCATAAATATACTTATGTTTGACTCTATCATTAAACAGGCAAAACAGACAGAATATGACTTTAGAAAAACTACTAATCCAGAAGATCCTTTGTTACATCTTTTTGATGAGTGGATTGATTATTACAAACTCAAATCTGCGATCGCTCATGAATTAAAACCTACTAATATCCTAGAAATAGGAGTACGTTTTGGTTATTCTGCCGCAGCTTTCTTACACGGATACCCTAATACCAAGTATACTGGTATTGACTTAGATACCAATGATTTTGGTGGTGTCAAAGGTGCAATTAATTGGGCAAAAGAAATTACTAAGCAGTTTAATACTGAATTTATTATTGCCGATACACAGGTAATGAAACGCTTGCCTGGTAATGTCTACGATCTCATTCATGTGGATGGGCAACAAAATGGAGACGGTTCCTTTCATGATTTGGAACTTGCTATTAAGCAATCCCACTATGTGTTGGTAGATGGATACATGTGGACGCAGCAGAACTTTATGGCAGTTAGTGATTTCTTATTTAGATATGCTGATTTGCTCGATTGGTATGGTGTAATACCAGGTTATGCCGGAGAGTTATTAATAAAAGTTTCTAATAATTATTTAATTGAGCTTGAAGAACACCACCACAATACTAATTGTAGTCTAGACATTCGTCAAAGTTATACCAGTCACTACTATACTCAAGACTGTAGCGGATTTGATACTTATAAACAAAATCAAGGGAAGAAGTTAGAAGATCCAAGATTGCAATCTGTAGCAGCGATCGCTAGTTTGAAAGCATCAGGACGAGTACTTGACATTGGTTGTGGGCGAGGTGAACTTAGTTATTATTTTGCTCGTCAAGGTTTTGCGGTTACATCTATTGACTATTCACCAAATGCCATTGAACTAGCAAAAAGTTGTTTTAATGGAGAAGCTGAGTTAGCAGCCAACGTAGAATTCATCTGCGATCATGTCTGCAATGTACAACTTCCAGATAAGTATGATCTAGCACTAGCTTCTGACGTGATTGAACACTTAGCTTTTGAAGAACTAGATGCGCTTTATCAGCAAGTCGCGCACAGTCTTAAACAAGACGGATTATTTGTTGTGCATACTTTTCCAAATCTTTGGTATTACAAATATGAATATCCACGTAAAAGGAAAATTGCTGCTTCTGTTGGTGCCTACCTACCACCACAGCCCCGCTCAAGATATGAGCTACTAATGCATATTAATGAACAATCGCCAAGGATTTTGAAAAAGCAATTAAGCAAACACTTTAACCATGTATGTTTATGGTTTGGTGATACCCAGAATCCAGGTGGAAGTTTAGTAAAAAAGTTTTCTATAAGAGAAATAGGTGTAGCGACTAGTCTATTTGTAGTTGCTTCTCATCGACCCATAAATCGGGAACATCTTAAGAGTAGTTTACAAATGGTCCCTATCCCACCCATCTCTGCTGGAAAAATCAAGATATTTGTGAAAGATCATCCAAAATTAGTAAATGCAGATAGTGAATTTGAAATTAAATTAGAAATTGAAAACTCTAGCAAATTTACTCTTAATAGTTATGGTTCTCATCCAGTTCACATTTCGTATCATTGGATGAATGAACAAGCTACCGATTACATTGTTTTTGAGGGACAACGAACAAAGATATTTCCCCACTTAAATAGCTCTGAAGATATAGTGTTGAAACATTTATTCAATAAAGTACCCAAAGAAACGTATAAAATTAAACTTAGATCGTTAGCACAAAAAGGTAACTATATCCTGAGAGTTACATTGGTACAGGAAGGTGTACGCTGGTTTGATGTAGCGCCAACTTATTTAATGGAGGACATTGGAATCAGGGTTATATAAGCATTAAATACCATATCTAATCTAGAAATTAAAATCATATCAAGAAATAATTGAGGTTAAGTAATAAATAAATGATTGAATCCAATTATCCTGAAACTAATATTGATGAATTAATACATAAAGATGTTGAGAATTTTAGCAAAAATCAAGCTCATTCTCAGTTAGTAGATTCACAATCTAATATAGACACATCAAACTTGAAGTTAAGTATTAGTTATATTGAAACTTTTATTGAAAATGCAGAATCTCGCTCAAGTGCCCGTACAAAGTGGCCAGATAAACTTAATCTTTTTCCTTTCAATTTAAGTGGTAAGTTGCAAAAACTTATTCTAAAAATCGTGAACTTTATCTTTAAAGATCAACGAGAAATTAATTTTAGTATAATTAATTCTCTAAAAGAGTCTGTAGCACTTAATCACCAGCTAGTGGAACACATTGCGACTTTAAAAACGCAAGTGGATAACAACATGCAAGGGCTAGATAAGCGCCTGATTGCTATGGATGATCGCTTTCCAGGATTGGATGAGCGCCTGGTTGCTATGAATAACAGCATCCAAGGGCTAGATGAGCGCCTGATTGCTATGGATAATCGCCTTCCAGAGTTGGATGAGCGCTTAGTTACTCTAGATAACAGCATCCAACAATTAGATAGGCGCTTGATAGCTGTAGAGAATCGCTTTCAAGGGTTGGATGAGCGCTTAGTTACTCTGGATAACAGTATCCAAGGAATAGATGACAGCTTAAATGCTATTCATACTTTAATTACCAACTGGCTAACTGATATTCAAGAACGTTTGGATACTCTGAATCGTCTAGTACAAGAAATAGATGAGCATAAAAATATTGTAGATGCTCGGATTGAAAAAATGGGCGATCAATTAATTACAACAGATAATCGTATAATTACAGCAAATGCTCGTATTCACGAAATCAATGAGCATTACATCAGAAACGATAGTTACCTCAAAAATGACTTAATGCAGCAAAAGCGTTTAATAACAGTGTTTTTGGAAGATGCAAGAAAACGCTTACCAGAACCTTTTAGCCAAAAAGAGTTAGAAATCTTTGTAAATGAAGATATGCACTTTTTAGATGCCTTCTATGCTGCATTTGAAGAGCAGTTTCGAGGTAGTCGGGAAGAAATATTAGACAGATTAAAAGTTTATTTGCCATTGATTGAGCAAGCAAAGATAGGCACACATGAATCACCAATTTTAGATGTAGGTTGTGGGCGTGGTGAATGGCTAGAATTGTTACAGGAATCTGGATATACAGCCAGAGGTCTGGATATCAACAAAGTAATGGTAGAACAATCCCGCTCCAGGGGATTTGAGGTGATAGAAGCGGATGTAATAGTTTATGTACAATCTTTACCAGATAGTAGCTTAGGAATGATAACTGGTTTTCATATTATTGAGCATCTAACTTTTACAAAGTTAATGAAATTTTTCAGTGAAGTAGTCAGGGTACTTAAGCCTGGTGGATTAGCCATTTTTGAAACACCTAATCCTCAAAATGTATTAGTTGGTAGTTGTAATTTTTATTTCGATCCCACGCATCATAATCCTTTACCAAGCTCAATGATTAAATTTATTCTGGAAACGCAAGGTCTACACCAAGTAAAAATTCTCAATCTTCACCCTTACCCAGAAACTTATAAGCTTAGTGGTTCTGAGGTAGCTGAACGATTTAATGATTACTTTTACGGAGCGCAAGATTATGCAGTTGTTGGATATAAATTATAGACTCAAAAATTGAATGTATTAATTACCATATGAGCGAATTACAACCATCTCTAAGAATTGCTATAGATTTAACTCCTCTACGACCTGGTGGTGAAAATGGAGGCGCTAAAGTTTTAGTATTGACCCTACTAAAGCAATTTCAAGAATTAGCACCTCATCATTATTTCTTACTCCTTACAGCTCCTTGGAATCATTTAGAATTAGCCCAATACGAGACTAACAGGATGGAGCGACTATTAGTTCCTGATTCAATTGATACACCAAAAAACAATAATTTGGGGCTTTTCTCTAGACTTGTAAAAAAAATAGTTAATAAAATTAACTTTAATTTCAATAATTTTATAGGCTCTAGCTCCTTACTGAAAGAAAATAAGATTAATTTACTATTTTGTCCTTTCTCTGCACCAACATATGCTGACAAAGATATTCCGTTAGTAGCTATTGCTTATGATTTACAGCATTTAGACTACCAATTTTTCTTTACTTCTCAAGAACAGCAACATCGAACCAAATTTATAGTTGAGCTTCTTAATAAGTCCCAAAAAATCATTTGCATTTCAGATTTTACACGCCAATCATTTATCAAGCATTTTAAAACGCCCCCCGATAAACTTGCTGTTATACCGATTTCTATTCATGAACGCCTAGTTGAATTAAATGAAAGCACTGTTATAGAGTATCTCAACAGTATAGGTTTAGCAGGACGAAAATATGCATTTTATCCTGCTAACTATTGGCCACATAAAAACCATCGTATCCTGTTAACAGCATATGGAATATATAAAAAACAGTTTCCAAATTCATTTTTAGATTTAGTTTTTACAGGTGCATTAGAACATGAAGAAAATCACTTAAAGGAAGCAGTAGACCTTATGGGTTTGAGCGAAAATATCCTATTTTTAGGATTTTTAAATCAAGAGGCATTAACAGCTGTTTGGCAAGGTTGTCAATGTTTAATTTTCCCTTCATTATATGAAGGATTTGGGATTCCAACTTTAGAGGCAATGAAATTTGGTAAGCCAGTATTATCTAGTAATGCTGCTAGCTTACCAGAAGTTGGAGGAGATGCCGTTATCTACTTCGATCCTCGAAAACCAGATGAGATAGCATCATGTTTGGCCAAGATTAACGATAATCAATTATTAGTTGAACAACTGGTCAAAAAAGGGTTTCAAAGATTAGAGCTATTTGATGGTAAGGAAATGGCTTACCAATACTTAAGTGTATTTGAAAAAGAGGCTTTAAATCAAAAGACATTAGTTCAAACCATGATTTCTGGCATTTATGATGATGGTTGGTCAGCACCTGAGTTTCATATCTCCATAGAGCCAGGTTTGTCAGGACGAACTCTAGAGATTTTGTTTGAAACTCCTGAATTTTATCCAACCTCTAAAGCCACTATAAAATTACGCACTAAACAGAGAAAAGCTTCTTACAATTGCCTTCGGGGCGAATCACAGAAAGTTATTTTGCCACTTTTGCCTACAGGTGAAGTGGTAACAGTGCAAATATCGCCTAGCTTTCAACCTAGTCAACTAAATCTGAACTCGGATCAACGTCGGCTTGGGTTAATGGTGCGCCATTGTCGAGTAAACTTAGTTGATGGGTCATCTAGTTCAATTTTAGCATTAGAGAGTGTGGTGTGAACTTAAAATTTAGCGTTATTACACCTTCTTTTGGTCAGGGTTGTTTTATAGAAAGAACTATACAGAGTGTGCTATCTCAGCAATTGGCAGATACAGAAATGGAGTATGTAATCTGTGATGGTGCTAGTACAGATGGGACTGTAGAAATCTTAAAAAATTATGATAAGTATATAAAGTGGGTTTCAGAACCTGATAAAGGACAAGCAGATGCCGTTAATAAAGGTATCGCTATGACCACAGGTGACATAATTGCTTGGATTAATTCTGATGATATTTACTATCCAGGAACTTTTCAGGCAATTAAAGAGATTTTTGAATCTTATCCCAATATACAAGCTATATATGGTGATGCCGATCACATTGATGAACAAGACCGAGTTATTGAAGCTTATCCGACTGAGGATTGGAATTATCAACGTTTAATCGAAACTTGTTTTCTCTGCCAACCATCAGTATTTTTTCGCCGTAGTCTAGTTAAAAAATATGGCAACTTGAATGATTCTCTCAAGTACTGTATGGACTATGAATTGTGGCTTCGTTATGCGAAGAATACACCATTTCATTATATACCACGCAAGCTTTCTGGTTCCCGCTTATATAAAACTAATAAAACACTGGGTCAACGGATAGCTGTGCATTATGAAATAAATAATATGATGCATTCCAAATTTGGAAATGTACCAGATAAATGGATTTTTGCTTACGCGCACGTAAAGATAGAAGAGACTTGGAAGTTAGACAGAACAAAACCTCTTCAAAACATGATTTTTGTGAATGCAGTAATTTTTAATAGTCTGTGGTCATTTTATCATTGGAAAAAATCGATTTCAGTTAAGGCATCAGTCAGGATGATTTGGTGGTTAATTGCTGCCAATATATTTCTGATTAAAAATTTAGTTTTACTCTTGAAAAGATTATGAGGATCGGTTTTGATATTAGTCAAACTGGAAAAGCCAAGGCAGGATGTGGATACTTTGCTGATAGTCTTATAAAACACCTAGTAAGCTGCGACAATAATAATGAGTATTTGCTTTACTCCGCATTTGGAAACACTTTTTGGGATACAGAGCATGGAACTAGCACGTGCCGCCTTCATAAAAGTAATTGTACTCATCTACTAGACCATTTATCACATCATGAGTCTCTAGCTTTTTGGAGTACTTCAGCAGCAATTGATGAAGAAAAATTAGGAAATCCAGATATTGTTCACGGAAACAACTTTTCATGTCCTCGTTTTACTTCTGCTCGGTTTGTCTATACTTTATATGATCTGAGTTTCCTCGATCATCCAGAATATACTTCTGAAGAAAATCGATGGAATTGTTTTAATGGTGTTTTCAATGCAGCAATGCAAGCTGATTTAATTATTGCTATTTCTGAATATTCTAGACAACGATTTCTGGAAATATTTCCCCACTTTCCAATAGAAAGAACTCGTGTAGTCTATTTAGGAAGTCGTTTTCAGGATGGTGATGAAGAAAAACCGGTTGCTGACCTCGAACCTGATAATTTTTGGCTTTCTGTAGGTACTTTAGAACCAAGGAAAAATTTACGCCGAACTTTGTTGGCGTACAAAAAATATATCGATATTTATAACGATCCTAAACCTTTAGTTTTAGCAGGAGGACAAGGATGGTTAGAAGACGATCTTGAAAGTTTCATTGTCAATATAGGCTTGACTAAGCATATTCGTAGACTGGGGTACGTGGATGATGATACACTAAACTGGCTGTATAAAAAATGTTGGGCATTTATTTATCCATCAATTTATGAAGGATTTGGATTGCCCGTTTTAGAGGCAATGAGTCTTGGAGCAGCTGTTCTAACTTCTAATACTACGAGTTTACCTGAAGTTGGCAAAGATGCAGTTTTATACGTAGATCCTACAAGTGAAGCTGATATTGTCAGAGAATTAGCAAAACTTAATGATGGCAAATTGCGTGATATTTTGAAGATGAATAGTCAAGAACAAGCAAAAGAATTTTCCTGGTCAGGCACAGCAAACCAAGTAATTCAAGCATATATAGATGTTTTAGAACTTCCGAAAAAAACTTCTAGAAAAGAGATTAAAAAGCAATTTTTTATGATCTAAAGTATAGGAATCTAACTCTAGCATAAAAAGACTTAAACTCAATTTAGTTTTTGACAAAAGCTCATTCTCATTAGATGATTTTTAACTATCGGCAGCAATACAACCTTTACAACTGTTATGTTTTAGTTGGAATTACAAAAATAGCAGAAATATTTTGATAAATTTGGCTTAATTTTAGAAATTTTATTCTAATATTTCTAGTTTTAGATAAATTTTTTTACAGTGCTGAAGAGGGGTAGATTGTTATATGAGGCTATCTGTTGTTATTCCTTGTTACAACGAATTGGGGACTATAAGCAAAGTTGTAGAAGCTGTCAAAGCATCTCCTGTAAAAGATTGTGAGATTATTATAGTAGATGATTGTTCAATAGACGGGACGAGAGAATTGCTTAAATCAAAAGTAGAATCACAGGTAGACCAAGTAATTTACCATCATAAAAACAGAGGTAAAGGTGCAGCTTTAAGAACTGGCTTTGCTGCGGTTACTGGGGATATTGTCATCGTTCAAGATGCAGATTTGGAATACGATCCACAAGAATATGCCTTAATCATTCAACCGATTATTGATAATAAAGCCGATGTAGTTTTTGGTTCTCGTTTCCAAGGTGATAGACCTCACAGAGTTGTCTACTATTGGCACAGAGTGGGTAATGGCTTCTTAACAATGTTATCTAATATATTTACCAATATAAATTTAACAGATATGGAAACATGTTATAAGGCTTTTCGACGGGAAATTATTCAATCTATCAAAATAGAAGAAAATCGATTTGGATTTGAACCTGAAATTACAGCCAAAATTGCCAAAATGGATTGTCGTATTTATGAGGTCGGTATATCTTATTATGGTCGGACTTATAAAGAAGGTAAAAAGATAGGTTGGAAAGATGGTTTTAGGGCAATTATATGTATTTTGAAGTATAATTTGCTAGCTAATCCTAAAAATTATAATTCGCTTTGAATTATAATTCAGACACAAGTGTGACTCGCTCATAAAAACTTGATTAAATATTTTATTTTAAAAGTGTTTAAGTTTTATTTAATGTAATTTTTGGTATGTTTTTAGGCTATTGTATACCGTCTGAATTTATCCTAACAATTCTATTCTCTTACAGCAAAATATAATCGTCAAATTACAAATATAAATTGAATCCAATGCTCACAAAAACTAATTTTAGCAGAATTAATATATCTGAAACTTTATTGCCTATATTGGTATTTTTGGTCTGTATTGTAATTTATCTTGCTAACGGAGTCACACTAAGTTCCACTGATACAGTTCCCAACACTTTATTAGCTTTCAACTTACTGGAAAACAATACTTTCAATTTAGATGCGTTTCGGTCAAGTCATTTTTGTACTAATAGCTATGCAAATTGCTACTTCTTTACAGAAGGTAATCATAGTCATTTAAGTTCTATCTATCCGATAGGAACTGCAATTATCACTTTTCCTTTATATCTGATTTTTTATGCTTATCTGAAGTTGACATCTTTTTATGGTTCAGCATCCCTTGACTTAACATCTGCCAGTTTTGAAATATATAGGGTCTTTTTTGAAAAGCTAGCTGCTACTTTAACGACAGCTATTACAGTAGTGATATTTTATCTATCTGTTAGGTTAAAATTTAGTCTAAGTATATCTTTACTTTCTACTTTTATATTTGCATTTGCTACAAATATATGGATGACCAGTTCTCAAGGACTATGGCAACACACTGCATCTAACTTAGCACTTGTAAGCATTATATTTAGTTTGCTAAAAGCTAATCGTGCTTCAGAAAAAAGTCAAAAGATGTGGTTATTAATAGCAGGAGTCGCTTGTGGTCTTCTACCTGGTATTCGCCCCACAAGTACTTTATATACAATTGCAGCTATTATCTATTCAATTTTTACCTATCGTTTTCAATCACTTTATTTGTTTTTTGGTTTAGTTTCAGCATTACCAAGTATTGCGTGGAACTTATACTATTTCGATAACTTAACTGGCGGTTACTCGAAAATGTTTCCCGCACCGCCTTATAAGTTTACTTTTAGTAATTTCATCAACGCATCATTAGGTACTCTGATTAGTCCGAGCCGAGGTTTGCTAGTTTTCTCTCCTATTTTTTTGTATTCTTTGCCTGGAGCTTATCAAGTTTTTAAATTCAGGACTGGAAAAGATGAAAAGTTAATAGGATGTATGACGATTGCTTCCCTAGCGTTACTTGCTAATTATTGTTTCTATATAGTTTGGTGGGCTGGGCATTCTTATGGTCCAAGGTTTATGACTGATATGATGCCTGTTGTTTGCTATTTAATTAGTTATTTTTTAGTACATCATTTTCAGAAGCTAATTCATTTACCAAAAATTTTATATACTAAATCTTTAGTTATTTTTATCCTTATAGTCACCTTTTCAACTTTTACTCAATTTGTGGGAGCTTTTGGGGCTAATCCAGGCTATATGTGGAACGGAGTACCTATAAATGTTGATTCTAATCACTATAGACTTTGGAGTTTAAAAGATAGCCAAATAGAGAGAAATACTAAAGCTGTGTTTCACAAAATTATTAAACCTTCCATAGATAACCCAGCGTATGCTGAAAATCTAGGTGGAATAATCAAACAAGTGGTAGGTGAAAGCAATCAAGCTTTCGGTTCATTAATTTCAGTTAAACCAAGCTCGGAAAAAGTGCTAAAAGCCAAACTTGAAAACACAGGTACATCTAACTGGTTTGGCTATGAATCTGCGCTGGAAAAGGGAGAAGTTCGTGTAAGAGGTAGATTTTATGATGAGCGAAAAAAGGAAATCAGTCAAGTTAGACTTTATGTTTCTGGTACGCCGAAACAACATGAATCAACCGAAGCGATCGCTTCTATTGCTTTTCCTAAAAAACCAGGAATTTACAAGCTTGTATTTGACTTAGTAAGTGAAGAAGTTGGTGTATTTCCTAATTCTAATGGCAAGCCACTCTACGAGCTATATGTCAATGTAGGAAACCAAAAGCCAAAAAACTTTCAACTACCATCCGCGCAAGTTTTCTCACAAGAAATAAAACTTATCAACACTATAGGGACTGTTAAAGTTGATTCAACACTGAGAATTCCTATTTTTCTCAAAAATAAGAGCAATTTTGTTTGGTACAATTCAGGGCTTAATCCAACAAACTTCTCCTATCGTTGGCTAGATGCTAGTGGCAAACTAGTAGTTGCAGATGGCGATCGCACGATTTTGCCTTTTGATGTAGCTCCTGAAGAGTCGGTCGCAATTAATGCAGCTATTAAAATACCTACTATACCAGGAAAATATACTCTTATTTTAACAATGGTGCAGGAAACGGTTGCTTGGTTTAGCGATAAGCAATCTCCATATCCTAAAATCGATGTAACTGTTACATCAGATTCTTAATTGTTCATTTAGCTAAATGAGTGTGAGGAAAATGGCATGAACCTACAAGAATTTGCTTTACTGCTAATGTCTGTTGCTACAAGTGTAGGCGGGCAATTTTTCTTAAAATTGGGGGCATTAAAATTGGGAAAAGTCAATTCAGCTAATGCCCTGAATAATATTATCAGTATCGCTACTACACCAGAATTATTAACTGGATTAACTTGTTATGCTTTAGGCGCTATTGCATACATTATGCTTCTCACCAGAGTCAATTTAAGTGTTGCCGCTCCATCTATTTCCTTAGTTTATGTTTTCTCAGTACTTTTAGGTTACTTCATTTTCAGGGAAACAATTCCCTTAACCCGGCTCTTAGGTTTGAGTTTTATTGTAGGTGGAGTTATTTTAGTAGTCTGGCAAAAATAAAACAATAAAAAGACAAAATTACTATCTTAATATTTAGCCTATTTTACTCTTGAGTATTTTATGCTTTATTTTAAAACAAAGTTTTGGAGTTTCACTAATAGTTTGGTATAAGTACTAAAGAATATTTTAAATTTTAGTTTTTTAAAAGTAGGCTTATAACTGTGACTAAAAAAGCTCTTATTACAGGCTTAACTGGACAAGATGGCTCTTATCTTGCTGAACTACTATTAACCAAAGGCTATCAAGTATTCGGCTTAGTCCGTCGCTCAAGTTCTAGTAATCTTGAGCGCGTCAATCACCTTTCTGGCGATATCCAAATCCTTTCTGGTGATCTTTTAGATCAATCTTCTTTAATGGATGTGGTTAACGAGTGTCAACCTGACGAAATTTATAATCTCGCCTCTCAAAGCTATGTTCCTCTGTCTTGGACACAGCCTGCTCTCACTGCTGAATATACAGCTCTTGGTGTCTCCCGTATTTTAGAATCCATTCGTCGTTGCAAACCTGATGCCAGATTCTATCAAGCATCTAGTAGTGAAGTCTTCGGTCAACCTGATGAATCGCCCCAGACTGAACATACTGCTTTTCGTCCGCGCAACCCTTATGGTGTCGCCAAAGCATATGCTCATTGGATGACTGTCAACTATCGAGAGAAATACAACCTTTACAACTGCTGTGGTATTACTTATACTCACGAATCGCCTCGACGTGGAACAGAATTTGTATTTCGCAAAATCACGCACGCAGCTGCCCAAGTTAAACTGGGTTTGGCAAATGAACTAAAATTAGGCAACCTAGATGCCCGTCGTGATTGGTGCTATGCCAAGGATGCTGTTTACGCTATGTGGTTGATGTTGCAGCAAGCACAACCTGATGACTATATCATCGCTAGTGGTGAAACTCACTCTGTCAGAGAACTTGTTGAGTGTGCTTTTAACAGCGTTGGTCTAAACTGGCAAGATTATGTCTCAGTTGACCCTGCTTTTTATCGCTCTGATGAACCTGTGCAGTTAGTTGGTTCCATTAATAAAATTAAGATGGAGTTAGGTTGGCAGCCTCAGCATTCTTTTGAGCAATTGGTTGAGTTAATGGTTGATTACGATCTAAAAAAATTGAGCAACGGCGGAGCTTAAATATTCTAATGCTAAAAGTTGTAGTTGATGCCACTCCAGTGGATTCAAAACCCAGTGGGGTTGGCTTTTATGTTGCTAATTTAATATGCGCTCTCGATGTATTACAAAAAGAGGAAAATTTTCAGTTAGGAGTAGTCTATCAACCAGGGTTGAAAAATTGGCTTCGGCGTGACTTCAGTTTTCCTGAATCCTTGAAACATTCTTCTCAAGAGCATCTCCTGCCTTTACCTGTAAGAATATCAGATTTATTATTAGCTTTAGACTTTAAACCTAGTTTATTTTACTTTGAAAAATATTTTGGTTCTCCAGATATATTACATGGTACAAATTACTCAGTTTATCCCTGTCAAAATAGTTTAAAGGTAATGAATATATATGATCTGACCTTTATTAAATACCCTAACTATATAGATTCAGTTGTAAAAACATATACAGAAAAGGTAAAACGATGTTTACAATGGACAGATTTAATTTTAACAATTTCAGAAAGCTCTAAAAAAGATATTATTGAATATTTGGAAGTAGACCCCAACAAAGTCTATGTCACACCTTTAGCTAGTCGCTACTATCCTAATTACTTGTCTGAAGAAGTTGCCCAAATTTTAGAAAAAAAAGCTAATTATGATTTTTCCACGCCATATCTGCTTTTTGTCAGCACAATAGAGCCAAGGAAAAATATTAATAATATAATTACAGCCTTTAATTATTTAAAAGAAAAGTACAAAATTGAACATCAGTTAATATTGATTGGTAGGAAAGGATGGCATTACGAACCGATATTTGCGGCTATTGAAAATTCGCCTTGGGCAAACCAAATACATCATCTTAATTACCTATCTAATGAATTAGTTGCATTATTTTACTCAAAAGCTGATGTATTTGTATATCCATCTCATTATGAAGGGTTTGGCTTACCCGTATTGGAAGCAATGACGCTAGGCGCTCCTGTGATCAGTTCCAATACTTCCTCGATTCCAGAAGTTACAGGAGATGCAGCTATACTAGTTGACCCTAATAATCCTATTCAACTAGGGGAAGCTATCCTGAAAGTCATCAGTGATTCCCAATTACGCCAAGAATTAATTAATAAAGGGAAAGCTAGAGCAAAATTATTTTCCTGGGAAAGAACGGCAAAAGAAACTTTAAACGCTTATAGAACCATTATTTAATGACAATAGTAGACAATTCCTCTGCCAAACAATTCATTATTAACTTATCTATTCTGTTGTCTAAACCAACGGGTATAGGCAACTATGCTCAAAACGTTTTTCCTTATTTAAAATCTTTGCAACCTACTCTATTAACAGCGCAAAAATATCTCGATTTTGACTGCTATCCAATCCCATCAAACTTAACCCCAGATCACGGTACAAAAGGTCATTTTAACCGCCTGATTTGGACACAATTTAAAGTACCACAAATATATAAAAACCTCAAATCAAGTCTTTTATTCTCGCCGCTACCAGAAGCACCCCTTTATACTGACTGTCGTTTTGTTGTCACATCTTTTGATATGATACCGCTGCGTTTTGCCAAAGGCTTCTCACCACTCACAGCCTACCACCGCTACTACACTCCCCAAGTTCTTAAGCAAGCGCAACATATTATTTGTATCTCCCAGACTACGGCTAAAGATATCACCGATTTTTACGAAATTCCTGCCAGCAAAATTACTACGATTCCTTTGGCGCACGATCGCACTCACTTCCTTCCTCTTAACCTCCCCACCAGCAACTACTTTCTCTACATTGGCCGCCAAGACCCATACAAAAACATCCAGCGACTTATCAGTGCTTTTGCGACGTTGATTAACTGTAAAGACTATGAACTATGGTTAGTAGGGCCAATTGATTCGCGTTACACCCCTACTTTAGAAGCGCAAGCAGAAGAACTAGGAATAACTAATCAAGTCAAGTTTCTGAACTATGTTCCTTACAGCGAATTGCCAAAAATCATCAATCAAGCGATCGCTCTGGTTTTTCCTAGTCTCTGGGAAGGCTTTGGTTTACCTGTCCTCGAAGCAATGGCTTGTGGTACTCCTGTCATTACCTCCAATCTTTCCTCCTTACCAGAGGTGGCTGGCGATGCGGCGATTCTGATCAATCCCTACAACACAGCAGAAATTACAGAGGCGATGCAGGCTGTTGCAACTGATTCGGTATTGCGATCGCGCCTTTCTAGCCAAGGTATCACTCACTCTCAACAATTCAGTTGGGAAAAGACAGGAAAAGCAACCGTCGAAGTGTTATCCCGTTACCTATAAGCTAACGCCAGGATTGAAATGCAAGGATTTGGGATTTTGTCAAGTTTTTAGATTATCTTGACTAATGACTTGATAATTAATCCTAAATCCTGATGAAAGCACTAATTCTTTCTGGCGGTAAAGGTACACGCCTACGTCCCCTCACTTACAGCGGGGCAAAACAACTTGTACCAGTTGCCAACAAACCTGTTTTATGGTATGGCATTGAAGAAATGGTCGCTGCTGGTATTACTGATATTGGCATCATCATCAGTCCAGAAACCGGCGCAGAAGTCCAAGGGAAAACCGGAAATGGAGAAAACTTTGGAGCAAACATTACCTACATCGTACAAGACCAGCCACTTGGACTTGCTCACGCCGTCCAAATCGCCCATCCCTTTTTAGGTGATTCTTCCTTTGTGATGTACTTAGGCGATAACCTGATTCAACTAGGTGAGTTACGTTACTTTCTGCAACAATTTAGTCAACAACAGCCAGATGCTTTGATTCTCTTGCGTTCGGTTGCAAATCCTAGCGCTTTTGGTGTGGCTCAAGTGGATGAAACAGGACGGGTATTACAGCTAATTGAAAAACCCAAAGTTCCTCCTTCAAATTTGGCATTGGTAGGGGTTTATTTCTTTTCTCACCTCATCTTTGATGCGATCGCCAATATCCAACCTTCCACCAGAGGCGAACTAGAAATCACTGATGCCATTCAATACCTCATTAATCAGGAAAAGCAAGTTTTAGCCTATAATCTGCAAGGTTGGTGGCTAGATACTGGTAAAAAAGATGACTTGCTAGAAGCTAACCGATTAATTCTCGACACCTATCTGACAGTATCAGTTGCGGGTGAAGTTGATGCCCAAAGTCAGATTATTGGACGAGTGCAAATCGGTGCAAAATCCAAAGTCATTAACTGCACAATTCGGGGGCCAGTAGTCATTGGCAGCAATTGTCATTTAGAAAACTGCTTTATTGGCCCTTATAGTAGTATTGCTAACAATGTCACACTCATTGATACCGATTTAGAACACAGTGTGATTTTAGAAGGTGCTAAAATTGCCGGAATCCATCAGCGTATTATTGATAGTGTCATTGGACAAAGGGCACAATTGAGTCTTGCACCCCGTCGCCCCAAAGCCTTGCGATTTATGATTGGCGATGATTGTCAAATTGAACTAACCTGATTTACTTATTACAAATAGGACAAGCTACCGTCCAAGTTGGAACACAGTGCTTGTAAAATATGAATGCAAAATTCATCTAACAATCAGAACACTGCGGCACATACTATTAATAATATTAATGAGCATTGTAAATACCAAAATTCCTGAAGTTCTGCAAATTGAACCACAAGTATTTGCAGACGATCGCGGTTTCTTTTTTGAAGCTTATAACCACCAAAAATTTGCTCAAGAGATAGGGATTGTTACGAACTTCGTCCAAGATAATCACTCTTGCTCTAAGCAAAACGTCCTACGTGGATTGCACTATCAAATCCAACAACCCCAAGGAAAACTCATCCGGGTTGTTTCTGGTACTATTTTTGACGTAGCCGTAGACATTAGAAAAAGCTCGGCTACTTTTGGTAAGTGGGTAGGTTCTGAACTCAGTGCTGAGAACAAACGCCTACTTTGGATACCACCAGGCTTTGCTCACGGCTTCCTCGTGCTTTCAGAAATAGCTGAAGTTCTCTATAAAACTACAGATTATTATGTGCCCCAAGGCGATCGCACAATTTTATGGAACGATCCAGATTTAGCGATAGATTGGCCCTTAAATGCGCCACCGATTTTGTCAGCTAAAGACCAAGCCGGGAAACCTTTGAAAACTGCTGAAATATTTGATTAAGTACTTTCAAATTGAAGTAAGTTCGATAATTAATCAGAATGAGTAAATCAATTCTGCTGATTGGTAGCAATGGCCAAGTAGGTAAGGAACTACAACAAATCCTTCCATCTCACAGCAATGTTATCTCAGTAGCACGCCCAACAGTAGACCTTGCCCAACCCGATACTCTCCGCAAAATTATTAGATCAAAGCAGCCGCAAATCATCATTAATGCCGCGGCTTACACTGCTGTAGACAAAGCCGAAAGCGAACCCGAACTTGCTACTGCTATTAATGCTACTGCACCTCTAATTCTTGCCGAAGAAAGCCAAAAATTAGGAGCTTTTCTAATTCATATTTCGACCGATTACGTTTTTGATGGTAATGGCTGTAGCCCTTATCATGAAGCCGATGCGACTAATCCCTTGAGTGTCTATGGTAAAACTAAACTCGCTGGAGAAGAAGCTATTCGGGAAACTTGCGCCCATCACTTCATCCTCCGCACTGCTTGGGTTTATGGAAACTTTGGCAAAAGTAACTTTGTCAAAACCATGCTGCGACTAGGTGCAGAACGCCAAGAACTCCGTGTTGTCGCCGATCAAATTGGTAGCCCAACCTGGGCGCAAGATATAGCGGCAGTTATCGCGCAGATAATTCCCCAGTTAACTCCAGAAATTAGTGGCACTTATCACTACACTAATAGCGGCGTTGCTAGCTGGTATGATTTTGCCGTTGCCATTTTTGAAGAAGCCCAACAACTAGGCTTCCCTTTGAAAGTTGAACGTATTGTGCCCATTACAACTGCCGAATATCCGACACCAGCCCGTCGCCCTGCTTATTCCGTCCTTGCTTGTAGAAAAATTTCCGCACTTCTAGGGACTTATCCCCCCCATTGGCGGCAAAGACTCCGACAAATGCTTGCAGAATAGGGAATAGGTATTTTTTAGTCCCCCTTGTCTCCCTTGTCCCACTCATCTCCCCAGTCCCTATCCCCTTTTTAATACTCCCGTTTCTCGTTGTATTGGCAAAACATCTAAAATATCAGTTTGGGAACAATATTTTAAATCATCTAGACAATCAAGGCGTAACAATCGTTGACCGTGACTAGCTTGGTGAAGTAATCCTAATAAGTTATCTTGCCATTGAGAGTAAAGAGCGATCGCACTAATTACTTCATCATTTCCAGCGAGTTCTTCTGGTGACAAATTGGTTTGTTGCAAAATACTATGAGCGATCGCACCGGCACAAACTGTATCCTCTAAGGAATAACTGCCTTCCCAACCAGAACCGACAATCCATACTGTCTCTGGTTGCTTCTCTAAAAGAAATTGCACCACCGCCGCCCGGTTAATCAAGGCTGCTGCTAATACATTTGGGGAGTCTTGTACCCTTTGTAAAGCACGAGTGCCATTTGTGGTACTGATAAACAAACGCCGCCCTTGCACCAATTCTGGTGTGCAGTCTAGAGGAGAGTTACCCAACTCAAAGCCAGCTACTTTCGCGCCGCCGCGTTCTCCAGCCCGCAGTCGTTTTTCAGAAGGCCATTTTTCGCTAACTTCAATTAACTGATCTAAATCGCTGAATACTTGTACAGCTTCACCTCCAGATGCCAAAACTGTCGCAATTGTGCTAGTGGCTCGCAAGACATCAACTGCGATCGCACATTCTGGCGCTTTATCCGTTGGAGTCAATTCAGGAGTGTGGTATACGAATAACTTCACGGGCTGGATACACCTGTTTTAATACTACTGCCGCAAATAACATTCTACCTAGTTGGTGTCACTAACTATAGAGACAATTGCTCCAAGAAAATTTTTTATCATCAAAATACAAAATGTATCTCATTCAATACATAGATGGGAGCAGAGGAGGCAGGGGAGACAAGGGGGAATTATTGAACAAGTCTCTCCCTTGTCTCCCCCCTCTTCCTTGTCTACCTTGTCTCTTCTCCATGCCTAATCCCTAATAAATACTCAAAAAGCGCATTTTATGCTTTTAGACTTTCAGAGTTGCTGCACTATCTTGTAATCTAAAACAAGAACAGACCTTACTAAATGGGGAAAAAGTTACAGTTATAAGGCTACAGCCCAAAGGGAAAAATATTTACTCATTCCCGACTCCCCAGTACAGACGCAATTAATCACGTCTCTCCCACTCCCCACTCCCCATTGAAATTGCTATGGCACCTTTACCCGACTACCGCCCTAAACAACTATCTTTAGGCCCGTTAGAAGCGGAAATTTTAAATATCATCTGGGAACTTGGTTCAGCCACAGTCAAGGATGTACACGATCGCATCCTCGCCGATCCCAACCGCGAATTAGCGTATACTTCTGTCACCACTGTTTTACGTCGCCTCACTGATAAAGGTTGGCTGGCCTGCGACAAGAAAGAGCGCGCATTCTATTGGCGGCCAATGCTGAGTAAGCAGCAATCAGATGTGATCAAAGCTCACGAGCAGTTACAGCGATTTTTAGCGGTGGGGAATCCCGATGTTATTGCAGCCTTTGCTGATAGTCTGGATGAAGCAGCTAGCGAGCAAATAGCAGCGATCGCTAAACGTATTCAATCTGCACGCCAAGCTAGGGAGGAACAATGATGCATCTGATAATGATTTTGAATGCTTTGGCAATTGCCTGGTGGTTAAGATCCGCTTGGAATCAACCCCAAGGCAATTGGAATCTGCGGTGGCAGCGATCGCTATTTTTGTTTCTCTTCCCCCCCTTGCTAATTTTCATGACTGCGATCGCTGTGCTATTCATGGGGCCTCAAGGACAGATGGGCGGAATGTATACAGGCTCAATTAGCTATTTACTAGCATTAATTTATTTGGCATTTTTTGCCATTTCATGCATTAAACTTGCCTTCCAGGGTTGGCAGTCAGTAGAATCTGCCCGTAACTGTCCTTTGGTGAATGTTGGAGATAGACGAGCCAGACTGCTGCAAACGGGCGCGTTGTTTGCAGGCCAAATCGGTTTTTGGCAACCAGAACTAGTGGTTAGCCAAGGATTAGTGCAAACTCTCTCACCTGCTCATTTAGAAAGCGTCTTAGCCCATGAGCAAGGGCATCACTATTACAGGGATACGTTCTGGTTTTTTTGGCTGGGTTGGGTGCGTTCTTGCACTGCATGGTTGCCGAATACAGAGCCTTTGTGGGAAGAATTATTAGCTTTGCGCGAACTTCGTGCCGACGGTTATGCAGCATTGCAGGTAGATCCTCTAGTGTTAGCGGAATCACTTTTATTAGTGGTTAGTAGCAGCCCCGTTTTATCAGAAATTTGCTGTGCTGCATTAGGTTCCTCTGGTGCAGATCGCTTAGAACAAAGAGTAGAAGCTTTATTAGCACCACCAGAACCAACCCCAGAAGCTCAATTACAATCTTGGCATGGCTTTCTGCTGGCGTTCCTGCCTCTACTGACTGTGATATTTCATAGTTAAGTTGAATTTAGCAAGCTACTACAGCACAAAATTGTGATGTTTGTAACGAAAATCGTAGCGTTGGTAATAAAAACGTATTGATTGTAACGAAAATCAGATTGTTTGTAACGAAATTATTGTGTTTGTAACAAAAATCAGATTGTTTGTAACGAAATTATTGTGTTTGTAAGGAAAATCGTAGCGTTGGTAATGAAAACGTATTGATTGTAACGAAAATCGTAGTGTTTGTAACAAATATCGCGATCGCAATAAATTAACAGGCGTTAATTACGAATTACGAATTACGCTTATTCTTCTTCTAGCAACTGTTCTATATACTTTTGTACCAAAGGCACTTGAAAAGCATTGCCTTCTTGAGTCAAGATTTCTTTTCGCGTTAGTTTGCGGATAACACCTTTGTCTTGCTGCGTAGGAGTTTCCCCGTAGATTATCCGACGTAGGAGAGAGCGATCGCTATCTGTTAAACTCTTCCATAATTCCCGAAAATACTGATCGCCTCGCTCAAGCACAACAGGTATAACTTCTTGAACATCCTGTGCCGTAGCTTTTGCTGTATCTGCTTCTCGCCTGTTTCTTCTGATATCGCGGTTTAGCAACTCCACCACCTCATAACACACCAACTGAACGAGATAAGGTTGACAGCGAGTAAGTTGGATAATTTCATCTACAGCAGTTGGTTCATAGATATCGCTGAAGTTCTCTACTGGCTGTTGAATCAAATCGCGGGCTTCTGACTCTTGCAAGTAAGTCATTCGCAAAGCACGGGTGTTAATTAGATAGTTACTCCAGTAATCATCAAGTTCAGATAACTCCTGTGAACCACTAAAAAGTAAAATCCACTGGCGTTGGTGTTGCAGCAGGTTACGAATAAAATTGAGCGGCGCACGGCTGCTTGTTGCTTTCACTACCTCATCCAGGCATTCATATTCATCCAAACAAAGGAGAAATTGCTTATCAGAGTTGCTGCGTTCTATTTCTGCGAACCAAGTTTGCAGGGCGGGAAATGGATCTTCAGCTAGTTTATTGGCATCTGGATTAGGCAAGAATACTTTGCGGGGTAATCGCCGTGCAGCTTCGATAATTTGTTGAGCTAAATTCTCAGCCAATCCTTTTAACGTTGTAGCTGATGCTGCACCCTGTAAATCTACCAGCAAAGGTACAATATTTGCTTGTACTCTGTAAGGTAGATATTTCAGCGCTGAAGTTTTCCCCGTTCTCCGCCCACCATAGAGTAATAACACTGGCGGTTGCTCAGAAAGCACCAAAGATTCGATTTCCCGAAATATGTCAATTCGCCCTTTGAAACGATTCTTTGCTGTTTCTGGATCTAGTGAGTTACCAGCAATATAAACTTGTCGAATTTCTGTTGATTGTTGTGCCTGTTCTTCTAAAGTGCGCTGCGCCGTCTCTAGTATAGTCAGCCAGTCTTGTGCAGCATTGCCAAAAGAGACAGCAACGCGAGCATCTTTTGTCAAAGCTAAACTTTGCCCCAGTTGGCGTAATGCACTGATGGGAATGTTCAATAACTCATATTGACGATAAGGTGAAGTTGCTTCCTCTGATGCCCGTACATTCTGACTGATTTCCAAAAATTGGGGCAGTACAGCGCCAAGTTCCTTTGGTGGTGGTGAAGGAATCCACGCTAGTTGGTTGGCAATCTCCACAATATCGCTCAACCTTTGACAACGATTGAGAATATCTACAGCAATACCAGAAATTGCCTGTGCTGCAACTTTTTGCTGATTGGTGGATGTAATTAGATAATTAATAGTCTCACGGGCAGCCATCGGCTTCTTTCGATAAGCCTCTACAATCATCACATCCATAAAAGGCAGAGGCAAAAGAATCAATTCATCAAAGCGAGGGGGCAGATATCGCAAACAATTTACCTGCTTTCCATTGCGAGACAAGAAGAACAAGGTGAGTATCCATAGTAATTCTGGCAACCAGAAGCAAACCCGCAACACACCCAAAATCCACGCCACACCTACCACCACGCCTACCGCCACGTATCTCGCCACGCCTCCCGCCACGCCTCCCCCCATGCCGAACGCCACGCCGAACGCCGCGCCGAATGCCATGCCTACCGCCACGCCTCTCGCCACGCCTCCCGCCACGCCTACCGCCACGCCTACCGCCACGTGTCTCACCACGCCTACCGCCACGCCGAACGCCACGCCTACCGCCACGCCGAACGCCACGCCTCTCGCCACGCCTACCGCCACGCCTCCCGCGCCGAACGCCACGCCGAACGCTACGCCGAACGCCATGCTTGATAAAAATTCAGTTGCCAAAAACATGGTAAAGACAGCAACAAGGAAAATAACTAGCCTATTTGTATTACCGCCACGGTCTATAACCCTTCCCATAAACCAGCCTGCCAAAAAAACACAGCTTATAAACCAGTTAAATGATTTACCACTAACCAGAATGTAAACTGGTGCTACTAGCAACACGGCAAATATTGGCACTACGGCAGTTAGCCACTGAACTTGCCCAGCATAGTGACGCAGGCGGGGGTTAGTACGAAACTCAGCCCGTTTATCAAAGGGGTTATCTCTCGGCTTCAGTTGTGGATGTATATCACGCAGCCAGCTTTTAAAGGTAAAAGGCTTGAAGTAAATCCAATACAGGAGGCGCACGCATTCAGCCACATAATTCCAAAAGCCGGATGTTGGAGATGTGTTACTCATTGCTATTTTATCCCCAACTTGTCGCGCACAAAATCCCAAACTTCATTCCAGTGCAGCACACCCACCAAAACCAAAACGAGCAAAAGCAGAATTACCATCCCGATAATCCAGTTGCTCACATCATCAACAGCCCCACCAATAAACTTGGCTATTCTACCCAGGCGTACTGGTAAATCCCAAACTAACCACCGCAGCCATAATTGCCACCACTTTCCATTTGGTTCGTTAGGATTTGCAAGCTGTTGATCAAACTCCTGTTTCGCCCACTTGATAGCCTTGCCTTGTTGACGTGCTTCCCACAAATAGTAACCAGCCAATTGCAACTTATAAGGATGACGACTACCCCATTGCTGGGCATGATTCTGTTCGTCTACACTCAAAGCGGCACCAATTGTAGAGCCACTTGGTAAGCGCGACAGTTCAATAGCCTCATCTGTAGTTAGTTCTTTCAAAGAAATAGTGTGACCAATATTGAAAAAACTAGAGACAAATCGATGCTCATTAGCATAAACATCCAGTTGTTTACGCGAAGCCACCACTAGCATCAAGGCGTTGCTATCCATCAGCGATCGCAAATTGTCATAAAATCCATTATCGAATTTATCGGGATATTTCAAAAGGCTTTCAAAATCATCCAAACAGAGAACGGGTAGCTTTCCTTGCTGTTTCCATTGCTTAACCGCATCTGAAAATGCTTGCCGATTAAGCGGTTTACTCTTCCAACAATTTTGCAGACTGCGTTGTTGCCATCCCTGAACCTGACTCAGCAAACCTTCAGCTACAGCCTCATAGAAACCCGTTTCAGTTTGGCAATCTACACCGCGTAACGGTAGGTAAATTACCACATAATTACTGCTGTTGTTTAATACTCGCTGCTGCCAAGTCAGAACAAAATAATGCAGCAACGAAGATTTACCAATGTGCTTCTCGCCAACTATATTAATACTTGTAGGCTGATCGCCCTTCATCCGAGATGCGATCGCGTGTAATTCATCTTTACGACCAACAAACAGCCTGGGATCTTCAATCATCCCCGCAGCCACAAAAGGATTGGCAGGCAGCGCTCCAGAAGTCATGTAAAGCGTTATCCTAGTTTCAGCAATTTAAGTGCAATCACCTAAAAGAATACCACTAGCCCCATAATTTCTTTGCAGATCGCAAAGACGCAATAAATCACCGTACCAATTTGTAGAGACGGCGATTTATCGCGTCTTTTGCCTTAGCCGATTCACCGCGTCTCTTGCCTTAAACGTAGTATCTGAGAAAATATCTATTTGGCAAATGGCCCAATGTTGACTGCTAATAGTGCAGAACAAAGCATTGATGCGATCGCCAATTTCCTAAACTAGATTAACAGCACAATCCCTTTAATACCTTTGCCAAATACTCATACTGCTCTAAAGTATTGTAAATCTGCGCCGAAATCCTTACCAACAGCCGAGGTTTTTCCTGCCACGGCATCACCTGCACTTGAATACTAAACTTATCAAACAACTCATCATGTATAGACATGAAATCGCAGTTTTCCAAAGTCGCAGGCATTGGCACAACCGCCATTGAACCAATCATCTCCTCTGGACAAAGCGGCTGCACCTCCAGCGCTTCACAAAGTAGCCGTCTTCCCTGCAACACTAACTGATGATTTTGCTGTCTCAATTCTGTCCATCCACCAGGTAGCAACGAACCCATAAAAGCGATCGCTTCCGGTACAGACATATAAGCTGTAGGATCGTCTGTACCTGTCCAGTCAAATTCCAACTGAAAGCGGCTTTTATCAGTGCGTGGCGAATTTGTGCCGTGGCTAATTGTCAGAGGACGAATTTCTGACTGTTTATCTCGCCGCACATACAAAAATGCTGCCCCTTTGGGCGCACACAGCCATTTATGACAATTCCCCGTGTAATAAGTTGCCCCAATCTCCCGCAAATCGAGACAAACCATCCCAGGCGCATGTGCCCCATCTATCAATGTATCTACACCCCGTTGTTGCAACTCCTTCGCCAACTCTTGAATCGGGAAAATTAGCCCTGTCTGGCTGGTAACATGATCCAAAAGTGCTAATCGTGTTTTTGGTGAAACTCGCTCAATTACTGCTGCGATTACTTGCTGTGGCGAGTCAATGGGGAAAGGAACTTTTGCCACCACCACCCGCGCACCAGTACGACTGGCAATAAAATCAAGTGCATTGCGGCAAGCATTATATTCGTGGTTAGTTGTAAGTATTTCGTCCTCTGGTGAAAATGTCAGCGACCTTAACACCGAATTAACGCCAGTCGTGGCATTGGGGACAAATACCAAATCCTGCACATCAGCACCTACAAACGCCGCCAACTTACTTCTGGCATCATCTAGCAGAGGTTCCCATTCCCTACCAAAAAAGCGCAAAGGTTCATGTTCGATCTGCGATCGCAAACGTTGTTGAAACTCAAGCACTTGTTTAGGACAAGCACCAAAAGACCCATGATTCAGAAACGTCACAGCCGAGTCAAGTGACCATAAACCTCTGATGGATAATCTAAAATCCAAAATTGATAAACTCCCCAGGCTGGATTCGAACCAGCGACCAATCGATTAACAGTCGATCGCTCTACCACTGAGCTACTGAGGATCACTCACGATTTATAATCTTAGGGCTAAAAATAGAATTTGGCAAGTACTTTCGATAATATTTTTTTTAGATACTTAATTTATAGAAATTTTGCAGCCAAAACCCATTCAGGAACTTAAGCAGAGACTTTTAAATACTATAGTCCCATTCGTAATTCAGCCAGACGTTGCCGCGCCTTAGCATCAATGGCATTAGCTAAAAACCTACTCTTAGATTGTTTCCGTGTGTGATACTTTTGTCGCATCCGGCAAACAGTGGCTTCCACTTCCCCACAAAGTTGTTGTGCTGACAACCATTCAGCCCCATACCCTTGAATCATCAGCTGTTGTGCCCGATCTGATGTAGCAACAATCACACGAGAAATTAAAGATTGAGCTATTTGCTGCCGAAAAGAAGCACAGGACTTTTCAATATAAGTATCTGCTGTTTGCCCGAAATCAGTGTAATAAACAGATAAAAGCTCAGTAATAATTTCTTTATTACTAGAGTTGTTTTGATATTGGGCATCAAAAACTATCTGAGTTGTGTAACCTTGAAACGCACTATAACCAGTCATCGCTTCCACAAGTTCGCCCCGTGCGGCCTCTAATCCAACGCTATCACGCGTTTTTTTAAGGCAAGGCCAAGCACCTATGATATTGTAGCCGTCCACTAACAAAACGGCTTGGAGTAAGGAACGGGGCATGGTTTTTAATCACAATTTTCTAGAGTTAACAAAATTCATTCATAAGTTTTATAATAATTGATCAATTGTGTGTAACACTATGCTACATAGAATAAAAAATACGACAGCCTCACAAAACTCAAGCCTAAGATAGACGCACCAACTTAAAACGCGCCTTTGTTTAAAAGGCGCGTTAAAGTTCTTTTTTAGTAGTATTCAGGAGTCCAGTTAAGGAGTAGCGAGGCTTGAGCCAGCGCAATGAATTTTACCTATTTACTCAGCACTCATTACTCATCACTCAGCACTCAGCACTCAGCACTCAGCACTCAGCACTCAGCACTTAGTTAGGAGGCTTCGCTGTCTACCTCCATTAGACGTTGTTTGAGGCGTTGGGGTTCACCTCTATCTACCAGAGAGCCTTTTTCTAGCAAAAAAGCGCCGTCACAGTAATTTAACTCGTCTAATCGATGTGTCACCCACAGGGCTGTAATACCTCGACTTTTGACAAGGCGGCGGACACCAGCAACTAAATCTAACTGACTATCTGGATCTAGCAAGGCAGTGGGTTCATCTAATAATAGAACTTCACAGCGACGGGCGATCGCACCGGCGATCGCGACTCGCTGTTTCTGTCCCCCAGAGAGCGCATAAATAGGGCGTCGTTGCAAGGTAAGCAAATTCACCGCCCCCAGCGCCTCCTCAACCCTGGCTCTAGTAGCAGCAGGTGGCAACTTTTCTTCCACCAATCCAAAAGCCACATCAGCACCAACCGTTGGCATCACCAGTTGATGATCTGGATTTTGGAAGACAAAACCAACGGGGTGCAAAACCCGAATTTCGCCAGATTCAGGAGCTAATAACCCCGCCAGCAGTCTCAGTAACGTTGATTTTCCGCTGCCATTTGTACCCAAGAGCATCCAAAACTCACCCTTGGGTACTTCTAAAGAGCAAGATTTGATCACTTTCTCTCCATTAGGCCAACTGAAATTTAAATCCTTGACCTCAATGCCAACTTGAGACATTTGTCAACCTTAGTTACTCAGCAGCTACAGCAAAAAAGCCAGGTGGTCTGCCACCACCAGGGGTTGTACCATCTTTCTGAACAATCTGCACCCCAGAAATTTCACTAGCGCGGACAGCAATTTTTTTCTCTGTCTTGCCCTCGCACTTGAGTTCCACAATGTCAGGGTTCCCAGAACGGATTGCTGCCAAAATTAGCTGATAGACAGCCTCAGCATCCTCTGCTGACTTACGTTGTACCGAAATAGGGAAAGCAGTGTTTCTGATGCTTAAATCGATGGTAAACATTTAGCAATAATCAAATTTAACTGTGGACTCATTTTAGCGTCAGCTGAGTGATTCTAGGGAAATGGGGGTTGGAAGAGGCAGGGGGGCAGGGTGCAGGGAGCAAGGGAGAGAATTCAAATTACCTCTTTCCCCTCTTGCTGCCCTACTTTATCTGCCTCGTCTGAATCAAAAATTAATTTTTATTACAAAACCCCTAGAAAAATTAGCGATTTACACCTAATATGATTAAAGGTATGTAAAAAATTGTAAACTTGGTTAACAACCCGGTTAACTTTCTACTTATAGAGGGCTTTTGTATAGCCATCTATAATACAGATACAGCCTGTACTTATAAACATTTGGAGATTTGCTCTAATGACCATCGCAGTTGGACGTGCCCCCAGTAGAGGGTGGTTTGACGTTCTTGACGACTGGCTCAAGCGCGATCGCTTCGTATTCGTAGGTTGGTCAGGGATATTATTATTCCCCTGCGCCTTCCTAGCACTAGGCGGTTGGCTGACCGGCACCACCTTCGTCACCTCTTGGTACACCCACGGATTAGCCTCCTCCTACCTAGAAGGAGCGAACTTTCTGACAGTGGCAGTATCCACCCCCGCCGACAGCATGGGACATTCCCTATTGCTGTTGTGGGGGCCAGAAGCCCAAGGCAACCTCACCCGTTGGTTTCAATTGGGTGGCTTGTGGCCATTCGTGGCCCTGCACGGAGCCTTCGGTTTGATTGGCTTCATGTTGCGGCAATTTGAAATTGCACGTCTAGTAGGTATCCGTCCTTACAACGCCCTCGCCTTCTCCGCTCCCATCGCGGTATTCGTCAGTGTATTCCTGATGTACCCCTTGGGACAATCAAGCTGGTTCTTCGCACCCAGCTTTGGCGTGGCAGCAATTTTCCGGTTCCTGCTATTCCTGCAAGGCTTCCATAACTGGACACTTAACCCCTTCCACATGATGGGAGTTGCGGGTGTATTGGGTGGTGCGCTATTGTGCGCCATTCATGGTGCCACAGTGGAAAATACCTTGTTTGAAGACGGCGATGGTGCTAACACCTTCCGCGCCTTCAATCCCACCCAATCAGAAGAAACCTACTCAATGGTGACAGCAAACCGTTTCTGGTCACAGATTTTCGGTATTGCTTTCTCTAACAAGCGCTGGTTGCACTTCTTTATGTTGTTCGTGCCAGTCACAGGCTTGTGGATGAGTGCCGTCGGCATCGTCGGTTTAGCACTCAACCTGCGGGCTTATGATTTCGTTTCCCAAGAATTACGGGCGGCGGAAGACCCGGAGTTTGAAACCTTCTATACCAAAAACATTTTGCTGAACGAGGGTATCCGCGCTTGGATGGCTCCTCAAGATCAACCCCACGAACAATTTGTATTCCCTGAGGAAGTTCTACCTCGCGGTAACGCTCTCTAAGAATTAAAATCCGGCTATGTTCTGAATTAGGATTGTGATGGATAAAAATTGACACCACCAAGATTAAATAATCTCCTTGTAATAAACCAAGAAAGTGTCAATATTCACCATTCTCTAGTTATCTCTCACCAAAAGGTGGGAGATTTTTTCTGTATATGGTTAATATCTCTAAATTTATGTGTTATGTTAGGTGAAGGTTATAAACCCAGAGTAAATACTCTGCCCTTTGAAAACTAAGACCGCTTAGGCAATAAGGAGGTGATGCCCATGATAGAAAGTAGTAAATGCATGGGTCATCAGGTTGCAGTTAGCCGGCTGTGTGCCGGGGCTGTTCTCTAAAAGTTAGCCTTAGTCATCTTTGAGATACTAAGTTAGCTCAAGTAGCTAGGCAAGCTCGGAGTTCCTTCCGGCAGTCTGGTTGCAACCTGAAGACCCGCTAGACCGCTCTGACTTAGACCATCCGATCTAAATCAGGGCGGATAGTTTTTTATGGGTGACTTTTATTGGTTGCTTTTGAAAACTTTAGATTGATATGCCTGTGGTAGTCACTAAGCTTTATTGTTGGTGCAGCCTCCGTAGAAAAGTGCAGGTAAAGCCAACAAATTTAAGTTTTTTTTAAAGACGAATATCTTACATCAAACTTTGGGGACTGAATCGGATTTGAGTAATAGCGTCTATCTACGAAGTCTGATTTAAATATACACACATAATTATGATGTCCTAATCTATTTGGGTGCAGAATAAAAGAAGTTTGCCTTTCTCAAATGCAAAATGTAACAAATATATATATCAGGAATTTTTTGATATGGCACAACTACTCACCGAAGCGGAAATTCAAGAACAAGCTAAGGTTTTGGCAGATTGGACTGTTGAAGACTCCAAATTGCTGATTACCCGCACATTCAAAGATTTTATTGAAGCAATTGAGTTTGTCAATAAACTAGTAGAGCCAGCTGAGTCAGCCGGGCATCATCCAGATATAGAGATTTCCTACAACAAAGTGAAGATTATACTCACAACACATGATGCAGGTGGGTTGACGCAGCCAGACTTTGATGTAGCGCAGGCGATTTCCCAAATCAACTAATTCAGGAGTGCTGAGTACTGTTAGCACATAGCTAGGTTTGAGCCAGTGCGATTATTAGGGAACTCTAAAAAATAAATTATCCAATATTGTGGGGTGGGCATCTTGCCCGCCCAGTCCATAGTGCAGGCGAGACACCCACTCCCACAAGGATTAATTGGATAATTGGATATTTTTTTTATTTGTCAGTCCCTTACTTTTTTTACTCTAAGCCGAGGCACTATTTCGGTGAGAAGGCTTTACCTATGGTTGTATAGCCAAGGCACTGTCTTCTAACTGAGGTGAGCTTTATGCTAAGGCTAAGTAGAAGTAGTGATTTTTAATGAGAAGCTGCTCAGTGTCTAAAGCTTTCAGTAATTTAGCCAAGTAGGAGCTAATGCCCTAAACGCTACTCCCAGCTTAGATATTTAGATCGGTAGGTGTGACAGTTATTAAGGCGATCGCTCCAATCTTGCCATCTAGATCAGATGTTTTATAATGTTATGATATAAAGATATGTTTTTGCATAAGTTAATCACATAAGTTTTTAACCCCAAGTTAATCGTTTATTAGCTTTGCAAAAACTAAAATTGTAGTAGTGGCAACGATGCCTCATCCACAGGTTTCAATGAGATGTCGTATTTTTGAGAATTAGGTGCGACGAAACCAATTATCAAACAAGGTGTGAGGAGTAAAGTAAAGATGTCTAATCTCTTGTGGAAATCCTTAGTGGTTAGCCCAGCAGTTTTGGGAGCAACATTGTTAGTTTCGACAACAGCAATGGCGGCTCCAAGCACAACCACTCAAGTATCACCAGCTAAACAACTAGGTGTATCTGAAGTTGCCCAACAGCCAGAAATGTTGGCTCAAACAACGATAGATCAAGTTAACCGCTACAGTAACGAAGGCAACCAAAATAACTCTCAGTCTCAAGTAACATCAGTTTCGCAATTTTCTGACGTACAGCCTACCGACTGGGCATTCCAAGCATTACAGTCGTTGGTTGAGCGCTATGGTTGTATTGCAGGTTATCCAAATGCTACCTATCGCGGGAATCGTGCTTTAACCCGTTATGAATTTGCCGCTGGTTTAAATGCCTGTTTGGATCGGGTTAACGAATTAATTGCTACAGCTACAGCTGACTTGGTGACTAAGCAAGACTTAGCTACCTTGCAGCGGTTACAAGAAGAATTTTCCGCAGAATTGGCAACTCTACGCGGTCGCGTAGATTCCCTAGAAGCGCGGACTGCTGAATTAGAAGCTAATCAGTTCTCCACTACCACAAAACTAGTCGGCGAAGCCATTTTTGGTGTTACTGATGCATTCGGCGGTACCAATGGTAACAATAATAATACTGTCTTTCAAGATCGGGTACGTTTAGACTTGCAAACCAGCTTTACTGGTAGAGACGTTTTACATACCCGTCTAGCAGCCGGTAATGCACAAGCTTTTGCACTAGCGAATAACACCGGTGCTGAAGGCACACAAACATTTCAAGTTGGTAATGGCGCTGGTAACAACAGTGTCCGTATAGACCGCTTGACTTATGAAGTTCCCATTGGACCAGCCAACGTTTACATTGCAGCAAGTGGTGGACAGCATAGCCATTACGCTGCTGTCAACAATCCTTACTTTTTCGACAACACTGACGGTGGTAACGGCGCTTTATCTACCTTTGCTTCTGAAAGTCCCATCTATCGGATTGGTGGTGGTGCAGGTATAGCGCTGAATGTACCCCTTGGTAAAGGTGGCGGCATTCTGGGAAATAGCTCAATCACTGCGGGTTACTTAGCATCGAATGCTAATGATCCTGGTCTTAATCAAGGTCTGACGAACGGGAGTTATGCTGCTTTAGGACAGTTGAACTTTAGTGTTGGCGATCGCGTGGCTTTAGCTGCTACTTACGTCCACGGGTATAATGCCGGCGGTGGTTCGTTGTTCAACTCAACTTCGGTAAACGGAAACGGAATTGGACCAACAGTAGGTACTAATCAAGCTAACACTTTACTAGGTGCAGGTTCCAGCAATTCCTACGGTGTAGAGGCTGCCTTTAGACCCAGTGACAAGCTATCAGTTAGTGGCTTCGTTTCTTACCACGAGGTCACTGGCTTCGGTGCAAATGATGATTTTAACGCTTGGAGCTATGGTCTTGGAGTAGCCTTACCTGATTTCGGTAAAAAGGGTAACGTTCTAGGTATTTTTGCTGGTGCAGAACCCTATTCCTTTAACCGACCAGTAGCAGGTTTGACTGGTAACAATGTACCATATCACTTTGAAGGCTTCTACAAGTATCGTGTATCAGATAACATCTCAATCACCCCTGGTGTAATCTGGTTGACCTCTCCTGGTCAAAGCAGCGCTAACGACGATGCAATTATCGGTACACTTAGAACAACTTTTACCTTCTAGAGTGTTGACTATCCACTAACAATTTTTAAATCTATTTCTCCCCGCCATGAGGCGGGGATTTTTATTTTCAATAGCAGCAATGGATAATCCCCAGTAGTTAACCGGAGTATACTAGAAAAAGTTAGGAGTTATGACGGGTTTTATATGAATAGACCAGAGTAGGGTGGCCATTGTAATGCCCTTGCAAGCAAAGCGTACCGCTACGGTGAGGGGATCTTGCTATGTACAGCGTCTCCAAGAGTTGTAATCCTAACCCTTGCGATTGCTTTATTCCGCTGCGCTCCATTCGCAATGACAATTGAGCATTTTTTTACTTAGAGTACTCTAAGTACTCTAATATCCTAACTAATGACTCCTAACTCTTAGCTGTTAATTCCTAACCCCTAACTTATTGCTGCTTGTGGAACTATCTTGTAAATCGGAATACGCAATTCTCGCTCTATTAGAAATGGCCGCTCATTACGAAAGCGGCGAACCACTGCAAATTCGACAAATTGCAGCACAACAAAACATACCCGATCGCTATCTAGAACAGCTACTAGCAACCTTGAGGCGTGGCGGTATAGTCAAGAGTCAGCGCGGATCAAAAGGTGGCTATCTGTTAACGCGAGAACCACGGAAAATCATTGTTTTTGAGATTTTAGAGTGTTTAGAAGGCTTGGAGGCGGGCACTGGTCAAGAAAATCTTAGTCCCAAAACGCTAGACAGTTCAGTTATAGAAGAAATTTGGCAAGAAGCAAGTCGCGCGGCAAATTCAGTGTTGCAAAAATATACGCTCCAGGATCTTTGTGAAAAACGAGATTCGCGGCGGCAGTTGGATATCATGTACTACATTTAGTCATTGGTCATTGGTCATTTGTTAATGACTAATTACTAATGACTAATAACAAAGTAAGTGGGTAGGAATAAATCAAACTATGTTACGCAATGTAAATATAATTAAATTAGCTCGCAGTAAGCGGCTTTTCCCCTGAAAATGGGCTGTAGCCGCTGATTACAAACTTTCATTATTAATACCCACTTACTTAATAACTAATAACTAAGGACTCAATTATGCGAATAGCTCGTAACATTACAGAACTGGTTGGCCGTACACCTCTAGTGCAGTTGAACCGCATTCCCCAAACAGAAGGATGTGTTGCGGAAATTGTGGTGAAGTTGGAAAGTATGAACCCCTCGGCATCAGTCAAAGACCGGATTGGGGTGAGTATGATTAATGCCGCAGAGGAAGATGGACTAATTACTCCTGGGAAGACAGTATTGGTAGAACCCACCTCTGGAAACACAGGAATTGCCCTAGCAATGGCAGCAGCAGCTAAGGGTTATCGATTAATTTTGACTATGCCAGAAACGATGAGTGCGGAACGACGAGCAATGTTGCGGGCTTATGGAGCAGAATTAGAACTAACGCCAGGAATGGAAGGCATGAGTGGCGCAATTCAGAGGGCGCAACAAATAGTTAATACTACGCCAAATACTTATATGTTGCAGCAGTTCCGCAATCCAGCCAATGCAAAAGTACATCAGGAAACAACCGCAGAGGAAATCTGGGAAGATACTGATGGACAGGTAGATATAATCGTGGCGGGAGTGGGTACAGGTGGTACGATCAGTGGTGTTGCAGAAGTAATTAAAGCACGCAAGCCTAGTTCTAAAGCGATCGCAGTTGAACCAGCCAATAGCCCAGTTTTATCTGGGGGACGACCTGGGCCCCACAAAATTCAGGGGATTGGCGCTGGGTTTATTCCTCAAGTGTTAAAGATAAAATTGATTGATGAAGTGATTACCGTCACCGATGAAGAAGCGATCGCCTACAGTCGGCGTTTGGCAAAAGAAGAAGGGCTACTATCTGGTATTTCCAGTGGAGCCGCCTTATGTGCAGCAATTCGTCTTGGCCAACGTCAAGAAAATAAAGGGCGTTTAATTGTGATGATTCAGCCCAGTTTTGGTGAGAGGTATTTAAGTACACCTTTGTTCCAAGACCTGGATGCAAGGTTAGCCGCTAGCGTTAGTTAACGCTACATTGAATTAATGGTCAATTATAAGCACGTTTCTAACCATTACGAAACTCTCAAAGTTAGTCCAAGTGCAAGCCTTGCGGAGATTAAACAAGCTTATCGCCGCTTGGTTAAGTTATTTCATCCTGACAGTAATCAGGATACAGCTGATCGCGAGGAAATTATCCGCATCAATGCAGCTTATGAGGTCTTAGGCGATAACCAAAATCGCCGCAATTATGACCAAGAACTGCAAGATGAGCCTCAAAAATTAAATAGCGATCGCCAACAGCGTACAGCATCAGCGCAAAAACATTACCAGACAATACGAAAAACTGGACGGGATGTTGATGAGCAAGTTGAAGTATGGCTGCGCCAAGTTTACCAACCAGTTAATCGCTTACTTTGTAACATTCTCTATTCCTTAGAAGAACAAATGGATCAATTAGCGGCTGATCCCTTTGATGATGAGTTGTTAGATGAATTTCAGGAATACTTACAAGCCTGTCGAGATGACCTCAAGCAGGCACAAATTACTTTTCGCTCTTTGCCGAATCCGCCTAGTTTAGCAAGAACGGCGGCTCATCTTTACTACAGCCTCAATCAAGTAGCAGATGGACTCGATGAATTAGGTTACTTTCCTTTGAATTACGATGAGCGTTATTTACACACAGGTCAAGAACTATTCCGCATAGCTACGGGATTACACTGTGAAGCACAAGCGTCTGTTACATAATTATGGGGCATTGGTCATGGGGCATTAGGCATTGGCAAAACAGTTCCAAGTTCCGTTAGCGGATAGCTAGGGTTGAGCCAGTGCTGAGTAAAGAAGCGAGATTCCCCACTCAGCAATCTTGAGGGGCATGGGTTCAATTTCGCTGGATGACCAATTACCAATGACTAATGACTAAGAAATTAGTTTATGCTGGAGACAGAAAAAGGTTAAGAAATTTTAAATTCTGCTCATAGTGTACTCATGCCATGTATTGTTAATCGCCGCGCCCAGTTTTCCGCAAGTCATCGCTATTGGTTGCCAGAACTGAGTGAAGCCGAGAATATTGAGAAATTTGGTGCTGGCTCTAGATTTCCGGGACACGGACATAACTATGTCTTGTTCATCTCCCTAGCTGGGGAATTGGATGAATATGGTATGGTGCTGAACTTGTCTGATGTGAAACACGTAATTAAACAGGAAGTTACCAATCAATTGGACTTCTCTTATCTCAACGATGCGTGGGCAGAATTTCAACAAACTCTGCCCACTACTGAGAATATTGCACGGATTATCTGGCAACGACTAGCACCACACTTGCCTCTAGTCCGTGTGCAGTTATTTGAACATCCTGAACTTTGGGCAGATTATATGGGAAACGCAATGGAAGCTTACCTCACCATCAGTACTCACTTTAGCGCCGCCCATCGGCTAGCTCATCCTAATCTCAGTAACGAAGAAAACACTGAGATTTATGGTAAGTGCGCTCGTCCCCACGGTCACGGACACAACTATCATCTAGAAGTGACTGTCAAAGGGAAAATTGACCCACGTACTGGCATGATTATTGATTTAGGTGCCCTGAATCAAGCGGTGGAAGATTATGTGGTAGAGCCATTCGATCACACTTTTTTAAACAAAGACATTCCTTATTTTGCCGAAGTTGTCCCCACTGCCGAGAATATCGCACTTTACATTAGTAATTTACTGCGATCGCCTATTGAGGAATTGGGAGCTAAACTTTACAAAGTAAAACTGATTGAAAGTCCCAATAACTCCTGCGAAATCTACTGCACGGAGTCAGAATCAGAGTCAGTTAGCCCAGCCGTGAATCAGCCAACACTAGCGCGAGTTTAGCTAATTGAAAATTAGGCATAGGACATCGGGAATTTATCCCCATGCCCAATGCCCAATGCCCAGCTAAAAAAGTTTACTAACTAAGCAGTTAAAACCAGGTAACAAAGGACTTGTCAATTCATCTTGACTAAATAAAGTAGCTGCTAACTTTAATACAGCCTGTTCACGTCGATAAACCTCAACTTTCTTCTGTACAGAATCGCAAATCCAATATTCTTGAACTCCTTGCACCGAGTAAAGCTTCAGCTTTGTTTCCCTATCACGTTTCTCGTTTTTTTCACCAGGTGACAGAACTTCTACAACTAACTCTGGTGCGCCCGTCAGGTGGCCAGCTTCATCTAGCAAGTTTTTTAAGCGTTCATGACTTGCCCACACCACATCAGGGATCACATTGTCCGAATCTGAGAAAATAATTCCAGGTGCGATCGCAGCTTTACCTAAACCAGTTTCATCTGACCAATTGTTAAGAACTGTAACAATATTGCCACAACTAGATTGATGATCCCAGCTAGGTGATTTAGTCACAAATAGTTCTCCATCAATAATCTCATAGCGATTTCTGCGATCGCTAGCAAATAGCTCTAAGTCAGCAGTTGTCCAACGCACTGGAGTTGTTTGCATAGAAACCCCCTAGCATTTTCTTAAATCATACTTTTAAAAATACCGACGGCGGGCGGAATGTCGCAAATAGCGATAAATGCCCCACGCTAAAACTCCAAAAAAGAGATTTAGCAAAAAGCGACTAAATATAAACCACAAAATATCACTGTCAAAAAGCTTTGACGGACTCAAAGGGCTAACAGTCCTGGCTAAGAGAAACAGACCAAAAATAGCATTTCCACCCAGTACGAGGGCAAACAGTACTAAACTTCTCTGCCAGTAACGGCGCTGAATTGTACAGTCTGAAATTAGGGTAATTACAGGTTTACCTTGCACTTTTTGCAGTAATTGTTCTAGTCGCCAAAACATCCACAACAGAAAGGGAAATAAACCATAACTCAGGAAACGTAGGGGTAGTGAGTAACGCCAAGAACTAGATAAGACATTAACTAGGGCATGGCAGATTACAGAATTTAGCCAAGCCCTAAAAATAAACTTCTTGTCTCGATTTAATCGAGTGTGGGAGGAAATATAAATCCCTAAAGCATATCCCCAAGGTGCAGAGAACATAGCGTGGACTGGCGTACCAATAGTCCGGTCAAGAATTGATGCGGTATCGTGGAAAAGGTAAATCCAGTTCTCTTCGGCAGTAAATCCAAGGGCAACGGCGATGGTGAAGAGGAAAACCGTCGAGTGAAGTAATCGATATTTGCGTTGCAGATAGTAGGTTGGGATAAAAACGGCAGCTAACTTGCAGCCTTCTTCAATTGTGCCTACTTCCACAAGCTGCCGCAAGGCTATACCAGGAAGCCAACGTTTGAGCTGTTGCCAGTCTACAAAATAGTTCGCTACAGTTTCAAAAACCCATTCGAGGCTAAGGGCTAAGATCCCAGACATTGCCCCGATGATAAAGAACATCAGTAACTTTAACAGAGGTGGGGCAAATGGCACCCGACAGTAGTAGTAGCCTAGCAGCAGCAAGGGTGGTATTACTGCCCACAACAGTAGAGATAAATCAACCACTCACCTGAGCAATCACTGTACGGTGACGGTGGGTGTTGTTGGTGATAGTAGGAGTTTGGAAACCCGCCTCAACAATAGCTTGCTCAATGTCCAAAGCGAAGTATTCATCTAAATACGGTTCAGTACTTTTGAGCAAAGTCAAAATGTAGGCTGGCATTTTTTTGTAAACTTCAGATTTGGGATTCATATCCATAATTGCCAAGTAGCCACCTGGACGCAGCACGCGCCGCATTTCAGCTAAAATCTGTCGGGTTGGCGCTTGGGGTAATTCGTGGCACATTAAGAAAATGGAAACTAAATCAAAAGAGGCATCAGGTAGCCCTGTAGATTCAGCTTGGGCGTGAAGCCAGTTAATATTAGCTTGACGTTGTTGGGCACGGTAATTGGCAACGGCTAAGAAGTAAGGAGATAAATCCAAGCCTGTAATTTTGGCATAGGGATAAACTGCTTGTAGGGCAAAACTACTCAAGCCAACACTACACCCGACATCTAAGATGTCTTGCGGCTCATTGGGGATTTGACTTTTCAGGATATTGTGGTAACTCTGGCGCAGCATCGGATCGCCTTGGGCTTCTTCAGCATCCTGCCAAATCTTCGCGTGGACAGCGTAAGCAGCAGGTTCTACCTCAAAAGCAGCTTGCCAACTGAGATTTCCGGTTTCGTAGGCATGAAATGAGGTGACATAATAATCGGGGTAGGAAAGCTGAGGATTTTCTACTTGAGCTAAATCTTCCTTCCAATCAAGCGCCTGTAGTGTTTTGACTTCTTGCGTCCAAGGCACACCAATTCTTTCGGCACGTTTAATCATCATTTGTCTAGCTTGATGCTTGGCTAGGTTAGCTAAAGGCTGGATTGCCAGTATGCCATTCACCAAGCGGGAAGCTAAACCAGGATTAGTGTTTACAGCAGCAGTCATAAATCAGTTTGCATTTAAGAGCCTTTTCTACTTATGACATAGTTGCTGGAGGCCAGTCTAGATGCAAATTGAAAAACATTATGGGGAATAGGGAATGGGGGAGCAAGAATTTTAGATTTGAGATTTTGGATTTTAGATTGAAATTTAATCCAAAATCTCAAATCTAAAATCCAAAATTGAATTGCTCAATGCCCTATTTTGCCGTAGGCTTGAGAGCTAACAACATCTCTAATTGACTGGTAGATTTATCAGGGCTATTGGCGGTAAAACCAAGGCCACGAATAGAACTCAGGATGGTGACGGTATCGGCGTTAGATGATACAAAACTATTGAACAGGGGAACCGTTTTAGTTTTATCCATATCCAGGTAGAAATAGCCACCGTTGGGCTTTTGCAAAGAACCAGTAACGGCTTTGAAGGCGTCGCTAGTATCAAGGGATGGATTTTTACGATCGCTAATTGCGTCAGCAATTGGGCCACCAAGAGCTACAAATACAGTATCTTGGTCTAGCCAACCATGTGCCAATAAAGCTCCTTGCTGGGGGATTTGCCATTCAGTTACGTCTTTACCACCAATATTTCTATTAGCGACGTTGATTCGTTGGGTTTTCGCAAGGGTATCCAATTTTGTCAAGGTGGCTTCGGCAGTTTTGCGATCGCTAGTATCAAATACTAAAGCACCGCCAAAACCAACACTCGCTAATACTCCTTGATTTGATGGAATCGCACCAAGGGCGAATTCCCCATTCATCCAGCCAAAAACATCCTTATCCAGGTCAATATTCACGAGTTTCAGTTGTCCTCGCGCTTGTTCCAGAGCTTGCTTCATTTCTGGATAATCTTTTGATTGTTCTACTAGCGTTTCCCAGCTACGGCTGATGCCATTACCGCTAATCAGAGCAAAGGTATTAGTCGGAAATTGCCCGACTATATTCCCAGGACTTGATTGATACTGAAATTTATTTAGTTGCGGATCTAAATTAGCGATCGCTTTTACCCGCACTCCCGCATCATCAACACCAATACCCGCTACCACAGATTTGATCTGCTTTAGTTGCGTCAAGGTTTGCGGAGGTAATTGCTTTGCCTGCGGATTTGCAGCGACTAATTGCTGTACCATTCCGGCATAGTCTGGTACATAAATTTGGGCAAGGCTGTTTTTAACATCCACTCCTTTCAGAATGCTGCTAGCACCTTCTTTACTCGCGAAAGAAGACTGTCCTTTAAACGTATCAATTGCTTTTTCTACAGCTTGCTTTTCGGGGGCTAATACCAGCTGACTATTATTTAAAACTACGCTATATGTCGGCTTGCCATTTTGGGTAGTTTCGACAATTTTTTGACCTTGATAGTCAGATTCTTGTAATTTCACCCCTTTTTGTGACTTCAATTTGTTAGCAAAATTCAACGCGCTGAGTTTGTCTTTGATTCCCACTACTATCAGGATATTTGCTTCCTGCTGTAAATTTGCTGGTACATTAGGTGCGCCAGAGGGCACATTTAACTGTGCCGGTTTTACAGGATTTGGTGGCAGTACAGCAATCATCACACCACCAGCCCAAGGCTTGATGTCTTTTTCATAAGAAACGTTACTATCACTGAACATTTGCTTATTAAAATCTTCCAGACCTTTCGCCACTAATTTTTGTGCTTCTGGAGTGCCAAACTGCTGTAATTTTGCCCAAGCTTCAGGGTCAGTAGTAATATAAGTTGCCATCAATGCTGTTGAAGGTACTACCTTAGCACTGCCTAGAGCATCTGAACTACCTCCAGATGGGCCGCCTTTAAAATACATGTAAGCTACTATACTTCCTACTACAACTACAGCAGCACCAACAGCAGGAATGAGAAATTTTGATTTACTTTCAGGCATTTTGTTATCCTCTTTTGCTCAGATTGTCACCGAGATTTATACAAGTGTCATTGTAGAGTTTTCGGATTTATTAATATTTTCCGCTCATTGATCGGTATTTACTGATAAAATTAGTAGTCCTATAAGTTAGCAGTCTAAGAATTACTCTCAAAAATAATTCCAAGAGATGATGAGCAAATCCGCAAATGATATGCTGTTCCTCTCAAACAAAATAGCCTGATTAGTAACAGCAAGCTATCCTAAGTTATAAGAATAATTAGGAGTATTTGTACTTAATGAGAATTTATCGAGGTGCAAGAGACTCTTGACTCAATGACCAAAAAGTGCAGAACATCAGGAAAAATAAATGCGGTAGGGATATGGAAAAATTCCCAGGATCGCTAGCCGATCTTCGGAAGTTCGGGTGAGAGTCATTTCAGCCCCCCAATCCCCAAGGTGAATTTTCACCTCCATAATGCCCTATTAATTTGGGAAATACAGATACCGCTATTTAGCTTAACAACATCCAACCAAGCCAGACTTTTCAGGATTACAAGGTCAGTAAGGATCAATGTCGAAGTCTTATTTTGATACAGATAATAACGGACACAAACCTTTTGAGTTACCGGGAGCAAGACCACACTACAACCCCGATCGCCCCGGACAAGTAGAGCATATTTTTCTCGATCTCAGTTTGGATATTCCTAACCAAAGCTATCAGGGCAGTTGTAGCATTCGCCTCTTACCAATCCGTAATGGCATTGATCGTTTAACTTTGGATGCTGTCAACCTGAATATTGAGTCTGTGCAGGTGGACGAAGTGCCACAAAATTTTGACTATGACGGGGAACAGCTTTCCATTCAACTTTCTGAGGCAACCCAGGTTGGTAAACGCTTGCTGATTGCGATCGCTTACTCCGTGGTAAAACCGCAACGCGGTATTTACTTTATCCAACCAGACAAGCACTACCCAAACAAGCCTACTCAAGTTTGGACTCAGGGAGAAGACGAAGACTCTCGCTTTTGGTTCCCCTGTTTTGACTATCCAGGACAACTATCTACTTCGGAAATTCGCGTCCGTGTTCCCAACCCTCTCGTGGCAATTTCCAACGGCGAATTAATTGACACCACAGAAGATGGTGATTACAAAATCTATCATTGGTCACAGCAACAAGTTCATCCTACCTACTTAATGACTTTAGCCGTAGGTGATTTTGCTGAAATTCGCGATGAGTGGAAGGGTAAACCAGTCACCTACTACGTAGAAAAAGGACGGGAGGAAGATGCTAAACGCAGCATGGAAAAAACTCCCCGAATGATCGAATTTTTGAGTCAAAAGTATGGTTATCCCTACCCTTTTCCGAAATACGCCCAAGTTTGCGTCGATGACTTCATCTTTGGCGGTATGGAAAACACTTCCACAACCCTGTTAACAGATAGATGTTTGCTGGATGAACGTGCTGCCCTAGATAACCGTAACACCGAAGCTTTAGTAGTCCACGAACTCGCGCACCAGTGGTTTGGTGATTTGGTGGTGATTAAGCATTGGTCTCATGCTTGGATTAAAGAAGGGATGGCTTCTTACTCTGAGGTGATGTGGACAGAACAGGAATATAGTCTCCCAGAAGCAGCTTACTATCGTTTATTGGAAGCTCGTCGTTACTTAAGTGAAGATAGCAGCCGTTATCGCCGGCCAATGGTAACGCACGTTTACCGAGAAGCTATTGAACTTTACGATCGCCACATCTACGAAAAAGGGTCTTGTGTTTATCACATGATTCGGGCCCAATTGGGAGATGAATTATTTTGGCAGGCAATTCAAACATTTGTCCGAGATAATGCCCACAAAACCGTAGAGACAATAGACTTGCTCAGAGCGATTGAAAAAGCTACGGGACGTAATCTTTTGTTCCTCTTTGACCAATACGTTTATCGTGGTGGTCATCCCGATTTTAAAGTAGCTTACTCTTGGGATGGGGATGCCAATTTGGCCAAAATAACAGTGACTCAAACCCAAGCTGCTGAAGGTAAAAATGGCAGTAAGGATTTGTTTGATTTAAAAATACCTATCGGTTTTGGCTATGTACAGCAAGATTCATCTACCAAAGCCAACACTTCATTTTCAGCACTAACTACTTTTACTGTGCGCGTGAATGAACGCGAACAAAGCTTCTACTTTCCCCTAGAAAATAAGCCCCAATTTATCAGCTTTGATGTTGGAAATAATTATCTAAAAACAGTAGCTTTAGAATATCCAATTGCGGAGTTAAAAGCACAGTTAGAATTTGATCCCGACCCAATTTCGCGTATTTATGCAGCAACAGCTTTAGCGAAAAAAGGCGGCTTGGAAGCAATCATTGCACTGTCTAAGTCGCTCAAAAATGACCCATTGTGGGGTGTGCGTGTGGAAGTGGCGAAGCAACTAGCCAAAATCAATTTAGATCAAGCTTTTGATGCCTTAGTGACTGGGTTAAAAGATAAAAATGCTTACGTGCGACGAGCTGTAGTAGAAGCACTTAATCAAATCAAAACTGCTGAAAGCTATAAACTTTTGAGAGGAATCTTGCAAAAGGGCGATCCTAGCTATTACGTGGAAGCTGCTGCTTCTCGTGTGATTGGGGCGATCGCATCAGCAAACTTGGAAGACAAACCCAAGGAAGACAAGGTATTAAAGCTGCTGAAATCAGTTTTAGAAGAAAAAGCAGGTTGGAATGAAGTTGTGCGGAGTGGAGCTGTTGCTGGTTTAGCTGAATTCACAACCTCAGAAGCAGCTTTAAATCTGCTCATCGAATACACCAAACTCGGTGTACCACAACCCCTACGTTTAGCGACAATTCGCGCTTTGGGAAAGATTTCTGTAGGTCAAAGTCCGGCTAATTTGGAACGGATTTTAGAAAAATTAACAGAACTCGCTAAAGAAACCTTCTTTTTAACCCAAATAGCCGTAGCCGCAGCCTTAGGACAAATGGAAACACCCAAAGCCGTGGGGATTTTGCGATCGCTAGCTGAACAAACAGCCGATGGGCGTGTACGTCGCTCTGCTGAAGAAGAAATTTCCAAAGTGCAAAAGAACATTGGTTCAGAAAAAACCCTGCGTCAATTGCGTGAAGATTTCGACCAACTCAAACAACAAAACCAGGAATTAAGAAGCCGTTTAGAAAACTTGGAGGCCAAATCTAAATAGCACTACGTGATAATTAAAATTAGCTAATTGGTAATTGGTAATTGCGGCGAAACCACTACCAATTACTAAATTTTTACTTAACGCTGTAATTTTTATTGTGGACACACTAAATATTGTATTTTCCACTTAAATCGCAGGGTATAAATAAACATAATACAAAGATCCCCGACTTCTGTAAGAAGTCGGGGATCTTTATGTTGTAAGTGGTTACTGAGTTCTCATCTCTTCCTTCAATTTGCATACATAAGCAAATATCTATATTTATATAAAGGATAGTTAAGAAAAGATAAAATCGTCTGGAGGCTGGATAATTAGTTGTAGTTTTATAAAGTATAATTAAGAAAAAGATAAACAAATCTAGGCAGTATATAGATACTAAAATCGCCTCGAACACTATCCCCAAAGGTAGAGTTCTAGTTGTTTTAGATAAAAAACTACCGCTATCCTGAACTTGCAACTAACTTGTGAGTCAAGAGAAAAACAATCATTGTAAATTTTTCAGTTGAAGAGGCAAAAAAAGGCGTGGGTCAGTATCAACCTACTCAGCTAAAACTCTATAATCCAGATGCGATCGCTCGCTACTATAGTTACCGTCCCTGGTTAGCCTGGGGGCGACTGCTGAGAATTATCTCCTCTTTTGCAGGATTTATATTCAATCTGAAGTGGGACGAATGGCAAGATCGAGTTGAGCAGAACAAGGGTAAACGAGCTATCCAGTTGCGAGAACTGCTCACCAACCTCGGCCCGACTTTTATTAAAGTTGGTCAAGCCCTCTCCACCAGACCAGACCTCATACGCAAAGATTTTTTAGAAGAACTGATCAAGTTACAAGATCAGTTACCACCTTTCGATAATGCGACCGCTTACCAGATAATTGAAACTGAACTAGACCGCCCCATTCACGAAAGCTTTAGCGAACTCTCACCTAATCCAGTAGCGGCTGCTAGCTTAGGTCAAGTTTATCGGGGTCGTCTAGTTAGCGGCGAAGAAGTTGCCGTAAAGGTGCAACGCCCCAACTTACACCCGGTAATCACACGCGACCTATATCTGATGCGTTGGGCGGCAAGTTGGCTAGCTCCTTGGTTGCCTTTAAATCTCGGCCATGACCTGACTTTAATTGTGGACGAGTTTGGCACGAAGTTATTTGAAGAAATTGACTATATTAATGAAGGCCGCAACGCCGAGAAATTTGCCAGCAACTTTCGCAACGACCCGCAAGTAAAAGTTCCAGGCATTTACTGGCGTTACACCAATACCCACGTTTTAACCCTGGAATGGATTGATGGCTTTAAGCTGACGGATACTCAACACATCCGCGAAATAGGTTTAGACCCAGAAGCAATTATCCAAATTGGCGTTACCTCAGGATTGCAACAGCTTTTAGAATATGGCTTCTTCCATGCTGACCCTCATCCTGGTAACTTGTTTGCCGTGCCTGATGGTCGTATGGCTTACATTGATTTCGGTATGATGGATCAGTTGGAAGAAAGCACCAAAGAAACACTGGTAGATGCGCTAGTGCATTTGGTGAATAAAGACTACACCGACTTAGCCGAAGACTTTGTAAAATTAGGGTTTCTGACTCCAGACACGAATATTTGTCCGATAGTGCCAGCATTAGAAGCAGTACTAGGAAACGCTATTGGTAAAAATGTCAAGGATTTTAACTTCAAAACTATTACCGATGAATTTTCGGAACTGATGTACGAATATCCTTTCCGAGTCCCGGCGAAGTTTGCTTTGATTATTCGTTCCCTGGTAACTCAAGAAGGTATTGCCCTGAGCCTCAACCCAGATTTCAAAATTGTGGAAGTGGGTTATCCCTACATAGCGCGGCGGTTGCTGACAGGGGAATCACCGGAATTACGACGACGATTATTGAATGTGTTGTTCAAAGATGGTAAATTTCAGTGGCAGCGATTAGAGAATTTAATTGCGATCGCACGTACCGATAACAACTTTGATGTATTGCCCACAGCTCAGATGGGATTCCAATACTTAATGTCGGAAGAAGGCAAGTTTCTGAGGCGACAGTTAGTGCTTGCTCTCACCGAAGATGACCGCCTCCATACCGAAGATGTCCAACGCCTGTGGAACCTGGTTAAAGATGACTTAAAACCAGATCGTTTATTCAATGTAGCGATCGGTATTTTAACAGAGTTATCCAGAGAGGGTGCCGCTGCTATCCTCCCAAAAGCTACATTACTTGGATCTTTTGCTGAAAACCAGTCAACAAATAAAAACTAAAAAATCTTTAATATAAACCAGGAGTTTTCATGTACTATTTCCCTGAGCAACCGCCTTATTTTCTCTTACTGGTTGGTTTTCTGACAGCATTAACATCTGGTTTAGCATTATCTGGCACTTTAAAATTAATTGTGCAGCAATGGCCAAGCCAGCGTACAGAAAATACTAAACCACGTTCCTCACTGAAACAGTTATTTGTACCATTTATTGGCATAACTGGCGGTACTTGTATATTTCTCTCTTCAGGTTTAGAGATATTTGGCTTTCCCTCCTCTTTAGCTTTAGGAGTCGGTCTACCAATTAGTCTCTTTACTTGTTTATTAGTTTGGTTGCAGTTGGGAAGTATGATGACCTTTATAGAACGCGAAGGTATGCAATCTTTAGATTTAGATTCTTTTTCTTAGATAAGTTGTCGTGCATCTGCACGCACAGCTATAAAATTTTGTAGACTTACATTTGTCAGCAGCCTAACAAGCTTACTTATTTAGTAATTCTATCCTTTAAATTACGATAGTTAAGCTTAATATTATTGATTTTCTGATTGAAAAAACTTGTAGTAGTCTTTTTCAGACGTACTAGCGGACTCTGAGACCTAAAGCTTTTTGGTCTTTGCTCTGGCGATTTTAAATACCTATAATGCAAAAACACATCTCGATATGGAATATTAGCATCTTCACCAGCACAAAGTTGAGTAAAGTTTGAGGAACTGATACTCATATAGTGTATATAAGTCAGCCGCCGTCCTTGGTCATAGAGGATATTATCTACTGCATCAAATTGAGAACTCCAGTGATTACCAGTTGCCTGTTCGCAGTCATAAAAAGCAAAGTTATAATAAGAAATTCCACTTCTCAATACCATGTAGTTAAATAAAGATTGGTCAGGTGCTAAAAAAGCCATGACATCAGCTTCACCTGCTGTTAACTTTTCAATTAACTCGGCTCTGACAGTTGCAGAAAAAACATTTTTCTTAGTAGCAAACCAACCAGCACAAAATACTTTAGATTGCAAATTATCTGATTTAAAAACTTGCTGCATAAGCTCTGGTGAACCATCAAAAATAAATTTCAAATCAGACTTATACTGAAAATCATTGACTACCCAATCATAATTATCTAATTTTTCATATACATAATCTACGGGCCCCATTAACAACGTATCTGCATCAAAATAAATAAATCTATCAAAGGGGCCATCCACAGCACAAAATTTCCGGTGCATTGGTAACTCATAGAGTTCTGGAAAGCCCCACTCTCGCCAAGTTTTTTGCGCTCTAGGATAATTTTTCCATATCTGAGTAGCAAAGTTATCCCAATAAGCGATGGAATCAGCATCTTCAAACAAAGTGATATTATCTCTAGATGCAATCTCTGCTTTTACCTTGTCTAACCGATTATTATATGGAAGTATACAAATAGGAATTTTCCTACCAGCATTAGCTTCTATACTGTTGAGCAACGCAATCAATTGGTCATAGACAACATCATTGGCTAAGATGTAAATGCCATCAATCATTGGGATACTCCTAAATATTAAGTGCGGGCAACAACAAAGGGAAATAAACGGCGAGTCAGTTTGGGGATAAAAGCGAATTTACCCTCATGGAGATAGCGATAGTGTTCCCATAATTGCCAATAAGGACTACCAGTTTTCATCCGTGTACCAGCCCAGTGCAGATATTTTAGTCTCTGTCCTCGGTCATAGAGAGCATATTCTCGCTGTTGGAAATTTTGCGAACCTGCCCAACTACCAGGGCCTCCCCCAGGAATTTTGACGAGATTTCCACGTTTGGCAATTAGTTTGAGAACAAGATAATTTAAAATTGGTTGGTCTGTAACTCCTTCAGAAAAATCAAAATATTCGCGATGCGTTGCACACTCGCGCAAAGTTTCATCCATCTGTTGTTCGGTAATAATTCCTTTTCTCGAAGCCCAAAAACCGCTGTTGAAAACATCTTGAAGTTGGGCATCGGAAAAAATTTGCTGCTCTTTGACAAATGGGGAAAAGATATTTCGCAGCTTGTCATTAGCATGATGGTAATCACAACAGAAGAAATCGACTTCTGAAAGTTTGTCTAAATTGTCGGCGATTTTTTCAAAAACGACAATATCCGTATCAATATAAATAAATTCATCTAAAGGCCCAAACCACGCTACCAATTTACGCATTTTGTTGGGTAAGGCGAGGAAATCGCGATCAAAAATTTCTCCGATGCGTTTGGTAAATGTATCAATAAGTTCTAAATCTGGAAAAATTTGGACGTTGTGTAAGGTAGCAAGTTGTTCGGCTACTTTGTGATAATTGTCATTAAAAGGTATGAGATAAACGGTAACTTCTTGGTCATAGTAACGAATGCTATTAAGTAAAGCAATAGCATTATCGATAACTCGATCATTGGCAACTATATAAATGCCCCTACTCATAAATTATCCTTGGTTAATTAACTTAAGTTTTCGCAAAGCTCTTGTAAGTAAATTTGTTACTGGAGCGTCATTATAACTTCTAGGAGGATTTATAAATACTGGACGCTTCTCTGGCTCATGCAGGTAACGATAATAGAGAAATAAATCTCGATAGGGAAAATCAATATTGTCTCCAGCGCAGACTGCTTGATTAATATTAGGAGGAATACCAATGTAATGAAGGTAGGTTAGTCGATTACCTTTGTCATAAAGAAGGTGTTCTCGTTCTTCAAAGTGCTTAGATGTGGCAGAACATCCCGTCTTTTCATTATCTGGTAGTTGGCGAGCAAAGTTATAAATAGCCAGATTAGACCTCATTACCATGTAGTTGAGCAGTGGTTGTTCACCAGCACCGCCATACAAAATTTCTGCCTCCCCATTTTTTAAATAAGATATCAGTAAATCTCTCTGTTGTGAGTTAAATATTCCTCGTTTTGCGCCATAGAAACCTGAGCAAAATATTTCGGAATCAATGCGCTTTTGCTCAAAAGTTTCTAGTAATTTGGGAGAATTAACATTATATATTTTGCTAACGTCTTTAAATTGGAAATCGTAGACGACAAAATCATAAGTATCTAGCTTTTCAAACACTGTTGCTAGTGAGTTCATCACCAAGGTGTCTGCATCTAAATAAATAAACTTATCGAATGGCCCATCAAAGGCACAAAAACGACGGTGAGCGCCATACAACCGTGATTTACTCCGATTCAATCGTTCTGGTGCTGCTGAGAGCATAAATTGATCCCAGCGGTTGATTGATTCTTGATCATCGTAAAGAAATACATTAGGGCGTTTAGCTATTTCATCAGCAATTCGCTGTGTCTGATCATCGAAAGGATAGATACAAACAGGAGTTTCTGAACCTAAGATAACATCAATACTGTTGAGCAAAGCTACCAGCTGATCGAAAACATAATCATTGCCAAGGGTACAAATACCATTCATAATTTATGAGTGTTGATCGACAAAGTTTGATAACCAGTTAAGCAGGTTTAATTTGTGTAAGATAATTTGACGTGCTTCTGCGATCGCATCTTTGGCAGCATACCAAGCATCAGGTGTAGCTGTCACTTCTTTGATGTAAGCAATGCCTTTCTCATCTAAACTGGGCAATCTTAAAAAACTACCCGGTGGCAATAATTTATCAGCTGCCGGCCCGCCATAATAAATTGGCAAACACCAAGCAAGCAAACTATCCCAAAGTTTCTCACTTACATACCAATTATTATCAGCATAGTTTTCAATGGCCAGATTGTAATAATATGGTGCCATGCCATACCATTTGTTACCTAGCTCTCCCGATTTATTCGCCCATCCTGGTAAGTTACGCCCATACAAATCGAACTTAATGCCACTAGATTGTAGTGACTGCAAAAAGTCTAAACGTTCACGATGTTTAGCAGTTCGGCTAATTCCTGAAGTAATCCAACTACATGGAGCAACCTTTTGGGGCGGTGGCATTTCATTCAAATCTTGAAATGAATTTGAATGATACCAAATAGCAGGCATATAGTCGGGAGTGGGAGCAAAATCATCGGGTCCAGAAATGTAGCCGCAATACTTTTGGGCTTGTTGGTAATTATAATTAGTTATTTCTACAATTTCATCTAAAGGCGGTTCTCGTAGTAAATAAATAATCCGATCTTTACTCACACCACGCAGTAGAGAATCAACATTAACTGCTGATTTTTGCTGGCGTTTGCGAAAACTATCTAACCAAGATTTTTGTGGCGATGCTTGGGGAAAATCAAATTGATACATTAGCAGAAAATCTGGTTTTACTGCTAGTGTTTGCATTTGTATATTGCCCCAATTTCCAAATTGATGCGGGGTTTGTTGCCATAGCCAATCGGCTCTAGTTTCTAAACCTCGATAGCTGCTAATCATTCCGACAGTTGTAATAGTCATTTTAGTTATTAGTCATTAGTCATTAGTTATCTTACTTAACCTCCTTCATTCTTCCTTATGCGATAAATACGGAAGTAGAGATTTATCAACATAACTAAGAATTTTTGCCGCTCGATTTTCCCAAGAAAACTGCTTGACAAACTCGATACTATCTGGATAACCCTCTATTCTTCTGGGATGAGTTTCTAAAACCCGCTTCAGACTTTCGGTAAATTTGCTGGGGTTATCTGGTTCACACCAAGCAGCGATCGCTTGGGTATCTTGAAACTCAACTAATGATGGAATCTCTGTCGATACAATGGGAGTTCCAGAGGCGAAGTAGTCAAATAGCTTTAAAGGAGATGTAAAACTTGCAGCTTTGCCCGAACAATGGGGGTGAGCTAAAACATCGGCTGCTTGTAGCAAAGATGCTAACTCATTATGCAAAATATATCCCAAAAATTTAATATTATTAACCTGCTTTTCTTTTACCAATCGCTGATAATATTCAACTTCTGTTGGCTTACCACCTGCACAGGCAAATTGCACATTAGGCATTTCTTTAGCTACATCAATTAGTACATCAATCCCTTTAAATTGCTGTAGCGCTCCCGCATAAACTATCAATTTTTGGCTGTCGTTTTGCAAGAGCTTTTGACGCCATTCTGCGGCCTTTTCCGGTTGTCTCTCCATAAATAAACGATTAAAACCATTGTGTAGCTTAATCACTTTTTCTGGTGGCATCCCATTTTTAATCATACTTTCGCGGATGGTTTCAACAACAGTGACAGCAATTTGCAACAACGGATTTTTAACAATTTCTGGCTCAAATGGCTTGTCTTCGTGGTGGTGATGTTCGTAAATTGCGGGAACGCCATTTTTAATGGCAGCTTTGACAAAATTCCAGTTGCGACTATGGACAAGTTTAGTAGTCGGAATTATGTGAAATGGTAAATAATACTTGCTGGCAATGGTGTTAGAGTCAGTAAATTTGCTCCGAAAATGGTCAATAGGCCAAGGCATCGGTAAGGGAGCAACTTTTAGTTTGTCATGGAGGTTGTAATATTTAACAAGTTCTATTGGTGTTTGTCTTGGTTGAAAAGGACGAGCTAGATTAGCTAGATTCGTCAATTTTGCTCCTTTGTCAGGGTATACTAAAACTGTTGAGTATCCCAAGTTGGCGGCGGCGTTAGCTGCATTTGTAGACTGTACTAAGTGAGCTTCTGGTTGCGGCAACTCTTCACCAATGAAAAAAATGTAGTGTTTTTTTAAAGCAGGATTTTTCATAAGTTTAGATACTAATACTATTTTCAAATTTTTCTAAAGTATCGAGCAGATATATAGCAGATTCATAACATTCATTAATTAAGGTATTTTGTTTTTCTATGGTAGATATCAAATTGTCATCTAGAGAGCGGAGAGAGCTAAGTATGAGGTTGAGAGAAGTACGAAACTCAATAGAGATGTAATTAAATTCTTCATAATAGGTATTTGTAATATCTTTATTTTGCTCAGAAATTGAGACTAATTGCCCTTTTTTCTGTAAGTTAATAACATCCTCAAAAACATCAATGGTGTTGAGAATTCTCCAAGCTGATTTGTAAGAGTTTTCAATTAATTCCTGCCGTTCTTGGGAATTGTCTACTAGATCATCAAGTAATAAGCGCAGTAACCCAATCATCGAGTTCATCTGCGTCCGAATTTCGTGAGAGATGCGAAGCCAGCTTTGATTGTGTTTAGCAGCTTCAGGATATTCAGCAAATTTTTTAGAGTTTAGGCGCATTGCCTTGATAATTTTTGTCTGAATCAAGTTTTTACTAGGGCGATCGCTAAATTGCATTGAGTAGAGGCGTGAATAGTAAGCACCCTTTTTTAAAAGTTCTTCATGGGTTCCTACCTCTACCACCTGTCCTTGATCTAATACGGCTATTTGATGAGCTTTTTGGACTGTGGAAAGGCGGTGAGCAATGACTAGGGTGGTGCGATCGCGACTCAAGTCGTCGAGTGCAGCCTGTACTAAGCGTTCGGAAACCGTATCTAAAGCACTGGTGGCTTCATCTAAAATCAGAATTTCGGGATTTTGCAGGAGGGCGCGGGCAATCGCTAATCTTTGCCTTTGTCCACCAGATAACATGACGCCGCGATCGCCAATTAAGGTTTCAAATTCCTGAGGCAATTTGCTAATAAACTCATAAGCATTGGCCCGCTTGGCTGCTGTCAGAATTTCATCATCACTAGCCTCTGCTCGCCCGTAGGCGATGTTATTTCGCACCGAGTCATTAAAAAGAAAGGTATCTTGACTGACAATTCCCATCCGCTTTCGTAGGGATACAAGATCGAACTCCCGCAAATCGATGCCGTCAATGCTGATACTGCCAGCGATCGGATCGTAGAATCTGGGCAAAAGGTCGGCCAAAGTCGATTTACCAGCACCAGAACCACCTACCAATGCTAAGGTCGTGCCATGCGGTAAATATAAACTCACATCTTTGAGTACCAACTTCTCATGACCAGGGTAGGCAAAGCAAAGAGAATTAAAAGACACCCCTTCTTTTAATTTTGTATAGGGAAGCTTCCCTTTGTCCATGAATGGCTTATCGTCCAGGCTTAAAAACTCATTGGCAGCATCCACACTGGCGGCAGTACTGGCAAAGTTGCTGCGAATAGTATTTAACTGAGAAATCAGTGGCAGTACTCGCAGCAGTACTAATAAATATGTCAGAAGTACAGTAGAAAGAGAAGAAACTTGGTTAGCAAAGAAAGTTTTACTCAAAAGTACAATCAGCAGTATAGCTGTAATACCCATCACCTCACTCAGGGGTGTAATCGCTTCCGAATTCACCTGAGATTTGAAATCTGCTGATTCGCGATCGCGAATTAATTTTTTAATCCGTTGATATTCTTTTTCTTCATTTCCCGTTGCCTTTACCAGTCGAATTCCATTCAGGGTTTCTAGTATAGAGATTGAGTATGCTCTAGACATCTCACTCAGCTGCTTCCCAAAAGTTTTAGACCGAGAAATCGCATACTGATTTATTAACGTCACTAACGATAGCAAAAGCGTTGCAATAATTGTCAACTGCCAAGATATTGATAGCAATAATCCGACAAAAACTAAAATTGTGATTCCTAAAATAACTATCTTAACCGTACTACTTATAGCACTAGCAGCCCGACCAACTTCTCCACCAAGACGGTTGATTAAATCGCCAACTTTTGTTTTGGCATAATAATCTATATCAACATCCAGTAATAGCCTTAAGCCATTTTCGCGCATATCCGATGTCAACTTTCGGCTTAAAGAGCTTGATGCTAATGAACTGGCATAATTAGCTAAGTTCTTTAAAATAATTGTAAAGATAATCGCTCCAGCCATTACTCCTACTCTGTAAGTCTCTGGAGTATTATCAAAGGGAGACATAATCTTTTTAAGGATTGGGGGAGCCGTAGTTAAATCTATTTGTTGCCCCACAATTTTTAAAACCACTGGCACAATTAAAGCTGTGCTGATCCCATTAAATAAAGCTCCAGAAAATCCTAACAATATTGTTAGCAAAATCAAGCCTGGATATGGTTTAGCGAATCTTAGTAGTAGTTTTCTGGTAGACATTGGATATTTTTATGACACTTTTACTTATTAATATTATTCACAAAATTACTTGCCAAATAAAGCTAATCATCAAATAAATAGGGTACTGGGTACTCGGTACTGGGAAATAAAAATATGATTAAGATTTGGTTGGGTTCCCAATCCCTAATCCCCAATCTCTAATCCCTAATCAAGATTCACAACTGAGAAATTACTAACTTGAGGGTGGAAGCCATCGCTTCTATGCTATAGTGTTCCACACACCTTTCTCTTGCCTTGATACCTTGCTGGTTTGCTGACTCTAAATTCTGAAAAATCAATTGAATTTGTTCAGCAAGTTGTTCAGGAGAAGCAGGTTCGACTAAATAACCAGTATCACCTAAAATTTTGGGAATATCTCCAACACGCGTTGATAATACAGGTTTAGCCATTGCCATTCCATCTGTCAACTTCAGGGGAAATTGAGCGCGAGTTTCTGGGGTGTTTCGCTGGGGAACGACTACAATATGAGCTGCTGCTACTAAATCAGGCATAACATCAGCTGGATACTTTGGTAATTTAATAATCCAGCGTCCCCACTTTTGTTGGAGTTGTCGATCGTAATCATCATAGGGACTACCACCTACAATCACTAGTCTTAAGTCTGGTTGATTAATTTTATCCAATGCCATGAGAATATCTTCTAGACCTTTGTAGGGTCTTGGCGCACCAGGAAACATTAAAATACGATATTCAGATAAACCATAACGATTTCTGCTGGACTCAGCATCATATCGAGTGGGATCGAATAAAGAAATATCTTTACCATTAGGAACAAATGTACCGCCAAAACGCTGCTGCAAAAATTCAGTATGCACTGTCACAGCATCAGCATGACTTACTAAACCTTCCATCCATTTCACATACAAAGGATGATAAGGATTCCTAAGTGCGCCGTCTGGTTTCAATAATTCTCTGGCTAATTTTTTAGGTGTGGGACTATAATGCCAGTCATCGCCACCATACCAACTGAGTTCCCAATCATCTATATCTAAAATTAACGGTTTTCTGCTAAATATTTTGTTTAGTAGAGCTACTCCAAAACTCGCTATTTGTGGTTTGATAGCATAAACTATATCTCCATTAATATTTGGTAAAAATTTACTAATCTCTCCAAAAAACTCTGGGAAATTTTTGCCTGGTAAATTATAAACTTTTAATTCTGATGGTAAATTTCGATATAAGTTATTTCCAAATAAAAACCCCATAATTTCAACTTCATATTTTAAAGTTCTGAGGGCTGTTGCTATCAAGTATGCACGCAAAATAGCTGCACTTGATAAATCTGAAACTAACAGCGATATCTTGGAAAAGTTTTTCACGATTTTTAGACTTATTTTTATTTAGTGCGCCAAGGATTTGTAACTTGATTCGGTAAAAATACTTGAGCGAATCTGTCAAAGATCCTTGTATATAAAGAACGAGTAATATTTTTAGCATACTGGGGTCGATAAGGATAGGTACAGTGAAGAACTTTAATTTTATCCTGAATATTATAAGCATCCTGCCACTTACTGAGATAATTATAGGTAGGTGGTAAGACTTTTTTATGAGGTTGTACAGATGCGATCGCAGACGCAAAAGCCCCTTGATCTTTTAGAAGCAATTTATCTTGATTGTTTTTGACAATTTCAAAATAACGTTGAAATTCTTCAAAGAATATTTTGGTTACTTCTGTTTTACGAAAAGCCATAAAACCGCCATTATACTGGATACTATCTGCTTGTAATGGTAAACCTACAGATTGCAAAATTGGCAAAACATTCGGTAAAAGGTCTTCCTGCTTTCCACGCAGTAAATTTGTAGCTTTCAGAATAGAAGGTTGCACATCTTCAGTTAACAGAAAATCATATTCATCTAAATACTCAAATACATCGTTGATATCGGAAAGTAAGCAAATATCTGAATCGAGGTAAATCGTTTTATCAAACTCCGAGGCTGCATATAAAGCCAGTTTGGCTTGCCTTGATGCTAAAACGGTATTTTCATTTGTAGGAGCCGGCTTTAAAATTACATTTTTGAAAGCCTTTAATAACGGATAGAGAACTACCGGAACTTGGTCAATCAAAATAATTATCGGCTCTTGATGAAACTTCCTAATCGCTGCTAAAAAATGAATGCAGTCTTGAAAAGAATAAAGACCAGTTAGAATTGTAATAAATCCTCTAGTTTCTGTCGACATAAATTAAATTAACAATTATTGTTTACTTTGGAAACTAAAAATGTATTTATTCTGAAAAAATCTTACTCTAGTTTTAGTTCTAACTAAATCTGATAGAGTAGAGGTCAGCAAAATAATAACTAAACAATTTATTTTTTTATCCTAAAAATAATAAAATAATGAAATAAATATAACTTTGTATTTGGGGCTATTCCCAGAGGAATTTCACTGAGTAAGTTTATCGGAATTTTACTTTTTTAAGTATAATTACTGTGTAGATAGAGTTTTATGCTGTATAATGATCATAGTTAATATTGCATATAGCTATAATGAACAAAGTATAAATACTTGATATAGCTTGTGGAGGTAGCATTACCATTCACTAAAATGTAGGATTGCTACTCAATACCAAATTCAATACCAAATATATATGTTGTAAGGGAGGCAGAGGTAATGCAGGTAATCCGTCTGGAAGCACTCTCAGACAACTACATATTCTTGCTACACGATCGCAAACAAAATATTGCCGCTGTTGTCGATCCAGCAGAATCTCAACCAGTATTAAAGAAACTGGCAGAATTAAAAGCTGAGTTGGTAGCAATTTTTAACACCCACCACCATAACGATCATGTGGGTGGTAACAAGCAATTAATAGAAAAATTTCCCCAACTGACAGTTTACGGAGGAGCCGAAGATCGTGGGAGAATTCCTGGACAGCAGGTGTTTTTGCAACAAAGCGATCGCGTCCAGTTTGCAGACCGAATAGCTGAAGTTATCTTCGTCCCCGGACATACCCGCGCTCATATTGCTTACTACTTTCCCCCCGAAAAAGCTGGTGATACAGGTGATTTATTTTGCGGCGATACCTTATTTTCAGGTGGTTGTGGTCGCTTATTTGAAGGAACACCGACCCAAATGGTGGACTCTTTAAGCAAACTGCGTTCTCTACCTGATGATACACACATCTGGTGTGCCCACGAATACACCCTAAAAAATCTGCAATTTGCTCTAACTGTGGATAGCGACAACGCCGACTTACAAAGACGCTTCAATGAAGTCAAGGCTTACCGTAGTCGAGGAGAAGCCACCATACCCTCGCTATTAGGAGTCGAGAAGCGAACCAATCCCTTTTTACGTTGGGATCAGCCATCATTACAATCAACCGTCAACAGTGGCGATGGAGTGCAAACCTTTGCACGTATACGGGAAATGAAAAATAACTTTTAGTCATTAGTCATTGGGCATTGGGCATTTAAAAGAGGCAGAGGGGAAAACTCTTCTCCATTTCTCCCTGCTCCCTGCTCCCTTGCTTCTTCCCCAGTCCCTAATCCTCCAACTTTCTAGGGCGAATAGTTGCGATCGCACCCTTTCTTTCGCTACGATCTGTAAGCTTTAGGGTATTAGGCCAAAAAGCTTGGAATACAGCACTGAGATTGTGAGCTATGCTGCCCAAACCCAAATTAATCAGATTTTACAGGAAAAACGAAAAACGATGGCGAAACGTGTGCAGTTAGTTTTAAATCAGGATATCAGCAAGCTGGGCAAATCTGGCGACTTAGTAGAAGTAGCTCCTGGCTACGCTCGTAACTATCTGATTCCCCAGAAATTGGCAACCAATGCCACTCCTGGTATTCTCAAGCAAGTAGAACGCCGTCGTGAGCAAGAGCGTCAACGGCAATTAGAACTCAGACAACAAGCTCTTGAACAAAAAGAATCTTTAGAAAAAATTGGCAGCTTGACAATTGCCAAGCCAGTTGGTGAAAACGAAGCAATTTTCGGTACTATCACCACCCAAGATGTTGTAGATGCAATTAAGGCAGCCACCGGTCAAGAAATTGATCGGCGTGGTATTACTATCCCCGATATTAATCACCTTGGTACTTATCAAGCCGAAATTAAGCTGCATTCTGAAGTAGCGGCGCAAGTCAATATTCAAGTTGTGGCTAGCTAACTCAAGAGAGCGATGAGGGAGCAGGGGAAGTAAAAGTGGATAATAACTCCTAGCTCCTGTACAGACGCGATTAATCGCGTCTCTAGCAAAATATCAAAACTAAAATCGTTTATGGCTGAAGAACGGAGTTTTCAAGGCGATGGTAGCGATGCCTACGGCGGTAAACTACGCCTCCCACCCCAAAATATAGAAGCGGAAGAAGCGATTTTGGGTGGTATTTTGCTAGATCCAGAAGCGATTAGTCGAGTTAGCGATCGCCTCCTTCCCGAAGCTTTTTACATTAGCGCTCACAAAGATATTTATCAGGCAGCTGTGAGGCTCCACACCCAAGGTAAACCCACAGATTTACTCTCAGTTACCAGTTGGCTAACCGACAATGAAATGCTAGTCCGCATTGGTGGCAGAAATAAATTAGCAACTCTGGTAGACCGTACAGTGTCAGCCGTTAACATCGACGCCTTAGCAGGGTTGGTGATGGAAAAATATCTGCGGCGACAGTTAATTAAAGCTGGCAATGAAATTGTACATCTTGGTTACGAGACAGAAACTGAGTTACCACAGGTTTTAGATCAAGCAGAACAGAAAGTATTCGGCGTTACTCAAGAGCGTCCCCAATCAGGTTTAGTTCACATTTCTGATACTTTAATTAATAATTTTCAGGATATTGAAGATAGAAATCAAGGCATCGCTTTACCTGGAATTCCCTGCGGATTTTACGATTTAGATGCTATGACTAGCGGCTTTCAGCGTTCTGATTTGATTATTATCGCGGGCCGCCCATCAATGGGAAAATGCCTAAGCTTTGATTCAGAAATTGTCCTTGGAGATGGACAGATTGCCACAATTGAAGAATTATATAACCAACGTTATGGCTCATTATTGACGTTAAACAATGATTGGAAATTTACCTTTACTCAACCATCTGCATTTGTAGATGATGGTATCAAGCCAGTTTTTCGTGTCACTACTCGCTTAGGGCGAACTATTGAAACCACAATCACTCATCCCTATTTAACTATTAAAGGCTGGCAAAGACTAGAAAATCTGAAAGTCGGTGATAAAATTGCTGTTCCCCGAAAAATAGATGTATTTGGTACAAAAACCATCCGTGAGTGCGAAGTTAAGTTATTAGCTTATTTAATTGGCGATGGCGGATTAACTAACTCCAATCCCCGATTTACAAATGGTAATCCATTACTGCAAGCAGATTTTTCGCAAGCAGTTGCAGATTTTGGTGGTTTAATAGTTCGTTGGGAAACTTCTCAAGTAAAACGCACACCATCACTTTGTATTCGAGGAGATTTAGAATTTATTGCTATTCAAAGACAAGTTTTTGCTGAAAGTTTTAAATTAGCAATTCAATCGCAGTTATTGACAGGAAAAGAAATAAGTCAATTAGTTGGAGTCAGCCCCACTTTACTTTGTGCTTGGAAGCAAGGGGAGTGTGTACCAAATTTAGAAGCTTTTGGTTCATTATGCGAAATTTTACAATTAGATTCAGAAGAGTTTGTATCTCATGGATTTGCCTGTATGAGCAAATCTCGAAAGAATTCGCTGACACTTTGGTTAGAAGAATTAGGTTTGTGGGGTAAAGATGCTCATTCTAAAACTATCCCAAACATAGTTTTTCAATTAGAGCGATCGCAAATAGCCTTATTCCTTAATCGTCTCTTTGCTACAGATGGATGGGCTACGCTGCTTACTAGTGGTCAATCCCAGTTAGGGTATGCAACAGTCAGCGAGAAATTAGCAAGGCAAATCCAACATCTTTTACTAAGATTTGGCATCATTGCCTCTCTTAGAAAGCGGTCTGTCAAGTATAATAACACCCGCAGAACAGCATGGCAATTAGATATTACTGATGCCTTATCTATCAAAACTTTTATTGCAGAAATAGGTATTTTTAGTAAAGAAGAAGCAATCGCAAAAATTGCAGATGCAATATCTAAAAAAAGATATCAAACTAATCGGGACTTGATACCTGTAGAGATTTGGGAACAAATAGCAGTAGCAAAAGGTAATGAAACTTGGAGTAATTTAGCTAGACGTGCAGGTATTCAAGGCTATACAAATATGCATGTTGGCAAACGTGCCATAAAGCGGGAAAGACTTTGGATACTAGCCACAACTTTAGATAATTTACCACTTCAACAGTTAGCAACAAGTGATGTTTATTGGGATGAAATAGTTGCTATTGAGTCAGTGGGAAACAAGCAAGTTTATGACTTAACAATTCCAGAAACACACAACTTTGTTGCCAATGATATTTGTGTTCACAATACAGCATTTTGCTTAAACCTTGCTCATAATATTGCCGCTTCTTATAAATTACCAGTTGCTATTTTCAGCTTGGAAATGTCCAAAGAGCAACTGACGCAACGTCTATTAGCTAGCGAAGCGCAAATTGAAAGTAGTTATTTGCGAACTGGCCGCCTAAGTCAAACACAATGGGAACCTTTAAGCCGTGCTATTGGTATCCTTTCGGAGATGCCAATTTATATTGACGACACGCCGAATATTACAGTTACACAAATGCGTAGTCAGTCAAGAAGACTGCAAGCTGAAATAGGAACTGAATTAGGATTAATTGTAATAGATTACCTGCAATTGATGGAAGGAGCAGGCGATAATCGGGTACAAGAATTATCAAAAATCACTCGTCAACTCAAAGGTTTAGCGCGTGAATTATCTGTACCAGTTATTGCCTTATCTCAGTTGAGTAGAGGGGTGGAAGCGCGTACTAACAAACGCCCGATGTTATCTGATTTGAGAGAATCAGGTTCGATCGAACAGGACGCCGATTTAGTAATAATGTTGTACCGCGATGAATATTACTCTCCCGATACTCCCGATCGCGGCATTGCAGAAGTTATTATAGCTAAACACCGCAACGGGCCAACGGGTACAGCGAAACTTTTGTTCAATCCACAGTTTACAAAGTTTCAAAATTTAAAAATTTAGCCAGACTAAATAATTGTTTGAGCAATGAATGAGCCTGATTTATTCATTAATGATGTATTTTTGCTAAATAGTCATTCTCTATTTGATAATCTGATATCCATAATTAACTGGGATGAGCGTATACGGGCACGAAAAACAGCTAGCTTTGGTTCACCATATAACTACTCAAACATTTCTTACGACTCATGCCCGATACTGAATGAGTTACTTCCTATTATTGATAGGCTTGAAAAAAACTTTGGGTTTCGACCAAACAATTGTTTAGTCAATTACTACACAAATGGTAACTCAACAATGGGATTTCACTCCGACTCAATTGATGAACTAATGGACGATACTGGTATCTCTATTATTTCGTTAGGGGCTGAAAGAATCATTACATTTCAGAATAAACAAGACAAAAGCATTGAACATAGTTACTTACTCAAAAGTGGTTCTCTACTTTTTATGCCTCAGAAGACACAGCAATACTGGAAGCATGGAATTCTTAAGCAACCAGAAACATTTGGGCGTATCAGTTTGACCTTTAGATTATTGGTATAGTCGCGGCAATCCGCTCAAAGTTGTAGGTACTTTTTCTCATATTTTCTAGCTGTACTTCAGTCGCATCTGTAATCTGAAATACCTAATTTTTCTGATAGGACATTGGGCATTGAGAACAGAGAGAATATAAACTTATTTTAATAATTCTCCCTTGTCCCCAGTACCCAATCGCCAGTCCCTAGTCGCTATTTTACTCCCAGCAATTCCACATCAAAAATTAGAGTTGCGTTGGGTGGAATCACGCCACCAGCACCACGAGCGCCATAGCCTAACTCAGATGGGATGATTAACTTACGACGACCGCCGACTTTAATGGTGCTAACTCCCTCGTCCCAACCTTTGATAACCTGTCCTACGCCTATTTTAAAGCTGAAGGGTTGGCCGCGATCGCGTGAACTATCAAACTGAGTACCATCTTCTAGAGTACCGACATAGTGAACTTCAACCGTTTGTCCAGGTTTAGGAGTCGCCCCAGTTCCCTCTGTTAAATCGACATACTTTAATCCAGAGGGGGTAGTTACGACATTAGCATCAGACATAGTATTACTCGCAATTAAGATATTGTTTTCAGTTACAGCTGTGGACACTGGCGGCGTTTGGGTTAACTCAGCAGCAATGGCAGTATTCTGTTTACTGCCTACTTGCCCCACAACCAAAAGCGCAACACATACCAGCATGAACGCCACGCTGAGGAAAATTGGTTTCAAAATCAGTTCTCCTTACTTAAGTATCCTGGCAAAAACATTACCAACAGGACACAATTAGTTTAAATCAGAAAGGGCATTTTAACGCCAAAGCTTATTTTCTAAATCGCGCAATTGCCGCTCTAAACGGTCAATCCTACCCCGCAGTTCGTCCACTTCTGACTGGCGAGCCACCCCCAAATCCTGCATCATATTTCGCATTTGCCGCTGCATTTGGATATCGAAGTTTCCCTGTTCCGACTTTAACTGCTGGGCAATATCATCTATTACTGCCTTGGCTTGCTCAGGATTGAGCTTACCGTCTTTAACTAAATCATCGCTGACTTGCCGTAGTTTTTCTGCGACTATAGACGTTGTGCCAAGACCCACCATCATTAGCTGTTGTAACCAGTTGTTGTTGTCCATACTCCCTTCCTCTTAACTTATTAACCAGCTGACCCCTTGCTCCTGAGTGTAGGCAATCAAGCTTCTTAAAGCGTGGTTATTCTAGCCTACAACTCTATTTTGGCAAATTGGCAAGCACAAGGATAAGGATCGAAGGTCGTGATTATACAACTCCTCAAGTTTAAGGTTGCCCAAATTTATCTATTTTGCGATGTCAGAGGCGATTCCCCAGAAATTACAAAGCTCACACTCACCGCAAAGGGTGAATGTGAGTAGTTCATAGGAAGATTTTATCTAGAAGGAGGCTCAAATTTGGAGCGATCGCTGAATATCAGGATTTATCCTTAAACAAGAAGTTAAATTTGTGTACGCCATTTCTGAAAGGCAATCTCGTAATCCTCTGATTTGCTCTGATAAACACTCCACCAATGGAAAAATAGTCCTAATCCCCATCCTAATATTGGAAAAATAGCCCAAAAATAACTAGGACTAGTGATTAAGTTTAAGAGAATGAGGAATAAATTCACCGCCAGGAAAGAAACAAAGTGTGTCCAAAAGGCTCTGCGTCGGAAAGTATTAAATCTGTGTCGTGAACGTTCTTCTTCTTGTTGAGCCAACCACTTTTGTTCAGTTGTTTCCAAAATCTTAGAAGAAATACCTAACTCAGATGCCATTTCTAAAAGCTGTTCTCGTGAAAATTCACCTTTGTCTTTACGAGTGAGTGCTTTTTGCAGGATTTGTTCTACATCTTCAGAATCGTAAGTCATTTTAATTACCTTATAAGTTTGTGTGTAAATGCGCCTTTGATTTCACGAAATTATCAATCCGCTTCGTTCAATTCAGTTAGCAAATGCATCCACATTTTGCACCCAATACTTAGTTACATTCGCAACACTATTATTTTCTCACAATTGATTTATGGCTACTGTATTTGTCAATACCTCTATAATTGCTTTGATGAGTGCGATCGCTTTTGGTAGCTCGATTCCAGGTAAAGAACCAACTACATCTTGCTGCCTCAATCGAGTAAATATCGCTGAAATAAGTCTTTGAAATTTCCGCAAATATTAAATTTAATGGAAGATTTAAGATATCAGGAAGGGTGTACGCTACCTAGTAGTCTGTCAAGTTTAATTTGATAGGTTCGTAGTTTGCGCTTTAGTACAAACTATAAACAATCCACACCCCTCAATTATTTCTTGATAGACCAGTGGGAATGCGTCAATAGAGGACTCAATCAATGGGATATGTAATTGCTACTGCAAATATGAAAGGTGGCGTTGGTAAAACCACTCTCACAGTCAATTTAGCTACCTGTTTAGCTAAAAATCATGGCAAGCGAGTGCTTGTCCTTGATTTAGATAGCCAAATTAGCGCCACACTCAGTTTGATGTCGCCTTTAGATTTTGCCAAGCGCCGTAAACAAAGCAAGACGTTTAGGTATCTGATAGACGAAGTTATCAATCCAGATCCACAAGCAAAACTCACAATTCAGGATATCATTCAATCCCCGGTTTGTAATCTTCCCGGACTGGATTTATTACCAGGAGACATTGATTTATATGATGAATTTGTTGTTTCAGAAATGCTGCATAAGCAAGCAACTGCTTTGGGTGAACAGGACTTTGAAACTATTTGGAATCGCTTTGAAAGGGTTTTGATCAATAACATCTTAAAACCAGTACGTCAAGAATATGATTTTATCCTGCTCGATTGTGCCCCTGGCTATAATCTATTAACTCGTAGCGCTTTGGCTGCCAGTGATTTCTACATACTTCCTGCTAAACCAGAACCATTATCTGTAGTAGGTATTCAACTGCTAGAAAGACGGATTGCTCAATTAAAAGACAGTCATGGACATGAAACAAAAATAGATATAAAAATGCTGGGAATCGTATTTAGTATGTCCAGTGCCAACCTGCTCACTGGTAGATACTACAAACAGGTAATGCACCGCGTTGTTGAAGATTTTGGTGTAGAAAAAATTTGTAAGGTACAAATACCAGTTGATGTCAATGTTGCTAAGGCTGTTGATAGTTTTATGCCAGCTGTTTTAAATGCTCCCCAATCAGCAGGTTCAAAAGCATTCTTTCAGTTAACTCAAGAGTTGTTGCAAAAGCTGTAGCCCTACTTAATCATTGATGAGCTACACGATTTCCGACTTATCGAACAGAATTCAGTAGTCAGGAGCGGAGCGCATTGGTGTCAACTTAACGTGAAAGCAAGTCTAGAACCAGCTTTTAGATTGCCTCGTTCCCAGTCTCCGACTGGGAATGCTCGTCTTTGAGGCTCCGCCTCTCTTACTGGTGCCAGAGCCACCAGAGCAGCGTTTCCAGCCGGAGGCTGGAAACGAGGTCTTAAAAGAGTTTTAGCTTAAGTTGACACAAATGAGCGGGGCGTAGCCCATTCTGACTTCTGAATTCTTCAAGAAATTAGAAATATGAGTAAAAATGAATGTAGAGACGTGAAAATTAGCGTTTACACAAGGGTTTCTGGCAAATAATAATTAATTTCACCATATATCTATTAAATTAGGTCGAAAATCTCAATATTTCGATTTTTATAAAGCTTTTAAGAAAGAGAATTTATACTTACTCAGCAAGAAAAAAGCTACGTAAAACAAATCTCAAATCCCCATTTTAAAATTCTCTATTAAAAAAAAATTCTTGTAGGTATGGGGTCATTCTAAAATCTAAAATCCACAATTCAGTGACAAATAATTTATCTGTTTCTAAAGTTCAGCAGTTATACGGAAGCTATAATTAGTGAGATTCAGCTATTGAGTGAAAAGGTAAGTAAATCTCACTAAGAAACTCACTGAGAAACTAATGGTTAGTAACGATTCTGCGCGGGTAGAGAACAATCAGCATTTGCTAATACGCCTACCACGGACTCTGAGTTATCTCGAAACCTGGGGCTTTGGGTTAACAGGTCATGTTGGATGGATTGGTACTGCCCCCATCATTCATGCAGCGTTAGGGCCAAAAGCTATCTTAGTTTGGTTTTTTGGCACGATTATTTCCTTTTTACTTAACTTACAGGTACAAAGTTTAGGTAGACATTGGCCAGATATCGCTGGAGGAACACCAAACTATACCACAAGGCTATTAAAGAACTTTCCTGTATTAGGCCGTTACGCAGCTTTAGGATACTTTTTTAGCTGGGCAGCAGCACCAGCATTGTATGCGATTATTCTCACCGACCTAATTAAAGTCAATTTTGAAACATTAGGTATTTCTTGTCCAGAAACTTTATTAAGAGTTTTATTTACAGCGATTCCTTTTATTTTAGCCTTCAGTGGTACTCGTGCTTTAGCGCTCTTGCATCTGTTTTTTGTGTTTCCAGCGATTTTATTAATGTTATTGTTTTGTATTCAAGGCGTATTCTGGTTAGTCTTCTCATCTGCTAGTTTTAAATTGATCTCAACTAGCACACATAGTTTGAGCTTTGAAGAATGGGCAAAGTGGTTTTTTTTAGCTAGCTATTCAATTTATGCTTGTGAAACTACTTCTTCTTTTGTTGCTGATAGTCGCCACCCATATAAAACTTTAAAGTTCTTAACTGTTGCTGCTTGGTTAATTCCTCCAGTGTTTTTAGGTGGTTCTTGGGTATTAATGTGTTCGGCTCAAAATCCCACAATAGGTGACGATACGTTCTTAAATCTGGTGGCAGCTTCTAAGCCTTTTTGGGGTGAATTTGCCCCCTTTTTAGTAACACTTCTGATTACTATATCTTGCCTTTTAAGTTCTGCTACGGCAGTTTCTAACTCTCCTCGGATATTATACCAACTTGCCTTCGATCGACAGCTTTCCCCCATATTTGCATTGGTCTCTCGTCAAGGTGTCCTTGGGCCTGCAATTTTAGTTACCTTTATACTCAGTTTGCTTTGTCTAAATTTGGGAAATGTATCTCAACTTGTCACAGTGGCAGGTACATGTTATCTCATGTCAATTATGGGATTACATCTGGGATTGTGGCTATGTCGCGGTAAACCCCACGTGTTATGGCCTTGGTGGTCACTGGGTTTTTTCTTGGTAGAAGCGGTAGTGCTAATAGTGGGAGGTTTAGCTTGGAATTGGAGAGATTTCTTAGTGGGCTTATTATTACCTATTATTCTGATGAGTGGAGATGTAGCGCTACGTCGCCTTAGATTTGCGCCATTACACCCGAACTGGTGGACACAGCGTTACGATACTAGGTCTACTAGAAATAACCCCGATTTTGTAGTATTACAAGTGATTGTTTTAGTGTCATTAATTTGTACTACTGCTACAATCAGTTGGATTATTCGTGATTTTTTAGATAGATTTTCTAATAATCCTCAAAACTCTTTACTAGCTATTTTATTAGTAACACTTTCTTTTGCGGGAGTAGCGATCGCTTGCTGGACAACTTTACCACAAATTATTGCTATTGACGAAGCACGCAAACAAGCTAGGAACCTATTTATTACTACTCTCGATACTGTTCCAGATACAGTTTTAGTGTTAGATGAAGACGGTACAATCTCTCAAACAAATGCTGCTGCTGAAGAATTATTTCAAACAAGTGTTCAGCAATTACTTGGACAAAATCTGAATCAAATTCTAATCTGCTATCGTGGCAAACCGGAGCAATGGTCTATTAGAAGTGAGCAAACTTTAAAAATCAACCAAGGTTTACGAATTGTTGAATCGACTATTTCACAACCATTTAATTCCCAGCTACGGGAGTATATTGTAATTGTGCGTGACATCACGAAGCGGAAGCTAGCAGAGGAAGAATTAGTCCAGTATCGTTATCAGCTTGAGCAGTTGGTGTTAGAACGCACCATTGAACTTATTAGAGTTAATCAACAACTGCAACAAGACATTATCAAGCGTCAAGAAGCACAAGAACAATTACTGCATAATAGTCTTCATGATGGTCTAACTGGATTACCTAATCAACGATTGTTTATGGAGCGGGTGCAGCAGGCAATAGAACATAGTAAACAGGAAAATAATTATTTATTTGCTGTACTTTTCTTAGACCTAGACCGCTTTAAAGTTGTTAATGACAGCCTTGGGCATCTACTAGGAAATCAACTTTTGATTGCAATTTCTCATCGGCTAAAGTCAGTTTTGCGAGGCGGAGATATAGTTGCTCGTTTTGGTGGAGATGAGTTCACAATCTTAATTGAAGAAATTGAGGATATTAGTACCGCCATACAGGTAGCCGAGCGAATTAAAAAGGTTTTAGCTTTGCCATTTCAATTAAATGAGCATCGGGTGTTTACTAATGTTAGTATTGGCATTGCTTTAAGTAAAGCAGATTATGAGCAAGCAGCGCAGATTCTACGCGATGCTGATGTGGCAATGTATTGTGCTAAATCACTTGGTAAGGCACGTTATGAGGTTTTTGATCCCAAGATGCACGAGGGTGCAGCTTTGCTTTTGGAGTTAGAAACTGCTTTACGTCATGCGCTACTCAAGCAAGAAGAATTTCGCCTGGATTACCAGCCAATTGTTTCACTGACAACTGGTAAAATTATTGGATTTGAGGCCCTGATACGTTGGTATCATCCAGAACGAGGACTGATTTCTCCTCAAGATTTTATTCCTCTGGCTGAGGAAACTGGAATGATTGTTAGTATCGGGCAATGGGTGCTGTATGAAGCCTGTCACCAAATGCATACATGGCATAAACAATTTCCTACTTCAACACCTCTGACAATTAGTGTGAATTTTTCTGGTAAACAAATCACGCAACCTGATGTGTTTAAAGAGGTGAAACATATATTACAGCAAACTGGATTGGAGCCGTGCTGTTTGAAATTGGAGATTACTGAAACCTTGCTAATGGATAATTTTGAATTGGCCATCACTGTACTTTCTCAGTTAACAGCGCTGAATGTCGAGATGCACATGGATGATTTTGGTACTGGTTATTCATCCTTGAGTTATTTGCACCGTCTACCAATCAAAACTCTTAAGATTGATCGCTCTTTTGTCACCAGTATAGGTAGTCGAGGAGAAAATTTAGAAATTATTCGAGCGATCGTAACATTGGCTCATAATTTAAATATGTCTGTAACAGCAGAAGGGATAGAAACTGTAGAGCAATTAGCACAATTGAAGGCTTTACAATGTGATTATGGACAAGGGTATTTTTTCTTACCACCTATGGAACGGGCAGAAGTAGAAATACTACTTGCTGCTAACTTGTACGGAAAAAACTTTTTGAAGAGATAAACCAGGAGTCAGAATTCAGAATGGGCTACGCCCCGCTGCGCTAACAGAATTCAGAATAGTCTACCCATAAAGTCGCTTAACTACATCTACATTAATTAGTGTAGTACTGGTTGTAGCTGGAAATTCTCTACATTATTAACTAACCCTTCTTCTAACAGAAGTTCGTTCACAAAAATATCGATTTTATCCCGATTGATATTTTGCATGACTATCAGGTGTACCCAGTTTTCACAAATGGCTAACTGCCACTTTTTAATTAACTTTTGAGAAGGTTTTTGAAACACTACGGTATTGGAAAAATCATTGAGCATACATGGGTATTCTCTGATTTTAAGTTGTTGGAAAAGATATTGGGCATTATCAATGCAGGTCTTTGCTTCTCTAGCTAATCCATGATAACCTCTTGTTTTTATTGCATACCAGAGAATCAGAGGTGTGTGACCGTTTCTAGAACCTAGAATTGTTGTATCTGTTGAACCGATATATTCAATTGCTGTTTCAACTTTTTCTACCCATTTTTTCTTAGTTAAAACAACACCGCAAGGCAAGGGAGAACCAATGAATTTAGCAGAAATAGCTACACTATCTATGGGTTTTTGAAAGTTAACTTGTGGAGCGCCATCTAGAAAAGGTAATATTAATCCTGAAAGTGCGGCATCACAATGAATATAGTAATTTTTTATCTGATTGCGCTCTAAAATTTCTATAACTTTGTCTAAGTTATCAATCGCACCTTTGACAGTAGTCCCAATATTTAAATTTACGATCGCTGGACAATTGCGGTTTTCGCTAATGAGTTGTTCGAAATGCTCATAATTCATCTCTCCGTTAATTTGCGAGTTAACAACATTGTGTTGAATGCGGAATAATTTGGCTGCTTTGGGTATTGAGTAATGAGAATCTTGTGATGAGTAAAGAATCCCATTCGGGTAGATTTCCCTTGCTAAGAATATTCCATATAAATTACCTTCAGTTCCGCCAGCAGTAACATAACCCCAAAACTTATTTTCTGGAATTTTATAGAGGTTAGCAAAAAAAGATAATACTTCTTGCTCAAACTTCCGAGAATGCAGTCCAAAATCTGGCTCAATATAAGGATCTCCAGCATTATTCAACAGAAAATTGAAAAATTTGCCGATCGCACTGTAGTCACAACTTAAATTATATGGATAGCCTGCGTGAAACTGCGATCGCTGTTCTATTTGCAGCAAAAAATCTGCCAATTCTTTAGCAACTGTATCTGACATATCTTTTTCTCTCTTGAATTTTGAGTTGATGGATGTTCTAATCGAAAATCTACGTATTAATCCATACCTTTATATTATCTTAACAATCTAGCGGTTCCCCTTTCTTTAAAGAAGATACAGTTAAAACACGTAGCCATCTTCAGTAAAAATACTAGATTTTTTTGTTCTAAAGTATATTACCCTTAGGACTTACGCACTTTACAAAAGGACTATAATGTGTGTTACGTAAAATATCTATTTTCAGCGCTGACTCGAAAGACCTCTCCCTCGTTTTACTACGTAAAACAATCCCTCTCCGATTTGGAGAGGGAAAGACTGGAAATTTAGTTAAAAATAGAGAGAAGTTCGGCGAATTAACGTATATTTACTAGAACTCTCCAGCTAAGGCTGCAACGCATCGTTCGCAAATTAAGGGATGTTCTGCTGATTCTCCTACATGAGTAGAGTAGTTCCAACAGCGATCGCATTTTTCACCATCTGCTTTCACAACATCAATAGTTGTTATTTTCTCAGCACCGAAAAATTTAGCTACTTTTATCTGTTCTTCTGCCTCTTTAAGAGGGGAATCGACTAGTTCAACTTGAGATACTAAAAACAGATAGCGCAACTCATCTACCCCATTACTTTGGTCAATAGAACGGGGGTTAAGTGATTGTAACTGTTTACGCAGTTCCAAATCTGAGACATATAACAAAATCTTAGCTTCTAAAGAAGACCCGATTTCTTTCGCTACTCGAAAATTCTCTAACCTTCCATTGACATCAGTACGAATTTTCCGTAACTCTGTCCAAAATTCTGCTAACTCAGGATTACGCCATTTTTCCTCAACCTGAATCCAACCGGCTTCAAACACTGATTTGTAAGGTGTTTTGTAAGGGAGATATTGCCAGATATCCTCGGCAGTGTGGGATAATACTGGGGCGATCGCTCTAGCTAAATTATCTATTGCTATCTTCAGCACCGTTTGACAACTGCGACGGCGGAAAGCATCTTTTGCACTGATGTAGAGTCTATCTTTAGCAACATCTAAATAGAAGTTGGATAAATCTACCACGCAGAAATTCTGCACTGTTTGGAAGAAGCGGAAGAATTGGAAACTCTCAAAGGCTTCCGTCACTTCCTCAAACACTTCGGTGATGCGGTGCAGCATATAACGGTCAAGTTCTGGCAATTCCTCAAAGGGGACTGCATCTTTTTCGGGGTCAAAATCATCTAAGCTACCCAACAAAAATCGCGCTGTATTGCGAATTTTGCCTCTAACATCATTCATTTGTTTGATGATGTTTTTGCCAATGCGGACATCGCCGGAGTAGTCTACCGATGATACCCATAATCGCAAGACATCTGCACCGTAGGCTGGTTCTACTTTTTGATTTTTCCCACCTTCAATGATTGTATTGGGGTCAACCACATTACCTTCTGACTTACTCATCTTTCGCCCTTGTTCGTCCAAAGCGAAGCCGTGAGTTAGCACAGTTTTGTAAGGGGCAATGTCATTTACCGCTACACTGGTAAGCAAACTTGACTGGAACCAGCCTCGATGTTGGTCGGAACCTTCTAAATATATCTCAGCAGGGTAGTGTAACTCTGGACGCTGTTGAGCGACAGCAGCCCAAGATGACCCAGAATCGAACCATACATCCATTGTGTCTGTACCTCTGCGGTAAGACTTACCATTTTGACGATAGGATTCTGGTAATAATTCCTCAACTGATAATTCCCACCAAGCATCAGAACCTTTTTCTGCGATGATTCCTTGAACGTGGTTAATAATTTCTTCGTTCAGCAATACTTCCCCAGTGGCTTCGTCGTAGAAAACGGGAATCGGTACACCCCAAGCACGCTGACGAGATATACACCAATCGGAACGTTCCGCTACCATTGGCGTGATCCGATTTTCACCTTGGGCTGGAATCCATTTTACAGTGGCGATCGCCTTTAATGCTTCTTCTCTAAATCCCTCCACCGAAGCAAACCATTGTTCAGTCGCGCGGAAAATCGTTGGTTTTTTCGTCCGCCAATCATAAGGATACTTGTGGGGGTATGCTTCTTCTTTCAGCAAGGAACCAGCAGCCGTTAATGCATCAATTACCGCCTGATTTCCATCACCCAGCACATTTAACCCCGCAAATTGTCCCGCTTCTTCGGTAAAATTGCCGTTGTCATCCACTGGTGCAAGGATGGGCAAACCGTAACGCTGACCAACAATATAGTCTTCTTGACCATGACCAGGTGCAGTATGTACCAACCCAGTACCCGACTCAGTTGTGATGTAATCACCGCCCACAACAATCGGACTTTCGCGGTCAAATAGAGGATGACGGTAAGTGGTATGTTCTAAATCATTCCCCTTGAACGTGGCTTTTAGAGTTAACTCAACTCCCAAGGTTGAAGATAAACGTTCTATTAAGTCAGCAGCAACAATCAGGTATTTGAAATTACTCTGCGCCTCCCCCTCTGGGTGTGAAACTTCCACCACTGCATAATTCAAATCCGCATTCACCGCCACAGCTAAATTCGCTGGAATTGTCCAAGGTGTCGTTGTCCAGATAGCCACACCCAAATCTGACTGATATTCAGCCAACAGTGGTTTTACAGCTGACGCCAAACTCGTGATTGGGAAAGCTGCATAGATACTGCGGGAAACGTGACCTTCAGGATATTCCAACTCAGCTTCCGCCAAAGCGGTTTTAGAACTGGGACTCCAGTGAACTGGCTTCAAACCGCGATAGATGTAGCCTTTTAAGAACATTTGACCAAATACGCCAATTTGAGCCGCTTCGTATTCCGGCTTCAGAGTTAGATAAGGATTGTCCCAATCACCCCAAATACCGTAGCGTTTAAAATTTTGGCGCTGGTTGTCTACCGTAGCTAGGGCAAATTCTTTCGCTTTCTGCCGCAGTTGTAAAGGTGTTAAATTTTGCCGTTCTGCTGACTTCATGTTCTGCAAAACTTTCAACTCAATTGGCAATCCGTGACAATCCCAACCAGGGACGTAGCGAACTTTACGACCTTTTAGTAGTTGGTAGCGATTAATAATATCTTTGAGAATTTTATTTAAGGCATGACCAATATGGAGTGAGCCATTAGCGTAGGGAGGCCCATCGTGCAGTATAAATAATTCGCCGGGGTTATTTTCAAAGAGGCGATCGTAAATTTTATTTTCTTCCCAAAATTTTTGGATTTCAGGCTCGCGCTTGATGGCGTTTGCCCGCATATCAAAGTTAGTCTTGGGTAGGTTTACAGTATCTTTATAACTTCCTGGTTCGGTCACAGTCTCATGCCTAGAATTAGGTGTGCAGGTTCTATTAATTATAGAAGATGGCATGAAAACCAAAATTTGCTATTTTACTCACCGAAAGAGTGCTGAGTGCTGAGTGATGAGTAATGAGTGAAGAAAAAGTACTCAGCACTCTTCATAGAAACAGCACCTTAATTTTCTGCTTCGTCTTAGGGACTGACAAATAAAAAATATCCAATTGACTCTTGTGGGGTGGGCGACACGAGAGCCATATCAACTGGGCGGGCAAGATGTCCACCCCACAATATTGGATAATTTATTTCTTGGAGTTCCCTCATCAGATTGGCTAACTTTTCACGTTGGATGTCAACCAGAGGACTAACCTCAATACACTTGGGTTAAGCATTTATTCTCTCCCCCTACTTCCCCTGCCTCCCCTGCCTGCCTCAACGATTATTTTCTTAACTGAACTGTATTGCGGCTACTGACAACAATTTTGGGTTTTTGAGAAGCGATAAATCGCCGTCTCTACAAGTGCTGTATTGGGACGAACCTGACTTTTCACTCTTGTCTGAAAAATTGTCGATAATGTTTTATAGAGACATTGCAATGCAACATCTCTACACACCTAAAAATCTCACCAATAACCTTAACTAAACGGTAAGGAATAAGAATTTCTAAAAGTCTTGCCTAAATCGTGGCTTAGTTAAGGGTATTTAGCGTAATTTCATTCAACGACTGTTACTGAAGCCCCTTCATTTGATGGAGGTATACTGGGTAACTCAAGACAGTATCCAGCACCATAAACTGTCTTAATATAGCGGGGATGACGAGGATCTGGTTCTAATTTGGTTCTTAAATGGCGAATATGGACTCGAATCGTTTCTATATCATCATCAGGATCGTAGCCCCAAACTTCTCTGAGGATTTCGCTGGGAGAAACTGTTTGACCGTGGCGTTGCAGTAAGCAGTGAAGTAACTCAAATTCCAAGTGAGTCAATTTCACCGTCTCATTGAACCATATCGCCTCAAATCTTTCGGGAACGAGGGTTAATGAGCCATAGTTGAGAATTTCACTATGCTTTGCGGCTTGGGGAATCCTGTCAGTCCGCCGCAAAAGTGCCCGCACCCGCGCCAGCAGTTCTTCAACTTCAAAAGGTTTCGTGAGGTAGTCATCTGCGCCAGCATTGAAGCCTTCCACCTTGTCCTGAGTTTGGCTCAAAGCCGTCAACATTAACACGGGAATCTCAGAGGTGCGATCGTCGCGGCGTAGGCGTTGGCAAACGGTAAACCCATCTACCCTGGGCAACATTAAATCGAGCATGATCAAGTCTGGTTGTAGCTGGAGAGCCAGCGCTTGACCTTTGATGCCGTCTTCAGCTTGACTAACATCGTAGCCAGCCATTTCCAAGTTGACGGCAACTAGTTCTGAAATCGCTGGGTCATCGTCTATGACAAGAATCCTCGGCATTCTTAAAAAATTATTACTACTTATTAAGGATAATTAACAACCTTTGATAGATACAAAGATTTTTGAATCAATGATGAAAAAGTTTTTAAATCTTACATAAATATTAAGATTAAATGACTGTGAAATCAAGACTCAATTACACGAAATCTTATAGTCTATGATGTGTTATACTCCCCCCTACAATCCGTCTTGGTTTTTACAAAACGGTGTGATGATGACTGTATACACCGCTTTGTGGGGAAAACGTAACTGGCAAAGTACTACTAAAGACCCAGAACCGTCTTATCACGAGAAAATCTTTGTTGGTGGCCAAGGTGTGCCAATTTTTGGCTTGGTTGCTATCCCAGAAAATGCTCATAGCACGATTATCGGTACTTATGGCATTACCGGAGAATTAAAAACAGAATGGTTTTTGAGAGTGCTAGGACGTAAAGCTTACGCTCAAGGATATGCTGTGGTGTTATTTGATTGGCGGGCCCACGGCAAAACGGCCGAATTGTCGCCGACTCTCACCTCTGATGGTTTGTATGAGGGAGAAGATTTTGTTCGCATTGCTGCCGCTGCAAAGGCAATGGGGTGTCCAGGAAAATTTTGGTTTACGGGGTTTTCTTTAGGAGGGCAATTGGCACTATGGGCGGTGAAGGTGGCTGGTGAGGTGATTAGGGAGTATGAAGATTTAGGACTAGAGGATAGTGATATTGGCGGTGGTATGGTGATATGTCCGAGTTTGGATTCACAGCGATCGCTATCTTATCTAGTTACAAAGCCCTTAGGTAGATATTTAGAAGCCGGGATTGCCCAGAATTTAAAAAAACTGGCGTGGCGGATACATGATGCCCATCCGGGAAGTCTTGACCCAGAAGCGATTGAACGGGCGAATAGTATTTGGGGTTTTGACAATGAACTGGTAATTAACCGACTAGGTTTTCCTTCTGTGGAAGCATATTACCAAGCGAGTAGTGCTTTACAAATATTGCCCCAAATCTCGAAACCAACTTTGATTTTATATGCTGCTGATGACCCACTTTTCGACCCAGCTATCATACCGGAATTACAAGAAGCGTGCGATCGCAATTCCGCAATAGATTTGTTCCTGACTCAATACGGCGGTCATGTTGGCTATTTGAGTAGCAAAGAGTGTCAGCGCCAAGTAAAGGATTCCGATCCTTGGTGGGCATGGAATCGGGTTTTAGAATGGTTGGAGGAAAAGCGAATAGCCTAGAAATACCTCGTCCTGACTTGAAAGCAACTAAATTTATTTACGGGGATGTTAATTTTTAATTCTTAATTTTTAATTCCCCGAAAGGGTTGACCAGAAGCTACCACAATATCATTGGTAAACCAGCAATGATAGAAGCAATACCTGTCCAGAGGGTAAAGCGTTCAATATCTAGTTCATCTAAAGCAATGCTCATTTGCCTAATTGCTAATAGCAGTGCTGCCAGTAGTAGAAGAAAAAAGGCAAAGTATCGCAAATTAATAATCATTCATCCTCACCAAAAAAGTTGTTCTAATAGTTTTTAACCAGCTTTTGCAAGGTTTTTTTGTTCCAGATTTAACACTTTCGGAGATAAACTATTTACCAGTGAAGAGATACAGCAGATTTTAGGTAAATGAGGTGAAAAATCTCATAAATCCATCCATAATAATCGTCGTAATTAAACAAACTATTAGAGTACAACTCCCTTGACTTTTTGACCCAATGATCGGTTCTAATGATATTTGGCAACCTGCACCAACAGATTTAACTCTATTACAGGATGAGATTCATGTCTGGCGCATAGACCTTAACCAACCAGAATCACAGCTACAAAATTTAACTGCAACTCTTTCCAGTGACGAAATAGCTCGTGCTGAACGATTCTATTTTCCCAAGCATCGACAGCATTTCATCGCTGGTCGCGGTAGTCTCCGAACTATATTAGGTCGCTATTTGGATATTAAACCGTCACAAGTTCAGTTTAATTATCAACAGCGTGGTAAACCAGTATTAGCAGATACATTTGCCGATAGTGGACTGGCGTTTAACTTGTCTCACTCCCAAGATTTGGGTTTGTGTGCGGTGAATTGTACTCGCCCAATTGGTGTAGACCTAGAATATATTCGTCCGATGTCTGACTTGGAAGCTCTTGCCAAACGGTTCTTTTTACCGAGAGAATATGAAATGTTGCGATCGCTATCTCCCAACCAACAGCAAGAAGTATTTTTCCGTTACTGGACTTGTAAGGAAGCTTATTTAAAAGCAACTGGAGATGGACTATCCCAGTTAGAGCAAATTGAAGTGTTGCTGACTCCCACAGAACCAGCCAAGTTACAGATAACTGAAGACTGGAGTCTTTTTGAATTAGTACCTACAAACAATTATGTTGCTGCTGTTGCGGTAGAGAATTTTGGCTGGGATTTGAAGTGTTGGCAATACTGATGTTGACTAAGCTCATCTCCTGGGTGAAACAAGAGAAATTTTGCGAACAAATGACCAATGACAAATGACAACCAGCTTACTTATCCTCCTGCATATTTCGCACAATTTTTGTCACCAAGTTTCTAGGTACAAATCTGACGCTTTTTGCAAGTATTGCATTGAGTAAACCAGGAATGACAATGGTTTGACCCTTCATTAAGGCACGAAAACCAACTTCAGCTACTGTTCGTGCATCCATCATCTTCTTACCCTTGAGCAACTTAGAGTCAGCCATTCCGGTTCTTTCATGAAAAGCGGATGCGGTTGAGCCTGGGCAAAGAACTGTCACAGTGACACCAGTACCTTCTAACTCATTAGCGATCGCTTCTGAAAAAGATAAGATATAGGCTTTAGTCGCAAAATAAACTGCCATCAAAGGTCCAGGTTGAAAAGCAGCAGCCGAGGAAACATTTAATATTTTACCTTCACCTTGTTTTACCATGTGCTTTACAAATAGCTTGCTTAAATGGGTGAGGCACACCAAATTTACCTGTAGCATTTCCAATTCAGTAGCTAGGTCTGTTTCGTGAAATAATCCATAGATACCAAATCCAGCATTATTTACCAGCACATCAACATTAATATCGGCTTTTTGCAGTTCTGTAAAAACTTCTTCAGGAGCTGTTGATATAGATAAATCCTTAACAATCGCTTTTACAAAAATTCCAAATTTTTCTTGGAATTTAGCTGCAATTTCTACTAGCTTTGGTCTGTTTCTATCTACTAAGACCAAATTGTAATCATGAGCAGCAAAAATACATGCTAACTCGTAGCCAATTCCACCGGCTGCGCCAGTAATAAGAGCAGTTTTTTTGCTCTGTCCTTGATGTGTTGTGTTCATGTAAGAATATTAGTGAAATCAATTTGATGAAGCTGCGTTGCATTTACAGTGATTCTTGTTCTAGAATTAAGTACGCGTAATATCTCAACCTACAAGAAACATCTTGAGTTATTACCCTTTCAAATGCTTGTGTGATGCCTTGGACAAATGTAGTAGTCCAAACGTAAACTTAGGATTTATGCATCGAAGAAGTTAGGCATTAAAGAAGTTTGGTTATTTCAGACTGCTAGCGTTGACTTTTGATTACTCTACACAAGCCAGCAGGCAAAATCAAACTTTTATGCCTGATACTAACCATTCTATCCTCAATTACTTCTGTCAAGGGGTGAATACTAAAAATTTACATGATTGAGCATAAAAAAACAGGGCAATTATATTGCCGCTGTTAGTGTATAAGTTGTTGCTGGCATCTGAAATATTGGCTGTTCAGTAGTACTGAGTTTTAAAAAACATCGACTAAATAAAATTATTTTGTAGGGTGCATTATGGAAGCAGTAACACACCGAAAGTATCCGGTACAGTGCGTTACCGTTCATAAGACATCCTACGCAAGTTATGAATTACGAAGCGAGATTCAAGAAGCCGCTTTGAATCAAGTAGGCGGTATAAGTCATAAACAATTGAGAGTCAATGGGAGGACAAGCAATAGAACTACCTGCTAGTGCATGAAGAGTGTCTTGGCAGCTAATATGGGGTCTTCTAGCTTGCAAGTACAAATCAGGAATAGTCAGTTGTTCATCAGACCAGCGCTCAAGTAAAAATGGTCGCAGAGTATATAAAGGATTGTCAGCAGAAGTCACATTATTGATTAACTCTGATTGCCATTTTTCGTAAGGAATCATCTCAACTGAATAACCAAAAGAGCGTATCCACTCAACTAGCATTTTCAAAGCAGCGGGTTGGGGATGTTGTAAATTGAAAGCCTTACCTATGGATTCTTTTTGGCGTGATAGATAAACAATGGCTTTACTTACATAGTCAACAGGTGACATATCCAACATATAATCTACATCAGGGAAATATCCCATTTGCAGACAGCCCTTGGTCATCAAATTGATAAAGTCATGTGTGTTACAAATACCTGTTTTGCTATCACCGGAAATCAGCGGTGGTCTGTGGATAGTTACAGGAAGTCCACGGTCACGGGCAATTTTAACTAACTTTTCAGCTACCCATTTAGTTTGTGAGTAACCAAGATAAATCCCTTCCCAATGATTGAAATCATCCTGTTCTTTGACAACCTTGCCAGCATAAGCAGTAGATTCAAAAACAGCAACACTAGAAACGTAATGTACAGGCTTGACTTTAATTTGACAAGCTAATCTCAAAACTTCTTGAGTGCCTAAAACATTGGCTGCTTTCAGTGCTGAGTATGGGAAAACATAATTCAACAAAGCAGCGCTATGATAAATGGTATCAATATTTGCAGCTAAGATTTGAAACTGTTCTGAACCAATACCTAACAATGGTTGAGATAAATCGCCGACAATCGGAATAATTCTGGAGGTAAATTCTTCCTGCCAAATAGCATATTGTTCCAGATTTTTTTGGAGTTTGCTTTTGCCTTCCTCGGCATTAGCAGCACGCACCAAGCAATAGATATCCGCATTGGTTTCTTGTAGCAATTCCCGGATGATAAAAGCTCCTAAAAAGCCTGTTCCTCCAGTTAAAAAGATGTTCTTGGGTTCACCTATAGCTACATTCGATGCAGCACCAGGATGGATGGTGGGGTCAAGAACAGCCTCAGCACCTAAATCTAAAACAGAGGGTGCAGCGTTGGCATTAGAAGCTACCACCTTTGTATCTTGAATTGGTGAACCTTCTTGCACTTCTTCAGCTAAACGCTGTGAAAGAGCTTCAATATTTGGGTAATGCCACAGCAGCAATGGAGAGGGTTGAAATCCTAGCAACTTTTCTAAGTTACTTACTAGAATCATTGCTTGGGCTGAATCCAAGCCATAGTTTTCTAAATGTTCTTTGACATCGATTTCATCAGTTGCTACGTCTAGCAATTTAGCTAAGTTAGATACCAAAAATATTTGAATATCGTCTGCTGTGAAAGACTGTTTTATAGTCATTTTTAAATCTCCAACAATGATGTAGAACGAACAGGGTGATACTGACTGTAATAATCGGAAGCTTGCAGCCCTTGAATTTTCAAATTTTGGACACGGTACAAAAAGGCTGCACCAGTCATAATTTGATTAGCAACATCAACTACACCACGATTATTTGGTTCAGACAGGTAGGAACCGCGTACCCAGTCATTGAAACCGCCCATTGCCGGGCCACACCAAATTTGATAATCGACTTCTCTACCTTTTTCACCAGAACTAGACCAGCGAGAAGATAATCCTAAATACCAACGGAAAATCAATGCCATTTTCAGTTTAGGATTATTGACTGCTTTCCCAAGTTTCTCAGGATTCTTTTGGGATAAATAAGCCGCAGTTCCTTCCCATACTTCGGCAATAGTTTTGCGAAAAACTTGTTTTTCTAATTTCTGCCTTTCTGCCAAAGGAATCTCTTCAATCGAATCATAAGCGCGATAGAGTTCAAATAATTTCTGCGCTCGCATGGGGAACATTGTACCCCGTTTGAGAACTTGCAATTTGACTCCCATTTCAAACATATCTGCTGCTGGGGCCATAATCATATCAGCCATTTCAGCTTGGGCTAGTAACTTTTTGGTATGTTCACAAGCCCCAGATTCAACACATGATTGATTAATTGAGCCAGTCATTACATAAGCAGCACCCATCATAAAGGCTGCTAATGCTGATTGTGGTGTACCAATTCCCCCTGCAACGCCGATTCTAATGGGTGTTTGATAATGATATTGCGCTTGAATTTCATCTCGCAAGGCAATAATAGAAGGTAACACACAAACCAGAGGACGATTATCTGTATGTCCTCCAGAATCAGCCTCGACGGTAATATCATCAGCCATCGGAACTTTGGCTGCAAGGGTTGCTTGTAACTCAGTAATTAACCCTTGTTCAAGAAGTTCTTTGATTATTCTGGCTGGTGCTGGTTGCAGAAATTTAGTCGCAACTTCTCGGCGAGAAATTTTGGCAATGATTTTATTTTTGATTTCAATTTGATTGGCGTTATTTAATGCCAATCCCGCAACACGGTAATAAACAATGTTGGGGGTCAAGTCGAGAAATGCAGATGCTTCTACTGTTCTCACTTGATATTTCAGGTATAAATCCACTGCGCGGCGTTCACTCGCAGGTTCGTTGGGGCTGTGGATTAAATTAAATGCGTAGGGCCCTTGCGGTAAAGCTTCTTGAATGCGATTTATGGCTGCTTCCAAACGTTCTGGAGTTAAACCACCTGCACCAAAGGAACTCAAAATTTGCTCTTTTCCGAGTGCAATGACCATTTCTTCAGAAGCAATTCCGCCAGCCATTGCGCCGGTAACGTAGGCATATTTCACTCCATGAGAGGAGAGAAAATTGGGATCTCCAAATTGTTGAATGCGGATTGGTGCTGCAAATGTCAGCAGTTCTACTTGTGCTGTTGTGCCATTATCACCAGGGGATAAATAACCCTCGTTAGTGACACCGATTTTTCCGGCAACTTTCACGATGTAGCAAGGTTTATTTAACACCATCAATTTATCTTTGATGGTTTGTTTCTCGAAAGATACAGTTTCTAAAGAACCTTTCCAAACTTGGTTTTTGTTATGCGACCAAGTGGAGAAGTTAAGACCATTATCGTGTTTACTTAGTACCGTATCTACGGTTGTCACGGTAGTTATCCCTCGGATTATACAAACAATGGATGATATGAAGGGTGTGGACTCTGTTAACGAACCGCAGAGGCGCAGAGGGCACAGAGTAAGAGAGTAATACCAATTCTCTGGGAGATGCACGTAATAATTTTTAAACGAACCGCGTTCGCGCAGCGTCTCGTTAGAGAAGGACGCGAAGGGTGCGAAGGAAGAGAAGATTTAGAGAGAATTGGTATGAAATATTAAGATTCTTCGTTAAGCAAGTTTTGGGCGCAAGCTAGTTGCAATTGAATGATTTCGCTCATTTGCTGACTGTAATCTTGTCTAGCTTGTAAGAAGGCTGTGTGTGCTTTAGTTATCTTTGAATTATTAGCATTGAGCTTTTGATACTGAGTCTTATTTAAATCGAACATGCTGATGATGCTACTAATTTTTTGAGTTCTGATGGGTGGAGAAAAAACAGGAATTGGCTGTCTAATTGCGCTTGACTCAGAAGATTGTAATTGTTCTTTCGGTTCAAAAACGTTATCAATGATATTTTTCGGTTTTACTTCTTCTGGCTGAGGCAAGATGTTAGGGGAATGACTTTCTTGTTGGATTATGTGGTTGGAAGTGTTAAGATAATCTGTGATTTCAGATTGTTGGATATTAGGTATATCTGGATGCTGTATTTTGAAGCGATCGCACTTAATATCCTCAACCAAATTTTCAACAAGTTTACGATTTTCTTCGCTCAAAATTGTAGCAGCGATCGCTTTCCCACCCAAGGTAACTGTTCTCAATGTTGCTTTATTGGAATTAGCCGTTTCTTGAGCTTTACTATACAGTGGTGATAAATCTACATTCACCTGATGACTGAGTAGTTTTGCTAATGCTTTAACCATCGAAGCATGGTCATCCATCCCTCTACGATTCAGAGAAACTGTGATATGTTCTTTGTTGCCAAGAATTTTATCAATCCATCGTGAGCAGACACTACCTGCACCTGCTTCTAGAAATATTTTGACACCATCGCCGTAGACACGATTTACTAATTGCGGAAAATCAAGTTCTTGGCACAATCCTTTGGCAATGTTGTGAGCAATGGTATCTCTTTCAAGTGCAACTGGTTGATAATCGGCGGCAGAATAAAACACAATCCCAGGAAGATTTTGTGATGGTAGGCTGTTTACCTTCTTGATTTCCTCGTACTGCGATCGCATCGCTTCACAATGTATCACATGGTCGAAGGGAGCAGGGAAAGAATTACAACCTAAAGTTTGAATCACTCGCTTGCAGGCTGCATCTTCACCAGCGATTAATACTTCTTCTGGTGTGTTGATTTGAGTTAAGTAGACATGATTTTCATGTTTCAGGCATTCTCTAACTTGCGATGGAGTAGCCATGAGAACATAGGTATTCCAAAAATTGTTGTTTGGTGAATCGGTTAATCCCCAATATTCACGCACCGCATTTTTCGGCCCAGATAACTTATCACCAAATAAAGGTGATGAGTTTAAGGTATTACTTCCACCTTCAAAATCACTCCAAACTCCTTGGGCAACCATCATGCTAGTTTCACCCAAGCTATACCCAAATACAGATTGCGGCTTGACTTTAAAATCATCTCGGAAAATTGCTGTCATGTATCTAGCAAAGGCGATTTCACTTTCAAACATTGCCAGTGAATCATCTAACAATTGCTTTTCGAGAGTTTCTAGTTGCCTCGTTGTCAACTTAGGTAAGCTTCTGGGATAAACCAGCTTTTCAACATCGGCAGCCCGATTGTAAAGATTATTACTTTTTAAATCCTCGAAGACTTTCGGAAATAACCGGAAGACGGTACGACCAATGCCAATATAAGAATTGACTGCTGCGGGATAAACATAAGCAACTGCTCCAGTTTTACCCAATGGTTTCGCTGTGAAATAACTACCTAAAGGTGTTTGCCAATCTGTACCGTTTTCAAAGGCATTATTTACACCTTTGCGGGCAGATTCAATTTCTTTGAGTAAATCTTTTGTGTTACGTCCTGTAATTGATAAGACGTATTTTGGATTAGAATGCTGCTCAAAGGTAGCAAATGTCTCGCTGGCGGTAGCTGATAAAGAAGAACTCGCTTCTATGGTATGTTGGAGATTGTTGAGAAGATCGGAGATGGTGGTGCGATCGCTAACTGCGATCGGAAACAGATGAAAAGGCATTTGTTGCAAATATCTGTTATCGCGCTCCTCTTGGCTGGGTTCCTCCGACAAGATTAAATGGGCGTAACTGCCATCTATAGCCATGCTATTAATTGCTGCTATTCTGCGTGTACCGCCTTTATCGACAAACCAAGGTCTTGATTCCATCGCCACATAGAAAGGACTACCTTCCCATACTTGCGGTGTTTTGACACCAGACCATTTCGGGGTGGCGGGAATATACCTGTAATAAAGACAGAGAGCGGTTTTGATTAAGCTAGCAATTCCCGATGCTGTATAGGTGTGGCCGATATTGGCTTTGACGCTACCTAATGCACAGTGCAGACCATTGCCCACTTTGGGATAAGCTTGGAGTAAACCTGTGATTTCGGCTTCATCCTCCTGGGGAACGCCACTACCGAAGACTTCCACATAGTTAACTTCTGTGGGTTGAATATCTGCCATCTGGAAGGCTTGTTTGCAGACATCACTGATAGCTGAAGCATCAGGTTTTACCAAAGCGTCACTCAAAGTAGAATTACCTTGTGCGAAACTCATGGCATCAATTACTGCATAGATGCGTTCATTATCTTCCTTAGCAGCTTCGTAGCGCTTGAGGACGACAGCACCAGCACCTTCGCCAACTGTCCAGCCATTAGCTTGTTGGTCATAACCCAAGGTATTGACACCCGTATTAATTGGTGCAAATTGGCTGCGGAATAAGACATTTTCCACACCGCCGGCTAAATCTACTGCACCCACAACGACTGCATCAACTTCTCCCGTAGCAAGTAGCATTTGGGCAACTTCCAACGCTTTGAGGGCGGAATTTTCGCCAGCGCTGACGGTGAATGCAGGGCCAGTGAAATTCCATAAAGCTGAAATCCGACTCGCCATGATGTTGGCGATGTGACTCACATATTCGCCGATTTCTACAGGTTGATGAATGCTATCTTTAACAATGGTTTCCAGTTGGGAAAGCTGTTCAGCAAGTAGAGAAATTCCTTGGTTGAGTAAGCCGTCTTTAACTTGCCAAGATAGATTCCATCTTTGCTGTAGCTGATGCACAGAGAATTCTGTCTCGGCAGCAACAATCACAGCCACATTGCCACCCTCCTGTAGTTTCGCATCTTTGACGGCGCGATCGCTAACCTTCAGAAGCAACAATTGTTGTGGGTTTAGCTTCTCAATTTCATTCGGTGGGATTTTGCACGATAAAGTATCGATTTCAAAATCTTTGATGTATGCCCCTACTGGTGCTTTCCCGTCTGGTAAACCGTACTCTTTCAGGATACTTTCTTGATTTTCTATACCATGCCATCTTTGAGGCGGTAGAGAAGTAAAATGCTGTGTTCCATCATAAATACTGCGTTCAAAAGCATCTAACCCATTGCAGTTACCAAAAAAGGCATCCATGCCGACAATGGCAACTTTGGTAGGTGGAACAGGTGGAGTTGATTCAACTGATTCTGTTGTAGTTCCTTGTTCTAAAATCAGATGAGAATTAGTACCGCCAAAACCAAAAGCGCTAATAGCTGCCCGTTTAATTGGTGCATTATTATTAGGCCATGCCGTAGCTGTTCTAACAATTTTGTCGGCGGAAATTGTACCTTTTTCTGATGTTAACGGTTCCGAAACATTCATGGTTGCTGGAATTACACCATGAGACATACTCAAAACCACTTTAGTCAAGCCAACCATGCCGGCAGCAGTTAACAAGTGACCGGTATTTGCCTTAGCAGAACCTACTAGAGGTGCAGCTTGATGTTGACCAAAAAATGTTTCTATGGAATTGAATTCGGTTGTATCTCCTAGCAATGTGCCAGTGGCGTGACACTCTAGATAATCGATGCTCTTTGGACTGAAATTTGCCTCATTGTAGGCTCGTTCAAAAGCTAAGGTTTGTCCTTTAGGATTCGGACTTAATAAATGCTTCCCTTTGCCATCATTCGAGAGTCCATTACCGCAGATAGTGGCAAGAATATTGTCGCCATCTCTAAGAGCATCAGAATATCTTTTCAGCATTACCATCCCAACACCATCGGCGGGAATTAATCCTCTAGAGGACTTATCTAAGGGACGGCTGATACCGTTTTCTGCATACCCTTGAACACCGGAAAATAACATCCGCACGAATAGGGAATCTGCACAACTGATTGCTCCAGCTAACATAACATCAGCTTTGTGTGACCATAAGTAATGAGATGCTAGTTTAATCGCATAAAATGATGACGAACAAGCAGCATCCAGACATAAATTAATCTGGGATAGCGATAAAGCTTGAGCTACGATAGATGCTGGTAAACCAGATATCATCGCATTGTATAAAGATGCTTTAGTTGCACTTGGTACAGCTAAATTAAAGTCTTCATCCTGCAAAAGTTCTCTGACAGCAGGATTAATAGCTTGTTGGTAAATTGGAGAGAATAATTGATTAGATAGTTTTGTCGGGAATGACAAATTACCTAAAATTACGCCACATTTTGCCAGAACAGTTTGATTACCCCAATAACCACTTTGTTCAATTGCTTGTTTAGCGGCATACAATGACCATTTGAAGGTGTTATCTAAGCTATCAACAAATTCTGATGGTAGATTGTATTCAGATGGATTAAACTGGAAGTTGCGGATGTAACCGCCTTTGAGGGAATAAGTTTTGTCTGGTGTACCTTTGACTGGATTATGAAAGATTGTCGGATCTACTCCGATTTCTTCGACGGTTGCAGAGGATGTCGAATCTTTTTGATTAACGATGTTTTGCCAGTATTCTTCAGGATTCTTTGCATCGGGGAATAGGCATGATAATGCGATGATGGCTATTTTTTCCACGATTTATATGCTCCGAGTTTGGGTATTTAGCAAGAGATAATTAAAAGGCAGGATTTACGCTGTTCCCCAAACTTTGAACGAGGCAAGTTATAGCAATCCTATTTGAGTTGTGAAAAATTCTGTTTTTAACGAACCGCAAAGGACGCAAAGGACGCTAAGAAGAGGAAGAATTTTACAGAGATTTTAGGACTGCTATAGGTGTTGAGTTTTAAACTAGCTTCTGAGCATTTTCATTGACCAAATAATGGCGTGAGCGCCGAGCATTCTTGAGTATATTTTTCCCTGGCGATCGTGTATTATGAAGTTTGCGATCGCACTACTTGGTGTCTTAGATAGTACTTCACACGAAACGTAAAATGTTTCGTTATGTGGTATCATTGCAAATTGTTCAAATTTTTCTACTTTTCCAGGTAAACAACCTTCTTCATGAAAGTGTTGTGTCCAAACCCATAAGGCGTGCATACTCAAGTCAGTGGTGTAAGGATTAACCCATTGCACGGGGAATTGTCCTTGTTCCTGTGCGCTGAGTTCTGGCCACAGACATTCTGTAGTAATTTTTTCAGGGCTGATGTTTAAAACTCTTTTGATTTCTTGGAAAGCCGGGCCATGAAATAATGTAGCCCCACCATTTTGGTAAAAATCTTTTCCTGTAGCGGTGATGATATTATCTTCTTTGAGATTGAGAGATTCATAAGTGGGTACATCTGGGATTTCTCGCTGGAGATTGAGTTGGGCGCTAAAATGAAAATGGATTCTGCCTTGTGGGTTTTTACTTGAAATTTTGGCTTTAAGTTCGATTCTTTCAAGATTAACTTTAGAAATTTCTTCTATTTCTAAAATATGTTCCTTTGCTAATGTTTCATTGAAAGTAATCCCCTTTAAAACTCTAAAATCTTGGTAATTAAACAACCGATAACCAGGATATAATTGTTCAGAAGCATTAATAATCCAGGTCATTGCACAAGTTGCTGGTAAAACTGGAGAACCAGCAATCGTATGATCGTGCAAAAATGGATTAGCCTCCAATGTCATTTGGCGACGAATCCGATAAGTTCGTAGTTCTGAATCTAACTCCGCCGCCAGGGGAACTAGTGGACTACCAATCACAACTTGTGCGGTTGCATGGTTGGAATTATTCATTTCCTTAACGAGCATTTGCGCCCCGACTGCAATGGGAATTATTTCAATTTTTCGCTCTTGAAAAATCTTCTTTAATTCTGCTGTCACCATGCCACTGTCCCAAGCGCCCCAGTTGATAGCGACTACATGACATGAGGGATAACTTTGCTTAAATATATGGGCTGATTTGTTCAGAATTTCATTTGCGATCGCATAATCAGATTGTCCAGGATTTCCGTAAAAGCCTGTTACTGAAGAAAACAAAACTAAATGCTGAAGTTGATTAGGGTTGACGCAAGTTAGCAGGTTTTCTAAACCTTGAACTTTGGCGGTATAAACTTTTTCAAAATCCTCTTCTGTTTTCTTTTCAATTAACTTATCAGCTAAGTTTCCCGCACCGTGGATGATTCCGGTAATTGGGCCGAGATGTTGCACAGCAGTGGCAAGTTTTTCTTGTAAAGCTGGCGTATCTGTGACATCGACGCTGATATATTCGGCTTTAGCTCCGGTTTTTTCAATTGCTGCTAGGGTCTTTTTAATCTCGCGGCTGGAGGTAATTTTGTTATATATTTTTTGCACATTCATGGGTGTAGGCTTCTCTCCTTGAGAAAGAAGATTTTCCATGATGCATTTTTTCAATGCGGAGTCATCAGAATTTTGGGCATAATCTGGCTCGGTTTCTAATAGTTCGGAGCGACCGAGGAGGATGAATTTGCAGGGTTGCTGTTGGGCTAATCTGATAGTACACTCAGCCGTAATCCCTTTTGCACCGCCGCTCACGACAAAGACAGATGATGGACTAAGCTGGGCTGTTTGTGTCATAAATCCTCGTGAATACCTGCATAAATTGGGTTTTTTGGATATACGAACCGCGAAGACGCGAAGAACGCGAAGGAAGAGAATAAGAAGAATGCACCATAGCAGCCCTAAAAGATTTATGAGATTCTCTGTTTATTTCTTTTCTTCGCGCCCTTCGCGCCTTCGCGGTTCGTTAAAAACAGGAATTTTCACAACTTAAATAGGACTGCTATATCAAAGAACTAATTAATCGGCGATAATGGTGACTCGTCCTTGTGAACCGTAGCCAACTTCACTTATATAAAGGTTGGGGTCATGAAGTTCGGCGATGATATTTTGTACTGACTGTTTAGCATCAAGTCTGGGGCTTAAATCGATCGCACGAGTAAATACTTTTGGCCATTCCCATCTGAGAGTTTTGGTTAATCCAAATAAACCAGCGCCGATCGCACCGAAGTTGACTTTGTACTCTAAACCGAAGGCTCCATCAAGGTGAGCAACTGTGCAGAAACAACTACGTCCATGTTTTGCGGCTTCGTTTAGAGAAGGTTTGAGGTGTTTCGCCATCAAAAATACGTGCTTGACGATCGCCTTTTCTGATTCGTTATAAGAAATACTTCCGGTGTGATTTCCGACAAACATTGGATGTAAGTGGATGAAGGCCCCAATCGTTCCGCAGTGAGATGCGATCGCTTGCAATTGTTGTTGAAGATGTTCTTCACTCAAGTTTGCTAAGGTGACGCGGGTTACTCCTGTGGGTAAAGGCGCTTGTTGGGCGATGAGCGATTGGGGGAAGCTGATAACTACTACTTTCCAGCCTTTCTCGATTAGGGATTCAGTTAATTTATAAGTGGTGAGGGAACCATCATCGGTGATTAAACCAATGTGTCCCTCTGGTAACGTGAAATCCAAATAATCGGGCTGTGGTAGACTTCTGAGTTTGACGAGATGGCGCTGGATATTATGCTCTAATTCCGGTGGCTGCTGTTGGACAAACTCAGGTTCAGACTTTTTTTTTTCACCTCCAGCCAACTGCTGTAGGTAATCGACTATTTGACCGATGGTGCGGAGGTCGCCGAGTTCTTCAATATTCGGTTTGGGTAAGTTGGGGTACATTTCTTGCATCGCCCCTAAGATTTCCACCCGTTTAATCGAGTCAATTCCTAAATCAGCTTCCATGTCCATTTCCAGTTCCAGCATCTCCACTGGATAACCAGTTTTATCGCTGGTGATAGCTAACAGGGTTTCGCCTAAGTTTGCAAATTCATCACTTGTAGCGGGAGTGGGAGAGGCTTCTGGTTCTGGGGTGAATGCGACAACTACGCTTGGTTCCGGTGCAGCGACTACCTCAACTACTGGTGCAACCTCTACTGCAATCTCGGTTGCTGGTTGTACTTCGTGAATTGCAATTTCTACCGAAACACTTTTGGAAGCGTGGGATTGCAGATACTCGACAACTTGACCGATGGTTCGTTTTTCTGACAGTTCTTCTAAATTGGGTTTGGGTAGGTTGGGGTACATCTCTTGTAGCGCCCCTAAGATTTCCACCCGTTTGATGGAGTCAATCCCTAAATCAGCCTCCATGTCCATGTCCATTTCCAGCATTTCGACTGGGTAGCCGGTCTTGTCGCTGGTGATGGCTAACAGGTTTTTATCCAAGTCAACAATATCGATGGTTGCGCCAGATACAGGTGCAGCAGTTGTAGGTGCTGGTTCTGGAGTGAAGGCAACAACTTCGTTGGCTGGAGGTGAGCTAATTTTGACTACAACCTCGGCTTGAGGTTCTACAACTGGGGCAGGTGGCGCGACTACAGGCTCTACTGTCTCTACAGTGGCGAAGTGGGGAGTAGGAAGCGGGGAGTAGGAAGTTTCAACTACAGGTTCTACAGCAGCCGGCAGAGGTGCTTGGGTAACATTTAAGCCATTTTTAGTTACAGGCAAAGGCTGGCTTTCTACTATCTTGGTAGTGGCGGGTACTGGTGCTTCTGTGGTGAATGGAGCGAAATTGCTGAGTTTCTCTGTTAGTTGAGTTGCTCCCTCACCTGAGATGATTTGAGAATACTCTTGCTGGATGAGTTGGAAAAAGCTCTTAGTATATTCCAGTTGCTCTTGAAGATATTGCTCATGGATGCGTAGGGTTTCACCTTGTTGGGAGTGAAACTGCATCATGCTACGCTCTAAGCTTTCCATGACAACTAGCTTCATTTTGGCAGTTTCGGCTGTTGATTTACTTTCACTCAACAAGGAATTCTGCTGTTGCATCAGTTGGAAAAACGCTTTGGCGTATTCCATTTGATGGTTGAGATAAGTACCGTGAACTTGTAAATTCTCGGCTTGATTTTCCTGGAACTGTGTCAGGAGATATTCTAAACTTGCTAAAAGTTGTTCGTAATTTGTAAGTTTTTCTGGTGTTGGTTGCATCTTAGATTCCTGGGCTGGTTGCGACAGGGTGACAGGATTCATCTGTTGCTCTGGCTGGGTGATGATACTAGCAGTCACACCGTTCATTGATGGGGTAAGTTTTTTATGTCCGTTAGTCTCTATCACTGCTACAGGTGGAGTTACACCGGGGCTGCTAAATAAAGGAGCCGCTTCAGAATATTCGGGGGTGGGTAATGTGACTTTATGCCCATCCTGCAAAGCTAGAGCGAAGGCATTTTTCGTTTTTTCGGATCTGTAGTTGATGCCGTTTAAACGCACATTTAATGTCTTCTTCGTCTCAATTGGGGGAATAGTTTGGGGAAGTTGGTAAGGATCGAGGTTATTCAAAGCCAAGCCAATTACCCGCAATTGCACAACTGCTTCTCGCAAGGAGCGATCGCTATTCTTTTGAACGCTAGGATTCAAAGATACGGTGATGTGTGGGCGATCGCCAAGAATCTCTTTCACCAAGTTGCTGAGAATTCTCCTCGGCCCAAATTCCACAAAGCAAGTACCACCCGCCGCATAGATATTTTCAATTTCCTGTTTAAACAGCACTGAGTTGGAAAGGTGCGTTTCCAGGATTTTTTGAATATTTTGGGCTTCCTTGGGATACTGTTTACTGGTAACGTTACTGTAAACAGGGATTTTCGGAGTTTGGAACTTGACAGACTTGGTAGCGATCGCAAATGATTTCTGAGCAAAGGCGATTAGCGGTGTATGGAACGCTGCTGAAACAGGTAGCAATACAGCTGTATATCCTTTCTCGTGTAAAATCTCTCTGACTTTCGCTATTTCTGCGGTCGGCCCAGCCAAGACAAATTGAGTGGGAGAATTTTGATTAGCGATCGCAACTTGCGGAAACTGCTTCAACACTGCTTCCACTTTGCTGATGTCTTCTTTGACAGCCAGCATACTTCCCGCATCATGATCTGGGTCTTCAGGTGCAGCCATTGCTTGACCCCTAGCTTTTACTAGGAACAAGTAATCTTCAGTACTCAAAACTCCCGCAGCCCATAGTGCTGTTAGTTCACCAAAGCTATGACCAGCAACAAAATCTGACTTAAATCCAGCTTGTTGCAGTATGCTGTACATCCCTGCACTCAACACCCCGATGGCTGGTTGAGCGTATTCTGTGCGTTGCAAGGCAGCAATTTGGACATTCTTTTCTGCCTCTCCAAACACAGGATGAGGAAAAACAATCTCTGAAAGCGGCTGCAAATTATCTTTGAGCAACAGGCTATCCATATAACCATGCAGACGGCGCATCAAAGGAAAATTCATCACCAGTTCGCGCCCCATCTCCAAGTATTGCGAACCTTGTCCAGAAAATAGAGAGACAACTTTTCCGCCCAACTCCATACCAGAAGCGCGGTAATAAATCCCTTGGGGATGCTCCCAAGATGCTGCTGAACCTTTGAGTTTCAGCCAGTCAATGCTAGTTTGCAGAAACTTGCAAGCTTCTTCGAGATTTTCAGCTACAAACCCAAATCGGGGAGCAGAGAGGGGAATTTGTGGCGATTTGCACTCATTGACTAATTGTGAGTAGTGTCTGGGTGCATCTGGCGATCGCAACTTACCTAAAATCTCTTCTGATTTGCTCAACAATTGCTCTACCGTAGGAGCAAACAACAGCACTTCACTAGCACCACTGTGTAAGCGGTAAGCGTGGTTTTGGTCAGCTTCGTATTCTTCCAAAACAACGTGATAGTTAGTACCACCAAATCCAAAGGAACTTACACCCGCGCGTCTTGGTGTTTCACCTTCAGCCCGAATCCAAGGTCTGGTTTCGGTATTGAGATAGAATGACGAATTTTTAATATTGAGTTTGGGGTTTGGCTCAGTGATGTTAATTGTCGGCGGTAATACTTTGTGATGTAAAGCCAAAGCAGTTTTAATCAAACTCGCCGCACCCGCAGCCGCTTTTGTGTGTCCGATTTGTGATTTCACACTACCCAAAGCGATGTGCTGCTTTTTGTCATCATGTACATCAAAGAAGTCTTTTAAAGAACCGAATTCTGTCGGATCTCCAGCCATTGTCCCAGTGCCATGTGCTTCCATCAAACCAACAGTAGCAGGAGAGAAGCCGGCATCTTCATAAGCACGTTCTAAGGCTTTAACTTGGCCTTCTTTGCGAGGAGCATAAATGCTCTTGTAACGCCCATCGCTGGAAGTACCAATACCTTTAATTACGGCATAGATTTTATCGTTGTCCCGTTCAGCATCTTCCAAACGTTTCAGGACAATCATGCCAATACCTTCACCCAGCATCATCCCATCAGATTTAGCATCGAAAGGTTTGACATTTTCACTGGGAGAAACCGCCGGTGTTTTGCTGAAGGATATGTAAGCCATGATGGTGTTATCGGTATCAACACCACCAGTTAGCATCATGTCAGAACGATGTTCAACTAGCTCACTAATTGCCATTTTTAAAGCACCAAAGGAACTAGCGCAAGCGGCATCAACTACACAATTCATCCCACCAAAATTTAGGCGATTGGCAATTCTACCCGCGACTACATTAGCTAACATTCCAGGGAAAGCGTTCTCATCCCACTTAACGTAAGCGCTTTTGATTTTCTCAACGATTTTTTGCGTATCTTCGTCAGATAAACCACTGCTTTTAAGTGCTTTTTCCCAAATCGGATATTCCAATCTCGCTGAAAGTGGCATTCCTAACTGCTTGGCCATCGCCACGCCTAAAATTACGCCAACAGTTTCGCGGCTAAACTCACGTTTTTCGCCATAGCCTGCATCTTCCATTGCCTCTTTCGCAACCACTAAACTTAATAGTTGCGATACATCTGTGACTTCTAAAATGCTGGGTGGTATGCCGAATTCCATCGGGTTAAAATCAACCTCTGGAAGAAACCCACCTCTTTTACAGTAAGTTTTATCTTCAGTAGTTCTGGGATTCGGATCGTAATAATCTTCCACGCTCCAGTGAGTGGAAGGAACATCAGTAATACAGTCAATTTTGTTTACAATATTTTGCCAGTATTCCCGTAAATTTCTAGCTTTAGGTAATAGAGAAGCCATGCCAACGATGGCGATAGGATTGTGTTGTAATTGTCTGTTAATTTTGTTGATTGACACTGATTTATTTGGCTTATCTGACTTCATCTTTTTTTCCTCAATAGACCTCATCACAGCCTGTTCACAATTATTGACAAGGCTCTCTAACTCCGCTAAGGCAGTATCAATTGAATAAGCAGACATAGGGCATAGTTAGTACTGTGGATTGTGTAGCTACAGTAATTTCTGTTGCCTACTAAATAATCAAAATCTCTCGTCTTGTTAGCAGCTAGCTATCCCAATACGGTTCAGATAAGCATTTTTCACTGTCCTTGTGGTCTGGGGAATGGGGAAGGGTTAAAGGATGTATTCAAAACCTTTCCCCTTTTCCCTTTCCCCTTTTCCCTTTCCCCTTTAACCGAACCGTATTGCTAGCTATCCTATCTGCCTCCAAATCGACACCACACGATACATACTGCCCTCATAAAGCCTTAGAAGGCGATTTTGATACACAGCGTAGGCGTAGCCCGTCGTAGACATCGCGAAAAAATGTTATACAACGCTAGACTCTTAATATTGGGTCAATCAATTTTGGATTTTAGATTTGTGTTAGCGAGTCTTAAAGTGTCTTTTAGATTTGTTTCACCTACAATAAGTACAGGATGAACCAAAAAAATCCAAAATCCAAAATCTAAAATGTTTTGAGCAATGGTATCCTACTGGAGCGATGAAAACTGAGGAGTAGCTAAGAGAACAGAAGCGTTTTTTCACCCGAAACCGTTTGATTATCTAGCCCAACTACAACAATATAGCTGGTGTTAATGACAACGTTCTGTATCTTGATGAATGTCATAGCTAGTTTCAACGTCCGGGATAACATATTTTATGGTACTTGACCCAGTAAAGTTGACAAGTTCGTTACAGAAAAGACACCACCTTTAATCCGAGTTTATGCAAGTTAAAAAAGTAATTAAACGAGCGTAAGGTGATGACAAAGCAGTTATCTGTAGTTATTTTTAATTTCAAAATATCAATTAAATAACTAGTTTGTATAACTACTTTAAGGCATTGAATTAATAAAAACAATAACACACTTTACAGAAACTAAATCATTCCTTTAAAGTTATTTTATAAATAACCCGACACTCTTACTGATGTGAATTTTGAATAAAAATCAGCAGAAAAGTATAATTTATAACTATAAAAATGTGTGAGAGATTCTCTTATCTATGGGTTAGATAGAAATATTCTCTTGAGTAAATCAACAGTACAAATTTGTTGTCTAGTAAGTAACAATTCAATGAATACATAGATAAATTGGATAACCATAAGTATTTTTTCTCAGAGAAACATTTTAATTGAACTAAAGTTGTTAGTCATTTTTCAATATAAGTCAATTCAAGAAGTAAAGCGGTTATTTATAAAGCAAATGTTAATTTTTAGTATGTTCCTTGCTAAACATAATATGGGTAAAATGAGTCTCCAGTGAAAATTTAACCGAAAACAAATCTCAGGGTTTCTATCTACCCGCTCTGCAATCAATCAATTGCAGTGTTCATAGCTAAATTATTGGCAATTCATATAGATGTGGAGCGGCTTCCCGCAGGGTATTACCCCTACTACGAATCGCTACAAGAATGTCTTATAATACACAACCTTGTTAATAATAATCTGTTAGTAATATCAAATCTGCTTAATAACTAACTATTGGTTGGTATTCAATTGCTAGACAATAAATTAGTAACGAGTAAATTCTTCAGTCTCTAATCTGACGATCATGAAATATTTTAGTGAGAGAATCAGGACTTATGCGAATTTAATTGGTTGACAAAGCTCAATTTTCACGCCATACTTAACAACAAGTTTATCCAACCTTTGAGTTCATTTTTATTAGCGCTTCGTTGTTTTTGAGAGTTAAGTTTTCTGGCTAGCGCGATTGTATTTTACGCTACTGGACTAGATATCAAATTAGGATATAACTTAGGAAGCTTTGAAGTAACACGCCATTAATTTTCACGCCACAATAGTAAGTTTGGGCGGTAAAAGCGTACAAAAATCATATAAAACCAATTTAGATTCATCCACTTGATTAAGGTAGAAAACCTAGAGGAAAAGCCTCTTGGTAATTTGCGGATGAGTCTATTGTAATCCACTAAATATAACCAGGTTATCTCCTAAAAAAGCAGAATTGGAATGAAAATATGGCAGTAAATAAAGAAAGTCGATTATTCACAAAACCTGTAGGCCGATCGCAACTAATTCTAGCAGCTTCTCTGACTTTAGCGGCTGGATTAATCGCTTTCTATAGTTTGACACCCTATTGGTCTAAACCAAAAGTTGTGACAGCGCCAGCCAACCCTCCAAAAGCTGCCACGCCTGCGAAAGTTACTATAACAGCTTTGGGACGTTTGGAGCCAGAAGGTGAAGTTACTTCTTTGACTGCTCCTGCTTCTAATAATGGGGTACGAGTAGACAGACTGTTGGTGAAAGAAGGAGATACGGTTAAAGCAGGGCAATTATTGGCCTATCTCGAAAATTATGGTCGTTCTAGAACCGCATTGCAACAGGCTTTAGACCAGTTGCAAGTTGCCAAAGCGAAATTAGCGCAGGTGAAATCTGGAGGTAAAACCGGAGATGTCGATGCTCAAAAGGCTGTAATTGCCCGGTTAGAGCCACAATATAAAGGTGACGTTGCTACCCAACAGGCCACAATCGACCGCATCCAGGCGGAAGTAGACAACGCTCAAGCTGAGAATAACCGCTATCAGCAATTATATAAACAAGGGGCGATCGCGGCTTCTGTAGCAGATACCAAAGCTTTGCAACTAAAGACTACACAACAGCAGCTAACAGAAGCGCAAGCCACCCTCAAGCGGACTCAAGACACATACCAAGAACAACGCAAACAAGCAGAAGCGCAACTCAAGAGTATAGGCGAAGTGCGTGGTGTAGATGTTCAAGTTGCACAAACCGAAGTCAACAGTGCAACAACTTCTGTGCAACAAGCAAAAGCCGACTTGGATTTAAGTTATATCAAATCTCCCATCGATGGCAAAATTTTGAAAATTCACGCCAAAACTGGAGAAGTCATCAGCACCAGCAGAGGATTTGCTGAAATAGGTAAGACATCTCAAATGTATGTGATTGCAGAGGTGTATCAAACCGATGTTCAAAAAGTGCGTGTAGGACAAAAAGCCACCATTAGCAGCACTGCATTTACCGGAACATTAAAAGGAACTGTGAAAGAGATTGGTTGGCAAGTTGATAAGCAAAGCATCTTTAGCCTTAACCCTGGTTCAGATACAGACCGCAGAATAATTGAGGTCAAAATCTCCATAGATAATGCCGCAGATAGTGAAAAGGTTGCTCGTTTAACCAACTTACAAGTGGATGTTGCCATTCATATTTAGTCTATTAGGCATTAGTGATTAGTCATTCACAAATGACAAATGACATAGGCGCTTTGCCTTCCCGCAGGGTATGACAAATAACAAATAAATCCATGATTTTCAAAATTCCTTTAGCATGGCTACAGCTAGCCCAGCAAAAAGTTCGTTTACTAGTAGCTGTAGCCGGGATTGGTTTTATTGTGCTGCTCATGTTTGTGCAACTTGGTTTTCAAGATGCTCTCTATTCCAGCGCAACCGCAGTACATCAAAATCTCAAGGGAGATTTATTTTTAGTTAGTTCGCAATATAAATCTTTGACCTCAAATCAAAGCTTTTCGCGGACTCGTTTATACCAATCTCTAGGGTTTGATGGCGTAGAGTCAGTTAGCCCGATGTATTTGCAATTTGCCAAACTAAAAAATCCGGCAACTGGTGAGAAATATTCAATATATGTTATTGGTTTCGATCCAGGTAAACCTGTGATAAATCTCCCAGAAGTTGAGAAAAATTTAGACAAACTCAAAATTCCCGATGTCGTACTTTTTGACCGGAGTTCTCGTCCAGAGTTTGGCCCAATAGCTGAAAAATTTAATGCGGGAGATACTGCACAGACAATTGAAATCTTTCCCTTCAATTCATTAATTGGCTATCGAGTCAGAATTGGTGGTTTATTCAGCTTAGGGCCTTCCTTTGGGGTAGACGGCAATTTACTTGTCAGTGACTCAACTTTCTTGAGGATAAATCCCAATACTCGTCCGGCAGATATGATCGATATCGGTTTAATTTCCCTCAAACCTGGCACTAATGCAGAAAACGTACTGAAGAATTTGCAAGCAAGTTTACCTAATGATGTCCAAATTTTCACACGTCAAGGCTTCATTGATTTTGAGAAAAAATATTGGGCTGTTAGAACACCCATTGGTTTTATACTTAACTTGATGTTGACAATGGCTGCCGTTGTTGGTGTAGTAATTGTTTATCAAATTCTTTACAGCAATATTGCTACCCAATTCGTTGCTTATGCAACTTTAAAAGCCATAGGTTATGCCAATAGATATTTGCTGAATGTGGTATTTCAGCAAGCTTTAATTTTGGCAATCTTAGGTTACATCCCAGGATTTATTACTTCTGTATTGTTGTATAGTTTTGCCGCAGATGCAACTAAGCTACCCATAGTAATGACTAATAATAATGCACTGCTTGTTTTAACTTCAACAGTTTTAATGTGTATCACCTCCGGGGCACTTGCTATCAACAAACTCCGCTCCGCAGATCCGGGAGATATTTTCTAAGCAAGATAAATTACTCTAAGTAAACCTCCACCACAGTTTACTAGGCTTTTATTTTAATCCAAAATCCAAAATCCAAAATCTAAAATTGGCATACCCACTAATATATGAACCTCAACAACAAAACTCTTCTAATTACTGCAATTGATGAATTTGTCGGTTTGCGTACAGCAGAGTTAGCAATAGCGCAGGGAATGAAAGTTCGTGGATTACAAAGTTCTACAGCAAAAAACAAACAATTACAGGATTTAGGTGTTGAGGTAATTATTGGTAGCATCACCGATTCTGCTATTGCTCAAAAAGCTTGTCAGGGTGTAGATATCGTTTTACATACAGATCAAATTGCCGAAGAAGCTGGTGCAATTAGCCATTTTCGTGATGTTAATGTTGGCGGTGCTGTCAACATGGCTAAAGCTGCTAAACAGGCTAGTGTCAAAACATTTGTGCATCTATCTAGTGTGATGGTTTACGGTTTCAACTATCCTAATGGTGTTACAGAATCCGGGCCACTATCTGGCGATAATAATCCCTATTGTCAAACGAAAATAGAAGCTGAAACAGCAGTTTTAGAACTAAATAATCCCTCAGATTTTGGCATTATTATTATTAGGGCTGGAGATGTTTACGGGCCTGGAAGTATCCCCTGGATAGTCAGACCAATTCTGATGATGCGTCAAAAATTATTTGCCTGTGCCAATGATGGTAAAGGAGTAATCAATCATGTATATATAGATAACCTGATTGATGGCATCTTTCTGGCGATGGAAAAAGAAACCTCCGGTGAAATATTTAATATCACCGACGGACAAGAAACTTCTTGGAAAGAATATTTTATGCGTTTAGCAGCAATGGAAGGGTTACAAGCACCCCTTTCATTACCGAAGGATGAAATTAAGTTGTTTCTGAAATTACGTGTTCAAGGGCAAAAACTTTTTCGGAAAAAAGTTGATATTTTACCAGAGTCTATAGATTTTATGACTCGTCCTTATGCTTGTTCTATTGTCAAAGCCCAAAATCTGTTAAATTATAAACCAAAAATTGACTTAGAATCAGGAATGCAGTTAACACATGAATGGCTGCAAAAAACAGATATTCAAAGCTTGGTGAAATAGTTCACAGATTTTTTCAATCATTGTTGGATTGTTAAAAATTAGATACCCAACTTCTTAAATAAGTCGGGGATCTGGACACCACCAATTATTCTGAATTCAGAATTCTGAATTCTAAACTATTCCGTTGCATCTACCTAACAATTAGCTGTAATTAAGCGTAAAATAATCTACCATTTTCCGAATACTTGTTTTCTATGAGTAGCAATCAGCCACGATTGAGCATCGGATTACCTGTATATAATGGTGAAAAATTTATCAAAGAAGCCATAGATTCACTCTTGACTCAGACTTTTGAAGATTTTGAGCTAATTATTTCAGATAATGCTTCTACAGATAAAACTGAAGAAATTTGTAGAGCTTATGCCGAGCAAGATAAACGTATTTGTTACTACCGCAATGATACAAATATTGGTTGTGCGCGTAACTTCAATCGCGTCTTTGAATTGTCGTCAGGTGAGTACTTTAAATGGGCAGCTTATGATGACCTACATTCTCCAGATTTTATCAAGAAGTGTATTGAGGTGCTTGACCAAGATCCTACGATAATTTTGTGTCATTCCCAGGTATACTTCATTGATGAACAGGGGAATTTTATCCAAAACTACGATATCAAACTCAAGGCAGATGCACTAAAACCACAGGAGCGTTTTCACGAATTGCTGACGAAGCATTTATGTTATCAATGTTACGGAGTAATTCGCGCTAGTGCCTTGAAAAAGATACCACAGATGGGTGGTTACGGTAATGCAGATGGAATTCTCTTGTTAAGACTTGGTATTCTTGGTAGATTCTATGAAATCCCTGAATATCTATTTTTTGCCAGAAGTCATCCACAACAATCAATGAGTATGTTCTTTCCTAATTATTTATTGTTAGGAAACAAAAATCAAAAATCTTCATTGAATATTCTGCCGGATTTTTATGGGTATGCAGTGTGGTTTGATTCAGCAAATAAAGGGAAAACTTTATTGCCACATTGGAGAATAATCTGGGAGTATATACTCTCCATCTGGCGTAGTTCTCTGAGCTTGAATGAGCGGCTGTGTTGTCATAGAAGTCTACATCAGCAATTAAAAGGAACAGAATATCTTTTGCTGAAAGATTTGCTAAAGGTGCTGCAAGGACTTGGAAAGAGTTGGCAGCCAGCATCAATTAAACAACAGCAAGTCACACTTTGAACGAATCGAAATAATTTATTGCAACTACAAACTTATGCTGAAACTATCTCAATTATCTCATGTTTTTCTTGCTGCTTTAGTAAGCATCAGCTTTGCTAAAACAGTGAATGCAGAGCCAACTGCAACCCTAAGTATTGTAGTAAATGGAATTCATCACCAAAAAGGCGAGATTTGCTTCAGAGTTTACGCAAGTGAAAAAGGATTTCCAATGAGTAACTCTAGTGGCTCTCAAAGTGGCTGCGTTAAGATTACTGGCACTTCTGTAAAAAAAGAATTCTCCGGTTTGAAGCCTGGAACTTATGCTGTTGCGGTAGTTGACGATCAAAATGGCGATCGCAAACTCAATAAAGACTTTTTTGGTATTCCCACAGAAGGTTTTGGAATTTCCAAAAATCCAACTGTGTCCATACAAACAGGTACACCAAAGTTTCGCGATGCCAGTTTTGTTGTAAACAAAAATACAACAGTTAACATCATCATGAAATATTCGCTTGATTCGTAAAGGGAATGGGGAAGAAGCAGGGGAGCAGGGGGCAGGGGGAGAATATAAATTACCTTTTTCCCCTCTGCTCCCTGCTCCCTGCCCCTTGTCCTCTTTCCAATCCCCAATCCCTCATTCTGTCGGAGATTAAAAATTTAATGGAAGATTTGGCAATATTTCTGTCTAAGTCTTTGATGGGTTGGCTGGTTATTCAGGTGTGTTTAACGCTTGTCTTTATATGGTATCTGCGGTCATCTAAAAAAAACTTATTACCAGATGATCAGTTACCCAAAACAGCAGTGATTCTTTGTCTACGCGGTGCCGATCCATTTTTGCCTAGATGTTTGCGATCGCTCCTAAATCAAAACTATCCACAGTATGATTTAAAGTTAATCGTTGATAGTCACGAAGATCCCGCCTGGAAAATTGCTAGTGAAACCATCACAGAGCAAGAAGCAACTAACGTTCAAATCAGCCCTTTGAGAATAGTCCGCAACACTTGTAGTCTCAAATGCAGTTCTTTAATTCAAGCTATCCGTGAGTTGGATGACTCCTACAAGGTGATTGCTTTAGTAGATGCCGATACCATAGTTCATGTGAATTGGCTACGAGAATTAGTCAGTCCTTTAGGCGATGCCAAAGTGGGAGCAACAACAGGTAATCGTTGGTATGTGCCTACAGGTAGGTATTGGGGTTCTTTGGTGCGCTACGTCGGCAATGTGTCTACAGTAGTGCAAATGTTTATCTTCCAGATTCCTTGGGGTGGAACTTTGGCTGTGAAAACTGAAGTACTTCGCCAAACGGAACTGTTAGATAAGTGGGGACAAGCTTTAGGCGAAGATTTTATGATGCACGATATTCTGAAAAAACATGGTTTTCAGGTAAAGTTTGTGCCTTCGCTGCTGATTGTAAATCGTGAAGAGACTGATTTATTCAACTTAATAGACTATCTCAAGCGCCTCATTCTTTTTTCTCGACTATATCACCCACGTTGGTTAGCTCTTGTTAGTGAAGCTGTTTCTAGTATTTTGTTTCCAACTTTACTAATCATTTTAGTTCTAGAGTCGTTGTTAGAGGCAAAATGGGAAGCTGCGGCTTTGTTGTTAGTTTGCTATGGAGTCTACACTGTCGGATTACTCTTGATAATGCTGGTGTTGGAATTAGAGATACAGCGAGTGGTTCGCTCTAATGATCAGGCGATGCCTATGGGCAAGCCGTTGCACGTCTACGCAAAATTATCAGCTGCTACAATCATCAGAATGTTAATTGGAATTCCCTTAACACAGTGGGTTTATGGGTTAGCAATGTTATCAACCCTATGGACATCAACAGTGACTTGGCGCGGTGTTAGCTATCGTGTTCAAGGGCCTTGGAATGTCCGCCTAGTTGAATATCGCCCTTATCAATGGTTAGATCAACCTATTAATAGCAAGGTTTCTCTTTGAATTTAATCGCTGATATGAACTAGGGTATGAAAGTTATTACACTAAACATTCCCTAGTCTTCAAATTATATTATCTTATATTTAGTAGAACTATATTAGCTATAACCCTTGTCGAAATACATGATTTTTCTTGTTGATTAACAAAATTATTTGCATTAATGGCAAGGGTTTAGACAAATATATTAAGGGGAATTTTGACTTAGTTTTTTGGATGTTTTGATAGTTTCAATCTAGGTTTATAACACATCCACTTCAAATCGATAATTTCAGACATTTGAAAATGCGTAAATCCTTAGTCTAACTGGATTATTGGGGAATTTTTAGCCAAATAATCAGGGTAATTGTAAAACATTTGCTGCGTAAATCCTAAGTTCAAAACCAGCAATTTTGTGAAATATTCCCCTTTATTATGACTAAGCAAAAACTTCGCATTGCATTGTTTACAGGGTTGTACGCTCCTTTTTTGACTGGAGTTTCTGTTGCGGTTCACCAACGAGTTCGTTGGTTGCTAGAACAGGGACATGAGGTTTTTCTAATCCATCCGCAAATCAACGATCGCTACCCCAAAAATGTCGGCGATCGCCCCATGCCAGGTTTAGAGGAAATTCAGTCTTTCCCCAACTTCTCTGCTTACGCATTCCCTACAGAACCACTGGTATTCTACAAATCTCTTCCTCAGCCATTGAGCTATCGGCATTGGAGTGATACCAAGTTGCTGGAGAAATTCAAACCCGATATTATCGTGGTTGAAGAAGCCGCACAAATGAGAGGTTTATACTCATTTTTCTTGCAAGGTTATGGTCGTCCAATCGGCACCCAATACGCAAAACGAACAGGCACGCCAATAATATCACTCTTCCATACAGATATTGTTGCCTATATCAAATATTACTTTGGAGATCGCTTCTTCAATTTGGTTCGTCCGATCGTTCCCGTTTTGGTTAAGCAATTTAGTGAGTCTTATGACTTCAATTACTTCTCTTCTAAAGAACAACTGACTAAATACGAAGAACTGAAATGCCAACGCGCTGAATATGTCGCTTATCAAGGCATCGATTGCGAAAAATTTCACCCGCGAAACATCTGTTACGACCCAATTCCTAATGATAACCGACCAACTCTTTTGTTTGTCGGACGCATCACACCCGAAAAGAATGTCAACCAATTGCTTGATATCTTTCCAGTCATCGCTGCCAAAATTCCTGATGTTCATCTGGTAATTGTTGGTAGTGGCCCGCTAGATGAAGAGATCCGCGAACGTGCGAAAAAGTTTGGATCGAGTATTACTATATGGGGTGAGTCTCACGGTACAGAACTTTTAGGTTGGTTTGCCAGAGCAGATATTTTTGTCAACCCCTCTGTCACTGAGAACTTCTGCACTACAAATAACGAGGCATTAGCATCTGGAACCCCTCTGGTTGCGGTTGTTGCACCATCAACCTCAGAACAGGTATTTCCCGGTCATAACGGCTTTCTTGCCCAACCTAACAACCCTACAGATTTCGCCCAAAAGGTAATTGCGATTCTGGAAAATCCTGGCTTGAAAGCAGACATGACTAGACACGCTCGCCCCTCTATACTTGACTTTGATTGGTCGGCATGTATGCAAAAATTTGAACACAAACTTTACCAAATCGTTGAAGGATCGCAGAAGGTGGAGGTAGGTACAGGCAGTATAAAACCATAACGATCATCAACACAGCGATCGCTGTAGTGTTTATTGACAAGCGTGAGGTACACCCTTAGGGGTACTGCTTATTGGTGTCAACTTAAGCTAGAAATGGCTTATCTGTTGCCTTTTTCACCCGCCATGAAATAAATTTCACGGCTAATAGCTAAAGTCTACTGAAGTAGACTAAAGATTTTTCGAGATATTTAGTCATCTTTAGATGACTTTTGCTATTAGCAAAGAACTTGAGTTCCTTGTGGGACATAACTTTCACGTTAAGTTGATACCAATGGCGAGACGCCCACCCCATAAGAAATATGGCTTTAAATTTTACTTTGGGGCTAATTCTTCTCTTCTGTTCCCTATTCCTGCCCCGAAAGGGTTTCGTAAATATTTTTGTCTGATTACTTAAAACTTTGCAATATAAATTATTTAAAAGTAACTAAGTTTATTCACTAATACTAAAGACATTTAACTTGCATTGCTGTAGTTGCAGCTTTAGTGCTATTTATTACTCTTGACTTATTTAGTACTTGGCTGACATCATACCTGATGCTAGAAGGACTCAGTTCAAGGGTTGAGCGATCGCAAAAACATTTCCTCAAGAGGATGCTAACTTTCTGATATTCATATATCTGCATACATCAATAGTTTTATATTTAGCATAAACAGCCTAGTAGTATCACTGTATTCTACGATTACTACATCAGATTAATTCGGATCAATAACCAAGTGAAATACCTAAATATAGGTAATTGATCCTAGTCAAAAATAGAACAACTAAATACATTGATCAAGCCGAGCGCTGTACAATTCCATTACGCCAATGATTCAGAACTTTGGCGATCGCTCTGTCTCTGCAATCAAAGCCTATAGGTGCAGTATTTTTGTAACCAAATGATCCCAAAAATCCACTTGATTTCCGGCTTACCTCGTTCTGGTTCCACCTTACTCGGAGCCTTACTGCGGCAAAATCCCCGGTTTCACGCCAGTATGTCTAGCCCTGTAGGTAGTCTGGTGAACCGAATGCTAGAAGCAATGAGCGAAGACAACGAATTTTCCGTTTTTATCACCCCTGAGCAAAAACGAGCATTAACCTTAGCTATTTTTTCTACATTCTACGAATTCCAAGCGGATAAAGAAGTCATCTTTGACACTAATCGTTTGTGGTGTAGCAAGTTGTCCTTAATTCACGAACTATTTCCTGACTCAAAAGTGATTTGCTGCGTGCGGAATGTCGCTTGGATTATGGATAGCATCGAACGGCTCATTCGCCGCAATGCTTTTGATGTATCGCGGATGTTTAATAATCCTGCTGAACGCTCCACAGTTTACACCCGCACCGAAGCTTTGAGTCAAGGGGGACGGTTAGTAGGGTTTGCTTATAACGCCCTGAAAGAAGCTTTTTATAGCGAACATAGCGCGTCTTTACTTTTGGTGGACTACGACTTATTAACCCAAGCACCTGATAAGACCATATCGCTGATTTATCAATTTTTAGAAGAGGAACCCTTTGAGCATGATTTTGCCAACGTGGAATATGAAGCTTCAGAATTTGATAATCGGTTGAATACTAAAGGGCTACATCAGGTGCGTCCGAAAGTCGAGTTTCAACCACGACTCACGATTTTACCACCGGATTTATTTACTCAATATGATGGGTTGTCTTTTTGGAAGAACCCTAGCAATAGTTTGGCGAATGTGATTGTCGCCCAGCCGGTAGAAGCAATGAGTTAATGAAGTGTCAACTTAAGACCTGGCGAATCGAATTCGCGGCTACACAGGCCAAGTCCGCCTCCGGGGACTAAAGTCCAACTAAGGGTTGGAAACCCAGGATCGGTAGCTTTTGTTTGTATAGACACGGTTTCTAACTGCCCGTTTCCCGTTATGACACCAATGGGCGTCCTCTGCCTTTCTTTGTAATCGCAAAAGCTTAGTTTTTCGTCACGAGTGTGTAAGTCTTACCTACAAATAACTCCTCATTTACCCAAAAAAATCAAATGGCAAATTTCATTGTTAATCAAACTACCGATGACGGCACAGGCTTAACTCCAGGTACTCTCAGTTATGCAATTCTCAAAGCGAACCAATTAGCAGGGAATGATACGATTACCCTGAATAATAATGTGCGTGTGACTGGGGTAGTAAAAACGCTGGTAAACAGCAACATCAACATTGTGGGCAACAACCACACCCTTAGCGGCGACGCCAATGGCAATAACATCAACGACAACGGCGACGTGCGCCCCTTATTCATCTTGTCGGGAACCGTCAATATTTCCAATTTAACCATCACCAATGGACGCGCAAAAGGCGGAGATACTGGCCGCTACAGCGGCGGTGGCGGTGGTGCAGGTATGGGTGGCGGCTTGTTTATCTATAATGGCAATGTTTCTTTAACCAATGTCGCTTTTAGTAATAACGCAGCCCAAGGCGGCAGCAGTGGCGTCTTTAGCGGCAGCACGGGCGGTGGTGGACTATTTGGCAATGCTAACAGCTCCGGCGGCGGCGGACTCTTTGGTTCTAGCGATGGCAGTAATGGCGGTTACGGCGGCAACGGCAATTATGGTGGTAGTAACAATGGTGGCTTTGGCGGTGGCGGCAGCGGCGGCATTGGCGGCAACGGCGGCTTTGGCGGTGGCGGTGGTACTAATAGCCGCTTCGGTCTTGGCGGCGACGGTGGCTTCGGTGGTGGCGGCAGCGGTGGCTACTACAGGAACGGTGGCTATAATGGCGGCGGCGATGGTGGCTACGGTGGCGGCGGCGGCTACGGCTACGGTGGCGGCAGGGACGGCGGCAGTTTTGGTGGCAGGGGCGGCTTCGGCTTTTCCGGCGGCGGCTACGGTGGCGGCGGTGCTGGACTGGGGGGTGGAATTTTTGTCCGCAGTGGCTCTTTAACTCTCAGCAATACCACCTTTAATAACAACACTGCTACAGGTGGAATAGGGGATAGCGGCGGCAGTGAAAGCTTAGGCTTAGGTGGGGGGATTTTTATCATGCAATCTCTCACCAATAGCAACAATAATAACCAGGGAATGCCTACCGTTTTACCTACTGTCAACTCTTTAGGTAATCCTTCTTTTAGCGGCAACAATGCAGCAAATGATGCAGGGACATCCAACAATAACAATAATATCTACGGCAGAATAAATCATGCACCAACTATAGTAAGTGCGATCGCAGACAAAACTACCAATGAAAATAGTCAGTTTAACTTTAGCGTTCCCGCCAACACCTTTGCTGACATTGACACAGGCGATATCCTAACCTACACAGCCACCTTAAATAACGGTAGCGCCTTACCCAGTTGGTTAACTTTCAATGCAACGACTCGCACCTTTAGCGGCACACCCCTAGCTGCTAACGTCGGAACCATCAGCGTCAAAGTTACCGTCAAAGACAACAGCAACGCTACTGTCAGCGATATCTTTAACCTCACAGTTACTCCACTCCAATTAACGGGAACCCCAAATGCCGATATCCTCACAGGCACAGCTAGCAACAACACCATCACTGGATTAGCTGGTAACGACACCATCACGGGTAACAAAGGCAACGACACTCTCACCGGAGGTAGCGGTCAAGATCGATTTGTCTACAACTTAGGCGACGGTACAGACACTATCACTGATTTTGGTGGTGTGGGTAAAGGAGCAAATCCATCAGCCGCAGTCATTGCCGCAACTGATACTCTCAAATTTCAAGGGTCTGGTTTAACTGCTCGAAAGCTACTACTAACTAATAATGGTGGTAATTTAGAAATCTCCTTTGAAAGCGTCCTTAATAGTCCCAAGGTAATCCTACAAAACTTTGCTCTGGAAAACCTCGAAAATCTCCGAATCAGTGGCGGCGCTAGAGTTGACTTGGGTAACATCTTGTTTGATGGACAAACCACCATTCAAGAAAGTTTTGATGCTTTCGATGCTAACATCGTCCAATTTAGTATCGCTAGGCAGAACACAGTTAGTTTTTTCAACAACCTCAACAACATTGTTGATGGCTTAAACAATTCTGATGATGTGATTAACGGTCAAGAAGGTGATGACACCATCAGAGGCAACAGTGGTAATGACCTGCTGCGGGGTGGCGTTGGTAATGATAACCTTGCTGGTGGTGTTGGTAATGATATCCTGATTGGCGGTGCTGGTAATGACATCCTCACTGGTGGTACTGAGAATGATCGCTTTGTCTACCTGGCTTTTAGCGATAAGGGAACTACTGGCGATGTAATCACTGATTTTAATCAAAGTCAGGATAAATTGGTTTTGACTGACCTATTTAGGAGTCTAAATTACCTTGGCACTAATCCCATCAGAGATGGTTACTTACGCTTTGTGCAATCGGGTACTTCTACTAGAGTTCAACTTGATGCCTATGGTGGTGCTAATGCTTTTAGTACTTTGACGACTTTGAATAACTTTACGGCGACAAATCTTGTTATTGGTGGCAACGTCTCCGTTTAGTTTTATGTCTCTGGGGTGGGCAAATCTTTGCTCATCCTACAAGCTTGCTATTTCGAGCTTGACTAAGGTATCTGTGCAAAAGTGCGATCGCACTAAAATGAACATTAGACATCTAGTGAAATCCCCAAACACCAAAGCTTGTCTATATACCTTAGCCAATACTTTACCCGCAAACCTCCAATCTTTAAAGAGCATGGTGTGATATTCCTGATTGGGTTCAAAAAAATTAACCAAAAAAATTAAAAATTTATACACATTTTTTCATTGGCTATCCACCTCCAACAATAAATTAAATTCCCAACTTGCTGTTATGGCCAGATACTCTGAACCAATCATAGAAAGCTAAATATTCCATGTCCTCTGACTAATGGAGCGACATCAATACTGCTCGCTTCGTGGATTTTTAACTCGGAATTGGGTTTAGGGAAAAGGTTAAAGGTTTTTTCTTTCCCCTTTCTCCCGCCCCTTATCCCCAGAGGGGACTCACCTTCCCCTTTTCCCCAAAACCCGACAAGTATTGGGAGCGACATCTTCAATCTAAAGTTCTATCAAACGGATGAATTAGCTGTAATGGGCTAAAATTTTGCATCTTGGGCTGATACCATTTCATTAATCCACTCTCAATACCTGTTAGGGAGCGATGCGATTTTATGAGATGCCTTGCTTCGTTTAGGCAGTTATTGCTGGGAGCAGGGAGCAGGGGGATTAGAAATACTACAGGAGAAAGGAAAAGCGGGGAAACCCCATATCAAAGCAGGAACGCAATTGAAAATTTCTATAGGTTTTTTCCCACTTCCTAATCTTTACTGTTAAACTTTTACTGAGTATTTTTTTAACTATATATTAAGAAAAAATTACTTAATCGCTGGCAGATGCGAAAATCTATAAGAATACAGCGATAATTCAATTGCTAATTTTTCGCCTATCCCCTTTGATAGATATTGTGTTGATACTACCTTTACATTCTCCCTTAATTGTAAAAATGAGATAATACACCAAATGATTGTTCGTTATATAATACTTAGTATTACAGAGAAAAGGTCATCAAACTTACCCATTTAACACTTTTGAACAAAAATTAATAGGGTAGAATCACTGAATATAGCTCAACTAGTTTTAAAATCAAAAGTAGGATTTTGCAATGATTAGCTTAAGTAATTCGGAAAACAGCACAGTTAGCAGCATAGCAGCCACTAAGAGGCTGGCAAGGGCAATGATGGTTTCTGGTGGAGAGTTTTCACTGTTATTAGCATGTTGTAACTGCGTTCAAAGGCAGGAGCAAGTGCTGAACTTGTTAACAGAATTTTCATCAGCAGATATCCACGAAATTTTGCTCTCACCTACGGCTGAGAAACTGTACACAGCGATTACAACTGAAATTGGTGCTACTCAACCCGATGCTTTGATGGTCAGGGGTTTAGAATCTGTAGTGGCAATAAACCAACTAATCATCAGTACCAATATCATGCGAGATGAGTTTCGGAAACAGTTTCGCTTCCCGTTGGTATTGTGGGTCAATGATGAAATTTTGTCTAAGCTAGTCTGGCTAGCACCCGATTTCAAAGACTGGGCAGCCAGCACTATTAGATTTGATGTACCTAATAATCAGTTAGTTGAATCTGAACAACAAGCCATCAGCGCCTAATATTACCTGAGATTACTTTCAAAATCTTACATACGCTAGGTTGAGCCAAGCAAAACCTCAGTTATTATTATTTCGCGTTATTTTATAAGATTATTTTTATTGAATTTTCCTTTAGCAAGGTGAGGTAAGGAATCTTGCAAGCTATATACCAGACAGCGGTGTGAATTCTCTTCTCTGACACACTTTTCATATAAATTAAGCTGTTACCTATACAACTTGCATGATCGGGGCGGGCAAGATGCCATTGGTGTCAACTTAAGCTAAAACCCTTTTCAAATCTCGTTTCCAGCCGGAGGCTGGAAATGCTGCTGCTGGCGGCAGAGGCGGCAGCCCCAAGGATAGGCATTCCCAGTCTGAGACGGGGAACGAGACAAGGAGATAATATCTCAAAGCTTGTTATAAACTGACTTTAGAGGCTTTCTTGAATGGAGTAAACATCAAGTTTGACGGTTTGTCTTTTGACAGCGATCGCAACTTCACGTAAAGTGCCGCACTAGGGGATTACTGAGTAAAGAAGAAAAGAAAAGAATTTCTGATTACTTCTTCAAAATCTTTATTCAGATACTCAAGACTCAAGACTCAGGACTTTTTTATGGTAGATTTGTTGCTGATCGCAATCCTGGGATTCCTGGGGAGTTTTGGACATTGCTTTGGAATGTGTGGCCCCCTAACAGTGGCGTTTTCTCTGTCTCATCAGCCGAAAATACCACACAGCGCTTCCTTAGGACGCACATCAACCTTAGAAAAGTCCGATACTTGGCAACAGCAATTAAAATTTCATATCCTGCTAAATCTGGGGCGGATGTTGAGCTATGCCCTAGTCGGTGCGGGCATTGGGGCGCTAGGCTCGGTATTGCTGCAAGGTGGACAGCTAGCGGGTGTTGGCAGTGACTTTCGGCGTTGGATGGCAATTCTGACTGGTGTGATGTTGATTTGGTTTGGCTTAGGACAAGTAAAACCCGATTTGCTGCCGCGCATTCCCGTGCTACATCCCCTATTGCAAGGTAGTTTACACGATCGCCTCAGCACCGGAATGGTTAAGCTTTCCTTAAAAGCCAAATGGTGGACACCAATGCTTTTGGGGATGACTTGGGGTTTAATGCCCTGTGGTTTTTTGTATGCTGCCCAAATTAAAGCTGCTGAAACTGGCAATTTATGGATGGGTGGGGCAACGATGATGGCTTTTGGCTTAGGAACCCTGCCGACTATGTTAGGTGTAGGCATTTCCACATCTTTGGTAAGTAAAGACAGGCGCAGTCAGTTGTTTCGATTAGGCGGTTGGGTGACGCTGATCATTGGCGCTATCACCTTGTTGCGGACTGGTGACACAATGGTAGATTACACCGGACACGCCGCCTTAATCTGCTTAATTTTGGCGCTAATTGCGCGTCCCATTAGTGGCTTGTGGGCTTCACCACTGCGTTACCGCCGGGGCTTGGGAGTGGGAGCTTTTGTGCTTTCTGTGGTTCATACCGCCCACATGATAGAACACTCATTGCAATGGAATTTTGCCGCCTTTGATTTTATGCCGCGAGAATTTCAGTGGGGTATGGCTGCGGGTGCTGTAGCATTAGTATTAATGTCCCCCGCCGCTTTCACAAGTTGGGAATCTTTGCAAAAATCTTGGGGTAAGCGTTGGCGACAGATTCATCTATTGGGTGTGCCAGCCTTGCTCTTGAGTACCATCCATACTGTGTTGATTGGTTCCCATTACCTGGGTTCCTTGCAATCAAATTGGGGAAATAAATTAGCGGCAGTCCTGTTGGTATTCTTTACTCTCAGTGTCTTGCTAATCCGTTCGCGCTTTTTTTGGTCAAAGTTAGCCGTAGAAAAGTTTTATGTTCCCCCAACCAAATCGCGGTAAATCATCCTTATTTTCTGACTTCATCCCAACAAGTCAAAAACATAGGCATTACCTGCTCAAAGGCATTTCCTGGCAGAATCAAGGAACAATAAAGTATTTATTATTCCTGAGTTGCTTAGTTATATCAATGACTAATCTTTACCCTGCATCTGCTCATAAAGTGGAAGTAGCTGGAGATGTCGGTGCCACTATCCATATTGAACCAAATGATAATCCCCGTGCTGGAGAACCAAGCCAAGCCTGGTTTGCACTTACCCGCAGAGGTGGAAGGGTAATTCCCCTATCACAGTGTAATTGTCAGTTAGCTGTTTATGCCGAACCTTATGCAGCTGGAGAGCCTGCACTGCTAGAACCAGAGTTAAAACCTGTGTCAGCCGAACGCTATCAAGGCATTCCAGGTGCAGAAGTTGTTTTTCCCAAGCCAGGTATTTATGAGCTGCAACTAAATGGTAAACCTGTATCTGGGGCAAGATTCAAACCCTTTGAGTTCAAATTTGAAGTTACTGTAGCAGGTGGATCTACACAAGAGAGTACACGAAACATAGGAGATGTCAATGGTAATTTAGCAGAGGGAGAATCTCAGAAATTACCAACTTGGGCGATCGCACTGCCAATTATCGGATTCATTGCCATCTTAGTTGTTGCACTACGAGGGACGAGAGGGGGAAGTGGGGAATAGGGAGTAGAGAAGAGGCAGGGGGCAGGGGGACAAGGTGACTTGAGTGAGAACTTACAACAAGTCTTTCCCCATTCCCCATTCCCCATTTCTTACTTATGTCGCTTTTGATGCCACTGCCATGCATGAGCCACAATATCTTGGATGGATGGATACTTCGGTTTCCAGCCTAAGATTGTTCTGACTTTCTCACTGGTGCCAATGAGAATTGGGGGATCGCCAGGGCGGCGATCGCGTTCTTCTACTGGTATCGAAATTCCTGTCACTTCTTCGGCAGCGGCAATGACTTCTCTCACAGAGAAACCGCTGCCATTACCTAAATTAAAAACTTCGCTATCGCCACCTTTTAATAAATATTCCAATCCCAAAATATGGGCATCTGCTAAATCGTTAACATGAATATAATCACGAATACAAGTACCATCGGGCGTGGGGTAATCGGTGCCGAAAATTGAGATCGATTCTCGTTTGCCTAAAGCTGTCATCAGCACCAAGGGAATCAAATGGGTTTCTGGATTATGATCCTCGCCGAGTAAACCATTGGGATTAGCACCAGCAGCATTAAAATAGCGGAAACGCACTGATTGTAAACCGTAAGCGACATCAAAATCAGAGAGAATCCGCTCTACCATCAGCTTTGTAGCACCATAAGGATTAATCGGATTTTGGGGATGGTTTTCGGGAATAGGCACGAATTCTGGTACGCCGTAGGTGGCACAGGTAGAAGAAAAGACAAATTTCTTTACAGATGCCGTCAGCATCGCTTCTAACAAGGTCAAAGTACCAAGGACGTTATTGTTGTAATATTTCGCCGGGTCAGTTACCGATTCTCCTACGTAGGCATAAGCAGAAAAATGCATCACAGCGGCAATATCGTGGGTTTTAAATAGGCGATCAAGTAAGGCGCGATCGCCTGTATCCCCTACGATCAGTTCTACCTGTAAAACCCTTTCTACCAGGTCGCGATGCCCATAGACCAGATTATCAAGGATGACAACGTTATAACCCGCTTGCTTCAAAGCAAGCACCGTATGAGAACCAATATATCCAGCTCCCCCCGTTACCAAAATGGTAGGCTTTCCAGGCGACATAGTTTTTCCTTTTGAGTGGATTATTCAATTAATTTAGTTTACCGGTACTAGATTACTCTTCTGGAAAATTATAAATAATAGACGCAGTGTCAAAAAATTGCACTAAAATCACTACGACGGTAGTCTTTGGGTGTGAGGTTTGAGATATTTTAAGTCAAACAGTGCGATTACAATTTGACAATCAAATAAATCCATTTCCCGAAACCTCTAGGTTGACCTTTACGGGTGACGCTGCTAGCGTTGCTATGGCTAAGAAGTCGCCAGTTGTTTTATCCAGGGAAATCATGCACGGCAGTCCCAACTGGGGAGCCACTACGTTCATTACCGGGGTTCACCCCGTTGAAGAACTAGCGTGGAAACCCCGAACAAAACGGGCTGCCTCATCACCACACTGGCTCACCGCACCAGAAAATTTGAGAGTTAATCTATGTTTCTATTGCTAAGCCGGGTACTGCTGTGGCTGCTGATTGGCACTATCGTATATTCTCTGTTCCAGCGATTTTATCCCTCTGGAACTTTTGTTGGGCGATTAATCTTAGTCGTTATCTTGGTAATCGTAGCCCTATCATTTCTTAACCCCAGTGAACCAGCTGTGGCGTCGTTATGGAGGATGCTGTCTTTTCCACTTAAGCCTCTAGGAGCCTCTGTTTTGCTGATGATTCTGGCTGCTCAGAAAATCAAAGCAGGTGGGATAGAGAAACCAGGAGGAGTTTTGCTCGGTTGGGCACTGACGATTTTGCTGTTGGCAAGTACACCAGCAGTCGCCTATTTCCTTTATCGCGCACCTCTGGCAATGGCAGATCAAAATTATGTAGCAACTGCTGCACCAACATCTGGGACACTAGTGGCGTTAGGTCAACCAAGCACCACAGCGAACATCTCAGATGTGATGGGGGATAGCATTCTTTCTTATAATTTGAAAGTGCCTCCCTACTTCTTACAAGGAAATCCTCAAGATATTCGCACACGGGGTTTACGACTTGAAGACTTTGTACCAAATGCAGAAACGTTGCAATTGACAACCAGAACTTGGGAAAGTTATCTCGTTGAAATTTATAGGTTCTTGCGTGTTCAGCGGTCATAAAGTAAAAAAGAAATACTAAAAAGACCGCAATGCAACGCTTTAGTAACGCTACCCGAAATTCGGAATTACGAATTTGCAAGGGTTTCATTAAACTAAAGACTGGGGATTGAGAAAATTTAAATAGGGATTCAGACCCCATTCTTTCCCAATCCCCAATTCCCAGTCCCCAATCCCCAATCCCCTACATAGCTGCCTTCTTGGACTAGCAGTTAATCTAGGATGATAAAGTTGCAAAATTGCTTTAATGGCAAAATCTCGACGACTCGCTAAACTCAGTGCTTACTTACGACCCCATTGGCAGGAGGCATCTTTAGGCATTCTCGCTTTGTTGTCTGTCAATGCACTGGGCGTTTATATCCCTTGGTTGATTCGTGCTGGTGTTGACAAGCTCTCAACAACCTTCAACTGGAACCAAATATTACATTATGTAGTAATCATTGTCTTACTCAGTTCGGCGATGTGGCTAATGCGAATGGCATCACGCATTTGGCTATTTGGGGTGGGGCGTCAAGTGGAATTTGACCTGAAACAACGGATTTTTGAACACTTACTCAAGCTGGAGCCTGCTTATTTTGCTAGTAATACTGCTGGCGATTTGATTAGTCGGGCTACCAGTGATGTAGACAATATCAAACGGTTGTTGGGTTTTGCGGTCTTGAGTTTGGCAAATACAGCCTTTGCTTATGCTCTGACACTGCCAGTAATGCTAGCGATTAGTGTGGATCTCACACTAGCCTCCCTGGCAGTGTACCCTTTTATGTTCTTGTTGGTGAGTCTGTTTAGCACTCGCTTACGTAAACAACAAGCAACAGTCCAAGAGCAACTCTCTGACATCAGCGAACTCATTCAGGAGGATATCAGTGGCATTGCCTTAATTAAAATCTATGCCCAAGAAGCAAACGAGCGTCGAGCTTTTGCCAAGAAAAATCAGCAGCTATTGACTGCGAATCTAGAACTGGCAAAAATCCGAAATACATTGTTTCCGCTAATTGGCGGGCTAGCTAATATCAGTTCACTGATCATCATTTGGCTAGGGACAGCGCGGATGTCTTCTGGGACGCTTGAGGTTGGCGACTTTTTAGCACTGCTAATTTATGTAGAGCGTTTGGCTTTCCCCACAGCAATTTTAGGATTCACAATTACTGCCTACCAACGGGGTGAAGTTAGTATTGATAGGCTGGAATCTATTCTTTCTGTCACGCCGAAAATTAAAGATGCAGCCGATGCCATACATCTGCCGGTGGCTGAACTGAAAGGGGAATTGACAGCGAAAAATCTCACTTACAATTACCCTGGTTCAACTACTCCAGCTTTAGCAAATGTGAACTTTACCATTGCGGCTGGAGAAACTGTTGCTATTGTTGGGGCAATTGGTTCGGGTAAATCAACTTTGGCCAATGCTTTGCCCCGCTTGTTAGATATTGAATCAGGACAATTGTTTTTAGATGGGGTGGATATTACTAAGATTGCTTTGGCAGATTTAAGAGGTGCGATCGCCTACGTTCCTCAAGATAGCTTTCTATTTAGTACTACAATCAAAAATAATATCCGTTACGGCGATCCAGTTAGCGAACAAGAGCAGGTAGAATCTGTTGCTAAACTTGCCCAAATTGAATCAGAAATTTACAATTTTCCCCAGCAATATGAAACTATTGTTGGTGAACGCGGTATTACTCTTTCTGGCGGTCAACGACAACGTACTGCTTTAGCTAGGGCTATGCTGGTCAATGCTCCAGTATTAATTTTGGATGATGCCCTCTCTAGTGTAGATAATCAAACAGCCGCACAAATCCTCAAAAACCTCTCCGATGATACTAAACGCAAAACAGTAATTTTTATCACGCATCAATTATCAGCAGCAGCGGTTGCTGACCGAATTTTTGTGATGGAAAAAGGAAAAATTGTACAGATAGGCAATCACTTAGAACTTGTAAAACAACAAGGTTTATATAGAACTTTGTGGAGCCAACATCAAGTTGAGGAATTACTGCACTAGTGGTCTGTCCCATTAATTTTGCAGGGTTAAGAGAACGAACTGCATTCTTCGCGTTACCCCACCTCGGTTTTGTCTAAAGCCAAAACCGGGGTGGGTAGGCATTTGTTACCAATGCACAGTTGCGATCGCCTACTCTCTAGGAATTACAATAGGCTCGTTCTGCCAATGTGACATCTAACACGAATGGATTTTCATTACCCTGAAATTGGGCGATCGCATGACTCCGTTCTATCTCAGTAATATCAGGTAGGTCTTGCTGATTCCATTTACACAAAGTTTGACGCTGATTCTGAAAGTAATTTTCGTCTACTTTCTTAGCCTGATCCCGATAAATAGTGTAAAAGTAGAAAATTGCCCTGGCTATATCCCCTTTTACTTTCTCTCTAGGCTCAAATTTAGAAGATGCTGATTCGCTAAACTCGTCAATTGCACTAGTAGGAATTGTAGATTGGACAGTATCATTTCGATACCATTTCTTAGTACTTGTGTCGGCTATATCGTCGAAGGGTTTATTACCTCGCTCAGTATTAATATCTTCCCGCGCTGGAAACAGATGGTGAAGGTCACTTTTGGCATTACCTTTTTGGGCGCCTTTACTTTGTGGCCAAACGTGTTCGGTATTCAGTCCTAATTTGTCAGCTTCCTGACTAGGATCACCATTGCCACTTAAACGAATTGGGTAACTAGCATAAATATCTGTGACAATACCTGCTTGGTTGTCAATAACGCCGAACATTTGATCTCTGGCGCGATCGTAATTCAAACTTTTGCTTGGCGTATACTCCTTAGCGAGTTCTTTCACTAAAGCAACTTTGGATAATTGAGGCAATATAATCGCCGAATCACTTGCGGGAGTAGGAGTAGGTTGAACAACAGGAGGAATACTTTCAGAGGTGGACTGATTAGCAGGCAATGTAAACGCTGCAATCACAGGATCGTGGTCGCTGGCCGGTTGACGAAAGCCAACATTAACATGCACAATGTCAATTTCTGGTTGAGCAGCACGAGAAAGATTTTCACTGACTAACAAATGGTCAATAAGTTGATTATTTCCACGGAATTTAAAACTAAAGCGATCGCTAACAGGTAAACGATCCGTCAGATTTTCTAGAATGTTACCCTCTAAGGTCTTCAGAGCTAAGGAATCTGGTAAATCGTTTAAATCACCCAGTACAATTACTTTAGCTTGTGGGTCAGCTTCCAGTAGTTGCGCGACGAATCCATTCACGATTTCGGCTTGTTTGACTCGTTTAACATCGCTGGGAGAACCTCCAAGCTTGGAAACAAAGTGATTAGCAATAATAAACAGTTTTTGCTCGTTAAAAATAAATTCTGCTACAAGTGGCTTGCGGCTGTCATCGAAAGCAGGATTCGTGGGATCAATCCGACCTGGATTAAGCGAGAGATCGAGACCATTTGCACCTTGAGTAATAGTCACAGCATCTAATGAGCCGCCTTTTTGGGGCAGTTTTGCTAGAGTTATCCGGCTGGGTTGAAACAAGAAACCAACCCGGATATTTCCTCCGGGTTCTCCACCATCTTGATCGTCGCTGGGCGGAATATCAACAAAATCGTATGTTGGACTACCAATATTTTTGAGCGCATCAATCAGTTTTTGGTAAGTCTGATTTGCATTAACAACGTCATCATTGGTTGGCCCGTTGTTATCCTGAACTTCAATTAAACTGATGACATCTGGTGCGTTCAAATTATTGCCAATAATTTTAGCAATATTATCAAAGCGTTGGTCTTTGTCTTTAGGGTCTAAATTCTCCACATTAAAAGTTGCAACAGTCAATGCATCCTGTGACTTTTGCAGAGATGTTGTTTCCCGTTGTGCAACTGAAGGTAAAGGCGTTGGCAATTGAGCTATTGGACTAGCTTGTAGCGGATTAGTCCATACAAAAAAGATGAGAGTAATACTAAGTAGTAGCAATTTGATGAATTTCATTCTCTCTTTCAATGAAGATATTTTCTAGATTAATCTTCTTCTTGATAGAGTTCAGTTAAGATAAGTTTTAAGTTAGGTAAAGGGGAACATCCAATTTTGGAAGAAATACTAGGTTGAAGAACAATTCAGAAGTTAGAAGCTTTATAATAAGCCTGGATTTGCATATAGTATCTGTTTAATTAGCTGAATAAAAAGACCACTAAAAAAAATTACTACGCAAAACCTTTCCTCTCCGACTCGGAGGTTGTTTGAAAAGTCTATATTTAGGGAACTCCAATAAATAAATTATCCAATATTGTGGGGTGGGCATCTTGCCCACCTTATGGACTGGGCGGGCAAGATGACCACCCCACGAGAGTTAATTGAATATTTTTTTATTTGTCAGTCCCTTATTACTCATCGGGCGACTTCCAGTTGCCTAATACTTTTTTTACTACGTTAGTTTTTTGGAGTAGATGGGTAGTATAGATTACCGAAAAAACTAATTTGGACTATAGTGATGTTCAAGACTAAATTATCAGAATCCTCTGTCTCAAAGGAACTTCATACCTCGAAGTTAATGCATCGACATATTGGGGCGATCGCAGCTTTAGTTTTAATTAGCTTACTGAGTTCATTGAGTGGTACACCAGTTGACCACGCCATCTCTAACGCCTGGGAAGGCTTTCTCTGGGGATTGGCAGATCCAGTAATTAGCTTAAATTGCTTAGTTGGTATTGTGGCGATTGGCTTACTCTCATCTGTATTTGTTCGTGGCGCTGCGATCGCTGGATGTTTTATCTTCGCAACAGTTTTGGGCATTGTAATTCATTTATTGCAGCTAGATTTACCAGGCACAGAAATAGCCATCGCTATTTCTACCATTGTTTTTGGTACTATGCTGATGATGCCAAATCAACTAAACTTTCTGGTGCTTGCTCTGGTGGGCATTAGTGCTGGTTTATTTCAGGGTTACGCGAATGCTGAATCTATTATTAGTGTAGGAATAATACCAGTAGTTGCATATATACTAGGTATTACCTTAACTCTGTTTGCAGTTGCCATGAGTGCTAGAGAAATTGGTGTTGGGATGGGTATGGGAGAAATCAACCGAATTTTATCCTGGAAAATGAGCATTGCTGGCTTCGCTTTGTGTGCGATCGGCATCGTGTTTTTGAGCAATTCGATCATTTAAATCACATATTTCAATTCAGTGGAATACATTCATTCGTGGGGGCGTACAGCTAACTGTGTGCCCCATTATGTTTTTGGACTAAAAATTTTCCTTTATCTATGCTCAAAAATTAATTATGTTAATCTGTTTCAGTGTATATGTAAAAGAATTAGCCATTAATTTTACATAATGAGGTTTGAAATTGTGGTGTTTGAACCTGAAGATATTCTAGAGGGAAGTCGCTCGATTCGTCCCCTTCTTCCAGAAATTTTAGGAGATGATGCGGTTCAAGTAGACCGCCAATTGTCTGAACTATTGGCACAAGCTAAAGCAGGGGAGCCAGTTCATGAACCGATTTTAGCAATGCTCAAAAGTTACCCAGATACTCGCAACTGGATAGCTGAGTTTCTCAGTAAAAAACAGGTATCAAAAGGTTTTGAAGAACTTCCAGGTAAAAGTCAACCAATATCCGCTTCAAAATATAGATGTCCTGAAGGGGACGATTATACTTGGTATCGTCGCGTTGTCGGAGCAAAGATACCAAACTGTCCGACTCACAATGTCCCACTAATACCTGCTGATTAGTTACAAAATATGCCAACCAAATTTTTGGAAAGTCTGGGTGGAAAGCTGGCAGAAAACTGGGCTGCGAACATACTAACACCAGCCTTTGTTTTCTGGATTGGGGGATTACTAGCTTGGGTGTGGCGTTTTGGTAGAAAACCCTTGGAAGACTGGCTTAAACTGCAATCAGAATCTTTGTTGATTGCTGTGATGGTAAGTGGTTTGCTGATTATTGCTGTCTCAGCTTTTGTGGTTCAAAGGTTCGATTTATTTATTCTCAGATTTTTAGAAGGCTATTGGCCTAGTTGGCTGTCTCCCCTACTTTTCTTACGACGCTGGATGATACAGCAAAAAAAGCATGAATTTAAACGAAAAGAAAATCGTTGGCAAACTCTGGCTAATCAAAAAAATAAACAAATAACTGACGAAGAATTAGAAGAATATGTAACGCTGGATGGACAACTTATGCAGTTTCCATCTCAACTTAATAGGTTAATGCCTACAAAGTTAGGTAATATTCTCAGAGCATCTGAAAGCCGCCCTTCTGATAAGTATGGCTTAGATGCTGTAATTTGCTGGTCTCGCCTCTGGCTACTATTACCGGATGGAGTGAAGAAAGAATTACAGGAAGCACGGTCAAATCTGAATACAGCAGCCCGTTTTTGGCTGTGGAGTTTGCTGTTTCTCGTTTGGACTGTTTGGGCTTGGTGGGCTATCCCTGCTGCTTTTCTGGGAGCAATCTTTGCTTATTACTGGGCAGTTGATGCCGCAAGTGTCTACTGTAATTTATTGGAATCTGCGTTTGATTTGTATCGCTTAGAACTTTACAAATCTCTTCGTTGGCGAATACCTATTAATCCGAAGCAAGAAAAAGAATTAGGTCAGCAATTGACAATTTATTTGTTACGAGGTTTAGATGGCGACAGACCAATATTTACGCCTCTAAAGGAAAAGTGACTCTCATGGGTAAATATTTAGTAAGGAATATTTACTCGATTCTTACCTGTGAAAATACAGTTAAAATCAAACAATAGCTAGGATATTGATAAATTTTCCAGAACTTTTACAAAAAGCCGCATATTAATGAGTAAGGATGCTTTAGTTGTTGGTATTAATAAGTATAATATTCCAGGATTGTCAGCGTTACGATCGCCTGCTAACGATGCTGAAGCGATCGCCAAGCGACTCAGTGAAGCTGGAAATTTTCGTGTCAAGCGATTGCCACAATTCCTAGATCCGTTTGAAGGTGATGCACCACGCATATCACCAAACCAGGAAGTCAAGGTGGCAGATTTAGAGAAGGCTTTAGAGGAACTATTTGATCCTGAAGGCAGAAGCGTTCCAGATACAGCCCTTTTTTATTTTTCTGGGCATGGTCTTCGTAAAGGTCGGCGCAAAGAAGGTTTTCTAGCTACTAGTGATACCGATTGTGATGGGAACTGGGGACTGCGATTAAAGTGGCTGCGTGATTTATTGCAAGACAGCCCAGTAAGGCAGCAGATTATTTGGTTGGACTGTTGTTACAGTGGGGAACTACTCAATTTTACAGAAGCCGATCCAGGCGATCGCGGAAATACACGCGATCGCTGTTTTATTGCCGCTTCTAGAGAATTTGAGCTAGCCCATGAAAACGTGAGCGGAGCTAGCAGCGTACTCACTAGCGCGATTTTGCGCGGATTTGACTTGGCTGATGTATCTAACCAATGGGTCACGAACGAAACACTAGTAACATTCTTGCGGCAGGAATTAGAAACAGCACCCCAAAAATTCATCTCTAACAACTTGGGGTGTATTAATCTCTTTTTTAGGAAAGAAACAACAAATAAACAACCTGTTCAATCTACTGTACAAACTCCGAGTCAACCAAATCAGACAGATAAATTAGCAGAGCAATTACGGGCTTGGTTCACTGCCCTACGTTATGGCTTTGAAAAAGGTGAAATTAGCAATGAAAATTATTTTGAGTGGATTATTAATGTCAATAACCCTATAGAGAAAAAGGGGTATAACCGAGTTTTGGTGCGCGGCATTACAGGAGAAGCCGGAATGGCAGATGTTGCTGCCTTGCGACAGTCAGTAAATGCTCGAAAAACAGATATAGGTTGGCTAATCACCAATCGCCGTGTCAGTCGCGCTGCTAAAGATGAGGTGAGCAAGCAAGAAAATCAAAATTTATTTTGCTACACCCTTGATGAGTTGCTGGATAGGGATGCCGATTTTAATGTCTACCTCAACTGGTTAGAAAATGAAATCAAGCAACGGGGAATTGACCGCACTTATGTACCCCTAGCTTGTACCAAAGAGGAATTTGATCCCACCTCAAAGCAGAAAATGGGTATGAGCCGCTACGATCAAACTGATGGTGGGATTGATGGTTATGTTGAGCGCTGGCTTGATGATCCTGCCAAAGAACACCTTTCTGTTTTGGGTGAATTTGGCACTGGCAAAACCTGGTTTGGGTTGCATTATGCCTGGACTGCCCTGCAACGCTATCGGGATGCTCAACGCCGGGGAGTAGAACGTCCACGTCTACCATTAGTCATTCCTTTACGGGACTATGCCAAAGCAGTCAGTGTAGAATCGCTATTTTCGGAATTCTTTTTTCGCAAGCATGAAATCCCACTGCCTGGTTATTCTGCTTTTGAGCAACTCAACCGCATGGGTAAAGTGTTGTTGATTTTTGATGGCTTTGATGAAATGGCAGCTAGAGTCAATCGCCAAGAGATGATCAACAACTTCTGGGAACTAGCCAAAGTAGTAGTACCAGGGGCAAAGGTAATTCTCACCTGTCGCACCGAACATTTCCCAGAAGCTAAACAAGGAAGGGCTTTGCTAAGTGCAGAGTTGCAAGCTTCTACAATTAACTTGCCTCTAGAGACACCGCGCTTTGAAGTGCTGGAATTAGAAAAATTTGATGACGAGCAAATTCGGCAAGTATTAGCGTTTCGTGCTGAACCAGAAACCGTAGAACAGATAATGAGTAATCCGACATTGCGGGATTTGGCACGTCGTCCCGTAATGACGGAACTAATTATAGAAGCTTTGCCAGAGATTGAGGCGGGCAAGCCAGTAGATATATCACGGGTATATTTATATGCTGTGCGGCACAAAATGGAGAGAGATATCAAAACCAACCGTACCTTTACCTCATTGGCAGACAAGCTCTATTTTTTGTGTGAGTTGTCCTGGGAAATGCTCTCAACAGACCAGATGAGCATGAACTACAAAGAATTTCCCGACCGGATTCGGCGTTTATTTGGTTCTGTAGTCGAGGAAGAAAAAGATTTAGACCACTGGCATTTCGACATGATGGGGCAAACAATGCTGATCCGTAATGCGGAAGGAGACTACAGCCCCGCCCATCGTTCGTTATTGGAATTTTTTGCTGCCTACAAGCTGGTGGCAGAGTTAGGCCTTTTAGCTCGCGATTTCACAGAACTGGCTCAAGCACAGTCTCATTTAGATACTGTTCCACCACAAGATTACACTTGGTCAGAATACTTTCAACGACAATGCGGGGAAGATAAGCAACCGCTCCCAATCGCACCGCTAAATTCATTCGCCAAAGCATCTTTAGAAAAATTATCTAATTATTTTGGTACGGCTCCCTTAGCAAAAGCTGTACTGGATTTAGCTGTGCCAATGTTAAATGAGCAAGTATTTAAACAACGGTTGCTTACACTAATTCAGTCAACCCGTGGCAGAACTCAGACTCAGGTGGGTTATATGGGTGGCAACCTGGTGAAATTACTAATAGGAAGAAATCCTTATAGTCTAGAAAATTCTGATCTCAGCCATACTGTTATTACAGACGTAAACTTTGCTAATGCCAGCTTGCGGTGGATAAATTTGATGGAAGCGGATCTGACGAACTCGGTCTTTGCGCCAGTTCTAGGAACGGTCTTGTCGGTGGCATTTAGTGCTGATGGCAAAAAATTGGTGATTGGAGATAGTAAGGGTACTGTACAGGTTTGGGAAGCATCCTCTGGCAGAGTCTTATTGTTCCTTCAAGGGCATAATTCTAGGGTCAATTCAGTGGCGTTTTCCCCCGACGGTCAGCGGATTGTCAGTGGCAGTAATGACAAGACAGTACGGTTGTGGGATGTGAATGGTCAGCCCATTGGTCAACCCTTTGTCGGGCATAAAAATCTGGTCAATTCAGTGGCGTTTTCCCCCGACGGTCAGCGGATTATCAGTGGCAGTAATGACAAGACAGTACGGTTGTGGGATGTGAATGGTCAGCCCATTGGTCAACCCTTTGTCGGGCATAAAAATCTGGTCAATTCAGTGGCGTTTTCCCCCGACGGTCAGCGGATTGTCAGTGGCAGTAATGACAAGACAGTACGGTTGTGGGATGTGAATGGTCAGCCCATTGGTCAACCCTTTGTCGGGCATAAAAATTGGGTCTATTCAGTGGCGTTTTCCCCCGACGGTCAGCGAATTGTTAGTGGCAGTGATGACAAGACAGTACGGTTGTGGGATGTGAATGGTCAGCCCATTGGTCAACCTTTTGTCGGGCATGATTCTAGGGTCAATTCAGTGGCGTTTTCCCCCGACTGTCAGCGGATTGTCAGTGGCAGTAATGACAAGACAGTACGGTTGTGGGATGTGAATGGTCAGCCCATTGGTCAATCCTTTGTCGGGCATAAAAATTGGGTCAATTCAGTGGCGTTTTCCCCCGACTGTCAGCGGATTGTTAGTGGCAGTAATGACAAGACAGTACGGTTGTGGGATGTGAATGGTCAGCCCATTAGTCAACCCTTTGTCGGGCATGATTCTAGGGTTAATTCAGTGGCGTTTTCCCCCGACGGTCAGCGGATTGTTAGTGGCAGTAATGACAACACAGTACGGTTGTGGGATGTGAATGGTCAACCCATTAGTCAACCCTTTGTCGGGCATAAAAATCTGGTCAATTCAGTGGCGTTTTCCCCCGACGGTCAGCGAATTGTCAGTGGCAGTGATGACAAGACAGTACGGTTGTGGGATGTGAATGGTCAGCCCATTGGTCAACCCTTTGTCGGGCATAAAAACCTGGTCTATTCAGTGGCGTTTTCCCCCGACGGTCAGCGAATTGTCAGTGGCAGTGATGATAAGACAGTACGGTTGTGGGATGTGAATGGTCAGCCCATTGCTCAACCCTTTGTCGGGCATGATTCTAGGGTCAATTCAGTGGCGTTTTCCCCCGACTGTCAGCGGATTGTCAGTGGCAGTAATGACAACACAGTACGGTTGTGGGATGTGAATGGTCAGCCCATTGGTCAATCCTTTGTCGGTCATAAAAATTGGGTCAATTCAGTGGCGTTTTCCCCCGACTGTCAGCGGATTGTCAGTGGCAGTGATGATAAGACAGTACGGTTGTGGGATGTGAATGGTCAGCCCATTGGTCAACCCTTTGTCGGGCATGATTCTAGGGTCAATTCAGTGGCGTTTTCCCCCGACTGTCAGCGGATTGTCAGTGGCAGTAATGACAACACAGTACGGTTGTGGGATGTGAATGGTCAGCCCATTGGTCAACCCTTTGTCGGGCATGATTCTGGGGTCTATTCAGTGGCGTTTTTCCCCGACGGTCAGTGGATTGTCAGTGGCAGTTTTGATGAAACCATCCGTATTTGGGATGCAACTACTGGCGACTGTCTGCGGGTAATTAGCTATAAACTGTGTGCAGGGCTGAATATCACAGGTGTAACAGGGCTAACGTCAGCACAGCGCGTAGCATTAAAACTAATGGGAGCGATTGAACACGCTGATACACCTCTGCGCTAACCTAGAGGCTATATATAAATAAAGGGTTATGACACCTGAAGAAATTGCGGCTACGCTCACAGAATTATTTGGTACATCGGCTGTTCTAGTCATTGCTCCTGGATCGTGGCAAGTAGACACTCCTACTTTTCGGCTGTTAGTGCTGCTTTCCGAAGATAATACTTGGCTGCGAGTTTTACTGCCTATTGCGCCCATCCAAGAAGCCCAGCCATTTTTAGAACAGTTTCTAGAAGCTAACTTCGATGACACTCAAGAAGTACGTTACGCTTTGTATGAAGGGGTAATTTGGGGGGTGTTTCAACATCACAGTAGCACTTTAGTCAGTGCAGATTTGTCCAATGCAATTAACCGACTTGCATCTCTCTATCAAGCCAGATTAGATAATGTCTTTAATCGACTAATTGAAAGCCGCATCCGGCAAATTATTCAGGCAGCAAAACAGCAAGGGCAATCTCTGCAAGCGACTATGCAAAGCTTAGAACGCTTTTACGCAGAAGGAATGATGGGCGAAATCAATCAAACCTCAGAAGGGCGAGAAGAAGTCCTAAGTGCTTGGCGGCGTCAGTTAGAACGTTTATGGAATGAAGGTTAATTTCCATTTTTCAGTTTTCATATTAAACCAATTTACAGATATATTTATTTCTCATGGATATCATTGAAATCCTCAAAGAAGACTATCAAAGATTCCCAGTCAATCAAACTTATAATATTTATGCTCCAGACGTTTATTTTCAAGACCCGCTGAATAAATTTCGTGGTGTTAAACGTTATAAAGAAATGATTAATTTTATCCAAACTTGGTTTTTAAATCCCAAGATGGATGTACATAATATTCAACGTTTAGGAGACACAATCAAAACTGAGTGGACACTCAGTTGGAATACTCCTCTCCCTTGGAAACCAAGGATCTCTATTCCTGGTTGGAGTGAATTAGGTCTTAATTCTGATGGTTTGATTGTCTCCCATATCGATTATTGGAACTGTTCGCGCCTAGATGTGGTAAAGCAACATTTATTTCTTTCAAAAAGTTGATTATCGAGCCAGGGTTTAAGAGGTTGTTTGAAAAGCCCAGGCGATTAGGGACTTCCATATAAAAAAATATCCAATTAACTCCTGTGGGGTGGGCATCTTGCCCGCCCAGTTCATAGGGCGGGCAAGATGCCCACCCCACAATAGCCACATCCAAGCTCGAATGCTCCCCCTGCCTCCTTCAATAAAATGAAAGTGCCAGTTATTGATTATCGCCAAGAGAATGCTGCTAATTCACTATTGCCGAAATCCTCTATTCTCTCAAGTTCTGGGTGGAGTCACCTGCATCTAGAAGTTTACCAACAGCCAAAATTTGAAATCGCGGAACATCAACATACGATGCATGTCATTGCTTGTGGGCTTCTTGCCTCACCAGGAGAACTACAAGATCGCAAAATGGCTTCAGGAGAGCGATGGTTAGATGGAAAGCTGGAGCCAGAAAGGCGCAGAGATGGAGATATTGCAATAATTCCGGCGGGGATTTCCCATCGCTGTAACTGGAATACTTCAGTTGAGTTTATGGTTTTGGCAATTGAACCTGCACTTCTCCAACTGGTGGGTCAGGATTTTGTTGGTGGCAGAATTGAACTCACGCCTCGGTTTATGAGTCAGCAAGATGTGCTAATTCAAGGAATTTTTTCGAGTTTGAGAGATGAATTAGAGTCAGGTAAAATTGGCGGTGATTTGCTGATTGACAGTCTCAAAACAACATTAGCAATTCACCTTTTACGGAACTATTGCAGCACGCAACCAAAGCTTTCTAGTTATTCAGATGGATTATCTCAAGGAACGCTGCAAAAAATCACAGACTATATTCATGACTATCTCTATCAAGACTTGAAGTTGATTGAATTGAGTGCGATCGCACAACTTAGTCCCTACTATTTTCTACGTCTGTTTAAGCAACGGATGGGAATCACACCCCACCAATACATCCTACAACGCCGAATTGAAAAGGCAAAACATTTGTTACAGCACAGCAATCTGAGCATTGCGGATATTGCAACGCAAACAGGTTTTTCCGATCAAAGCCATTTGACTAAATGCTTTAAACGCCAGGTTGGTGTCACACCAAAACAACTCCGACAAGAGCGATCGCAATAATATACTAAAATCCCGCAACTTTCTTCTAGAATCCTCAATTGCTAATTTTTAAGCTATTAACAACAGATTCTATCGGAGAAAGAAGAATGCCAATTGAACAAACCAAGGTGTTAATTTCCACACCAGATGGACAGATGCCCGCTGTTTTGTTTACACCAACTCATCCTGAGCCTCAGTCTGCCATTCTACTGCTGATGGAGGCATTTGGCTTAACGTCACATATTCAAGATGTAGCAGCCCGAATCGCTCATGAAGGATATGTAGTCATCATCCCCGATCTATATTACCGCGAGTTGCCCGACAACAAATTTGGCTACGACGAAGTTGATCGGGCAATGGCCATGATGTGGCGCTTGGATTTCGGCCAGCCAATGGTAAACGATATTCGAGCCGCATTAGCCTATTTAAAGTCACACCCAGCAGTGAACCCCCATCGCATCGGCGTAACCGGATTCTGTCTGGGTGGCGGTTTAACCTTTTTCACAGCTTGTAAGTTATCAAAGGAAATTGCCGCAGCGGCTCCCTTCTACGGTATGGTTGCTGATGAGTGGATTGATGCAGTGAAAGATATTACAGTACCTATCTATCTATTTTTTGGTGGAACTGATCAGTTTATTTTAGGCGATCGCATTCAACAAATAAAATCGCGGTTTCAAGAACTGGGCAAAGACTACACCCTAAAAGTTTATCCCGATGCGGGGCATGGTTTCTTTTGTCACGAACGATCCGACTACAATCCCTTGGCGGCGGAAGATGCTTGGCATCAACTTACAAGATTTTTTAATCGACACCTGCGAGGAGAACACTAAAAGTTATGTCATATCAAGTCTGCTTAATCGCTGATACCATTTCTTTGTGAAACTGCGCCAAACTTTCTTTCTTCTTTGTGTCCTTTGCGCCTTTGCGGTTCGTTCCTCATACATCCTCTAAAATAGGGTTTCATACTCAACTTGAAATTGATTTTCATCCCCCAAATTAGTTGAGCCTCGCATGAGAATTTCGTCATTGAGTCGATAAAGCACGTTGTAACGGAAAGAGTCATCGCTAGAAAGAGCGCGTGATAAAGAGGCAGAGAAATTTCTATTGATGTTAAACACACCTTCTGCTGATAAATTAAGAACTGAAGTTCTTGTTGTTTCATTGGTAGATGGAGTCGGAAATATCCGAAATTCACTAAAACCAACAGCCTGTCCGATCGCAGTAATAGTTCCTTGTAAACTACCTAAAATGGTAGAACTAGCGAAATTAGTCAGCCCTTGGCCTGCATCTGTTTGACCGAAAGAACCGAGAATTGAGCCACCCAGCAGAGCAACTATTTCTCCTTTACTACGGCTAGGTTGACTCGTTAATTCTAAATTGTCGCCCAATTCACTAGCTGGCCCGTTTACAGTAGCTTGAACGGTAACGGTACGTAAAGTTCCAAAGTTGTTTACAGAAGCATCGCTGACTTCCGCAGACAGTGGTGATTCCAAAATTCGACTGTTTATTGCTGATGCTTCCGGTACAATTGCAGTCAGTCGGACATCCAAAGTCGGGTCAAGTCCTTGACTTGGAATAAATCGCGCAGTTTGTTCGTAGCCCCGTGCTAAGGTGAACTCAGTAGAAAATAAGCTGACTCTTCCTCCTGTCAAACGAATGACTCCTTCAGGAAGCGGCTTGGCTAATGTACCATTAATGGTCAAATCGCCTTTAGCGTCAAAGCTCAATAGGGGCTGACTCAATGCGGCTCCTCCTGGTACAAAGCTTAGTAAAGACTGAGTGGTAACACGAATATCCTTGTCTAAAATCAACTTTAAATCTGCAAATTTTATCGGTAGATTGGGTGGAGTTGCTGCGCTAGTGCTTCCGCCTGCTGTCGCCACTGGGTTAGCGCTTCCGTCTGCTGTAACTACTGGGTTAGCGCTATTCTCTGCTGTCGGTGTAGCGTTAGGGTTAACCTCTTGTCTATTTAGATTTATGACGTTAGTATTAGCCTCTGCTGTCGCTGCTGGTTTTTTATTAGCAGTAGCCGAGTTTCCAATAATCACCTGACCATCACTCAGTTTAATCTCTCCACCAATTACAGGTTTTAACGCTGTTCCCCGAATCACGATATCACCACCGACACCACCTTCATACAATCCTGCAAGCTTAAAATTGAGTTTGTCTGCGATTGATACTGTTAGAGGATTCGCTGCGGCTTGCTGAGAATCAAAAATTGGCAGGATGCCTGATGCAGTCACCTGTCCTTGATTATAATTACCTTGGATATTTTCAACGCTTACCGTACTACCATTAAATTGCGCTGTTCCAGTAACATTCGTGAGGGGATCGGATAAAGCTTGAGCGCGAAAGGTAGCATTATTAAGTGTGGCATTTCCGTTAATAATTGGTTCGTTTAAAGTACCTTGAATATTTAAATCTACTTTTCCTTGACCGTCTACCCAAGCAACTTGATTGTTAGTCAACAGATTTAATAGTGCTAATCCTTCATTTTGCACATTGGCGTTGATGCTGATTTGATTGCTATCCGGTTGCACGTCAGCAAAAGGTAAGGGAGCCGGTACGCTACCTGTAATGGCGACTGGCTGCGTTCCTGTCACTAGCAGGGTACTATCAAAATTCAAACGAGCTTTGTTGTAATCAAAGTTCACTTCTCCTGTTTGCACAGGTTGTTTGTTAAGAGTCGCATCAGCTAAAGTTACTTTGCCTTTTGCACTAGGGTCTTGTAAACTACCCGCTATGGTGGCATCAGCATTGACATTACCAGTGATATCTATGGGATATTTTTCGATAAAAGGTTCTAAAAGTGATAGAGGTAAACTTGCTACATTCAACTTTCCAGATAGTTGCTCAGTTCCTAACTGTCCTGAAAAAGCCACTAGTCCTTGATTTATCCCAATACTCAAGGGCGAAAGTGTGACGATACCATCGGCGAAATTGCCTTGAGCAACTACTTGATTGATGGAATATTCACCCCATTGCCAGTTTGCACCTTGAAAATTAAAGCCGACATTCAACCCAGATTTTAACGAGCCATTGGCTGTAATTGCTCCGCTTAAAGCACCTGTTAATTCTGCAAGGCTAGGCAAAGATCGAGTTTGTTTTGTTTCTACTTGCTGTTGTTTGGCATTGGCTGCTGTAAGATTCGAGAAGTATGCTAGCTGTGTTTTCAAATCTGCATTGGGCAAACTGATAGACTCGGTGTTAAGTGCTTCGGCTCCCGCTAAGGTGGGAGGCTGCAACCCGCTACCAAGGTCTTGAAAGTCGAAGATATTAAACGCTTGTAAAAGTCTCTGGATTTTGGCTTGAGCAAAATTAGCTTGGAATTGGAATTTTGGGTCATTCCCTGCTTGCACATTGCCACTGAGAGCGATGTTGCTATCGCCAATCCGCAATAGACCATTAGCCAAGCTAGCAGTACCATCGGCATAATTAATCCTGCCGCGAAATTCATCGGCTGCAACTCTGGCAACACGAGGCCCTGCGATCGCCACATCCCCCGCAATGGCATAATTATTCAGATTGACAACTAAATTACCCGATAATTGTCCCGCCAAAGGTTTCAATTGATTGTTAGGTAAAAAGCCGCCAACCAGAGCGATGGGAAACTGTTGGGCGTTGATTATCAAGTTATCTCCCTCAGTTCTACCCGTAGTAACTGCCTCATCGCGTTTAACTAAAAATGAAGTGGGACGATAATCTGCGCCTAAGTTAAGCGCAATCCGATCTTGTTTCCCAGCTAATCGCAGACTTCCTCCTTGTCCGCCTTGAAAATTCACGTTTCCAGTTAAAAGTCGGTCAAAGGCCAAGTTACTGACATTGAAATTCCGCAGTCGGATATTCCCCTTAGCTTGCGGTACATCTGGAGTACCTGTAACTTTTCCATTAAAATCTAGTCGTCCTGCTATTGCTACGTCCCCAGGAACTTTAAAGCCAGTATTTTGTAAGTTGAAATTCTGCGCCAGTACATTTAAATCAAATCCGGCAATTTGAGGTGCGCCAGTTGGGGGAGACTGAATAGCGATCGCACCATTCGCACTCAATCCTGGGGTACTTGCGTTTTCAACGATAATCTGCTGTCCATTCCACTGAAATTGAGCGGTGAGCGGTTTTGCCAGCAACGCTACCCCTTGGGATAGGCGGATTTGTCCGGCGGCGCGAATATCAGCAAGCTGGAAAGATTTTGTTGTGCCTGCCAACTGAATATTACTATTGAGCCGTCCTCGTAGTTGTGGTGAGAACCGGTTGAGTTGAATTTGAGAAGTTTGGACACCCCCTTGCCAACGTTCTTGAGCAACTTCACCTCTGGCTCGAATTGTCCCGCCTGCGACGTTCAAAACCGCATCGGGGAAAAGGATATTCTCTCCTTGTTTGGTAACAACAACCCGTCCGGTTGTGGGATAGGTGGCGTTGGGCGCTTGCACTCGTGCGACTGTTTGCAAGTTGCTCAAAGTACCGGAAATATTGGCATTTGCTGAAACATTCCCAATGGTAATGGAGGGTGAGGAATTGTAGGCTTGTGCGATCGCATCCCCTGGTATATTTTTTGCTTGCACATTCAACGCTACCCTACCTTGGGGTGCAAGCTGAACTTGACCGCTAGCTGTAACTTGCCCTCCCACATCTGGATTTGCTTGAACGCGAGAAATATTGACGTTTAACGGTGTACCCAGAGAACCAGAAATTTTCGCGTTCGCAGATATACCACCAACATTAATTGGCGTTGATATACCATAAGCTTGAGCGATCGCATTTCCTGGGATACCTTGAGCTAGTATATTTACACCTACTTGACCTTGGGGAGCTAGTTGAATTTGACCATTAGCCGTGATTTGCCCTCCGGCTGCTGGTGTTACCCGAACATTGGAAACATTAAGGTTCAAGGGTTGTTTGCTAAGTGAGCCAGAAATTTGAGCTTTTGCAGAAACATTGCCAACTGCGATCGGTAGAGTCACACCATAGCTGCGTGCTAGTATATCTCCTGATATCCCATCAGCTTGAGCATTAAATATTACTCTATCTTTGATTCCTAGATTAGCTTGACCACCACCTATAATTTGACCACCAGCTGCGGGGACTATTTTCAGATTGGAGACAGCAAGTTGAGATGCAGTTTGAGAGACATTCAACCGGAAATCAGTGTTGATACTTTTAAATTGAAGGCGGTCAATTTGAATAGGTTTGGTATTGCTTACTGTACCAGTGAGGACAGGTTGCTGAAGTAGACCTAATACCTGAATATTGGCTTGAATTTCGCCACTAGCTGGGACTGACGAATTGACTTTCAGAGTATCTAAGATATTTTTCGCACTAACTGGTTTGATCTGAGCGGCAACATTAAAACCTGTTTGAGAATTAATTGTTCCATTAGCCAGGATGGGAACTTTGCCAAAGTTCGTACTCAAATTATCTAAAGCAACTGTCTGACCTTGAAATAGAAATCTCCCATTAAAATTAGAAATTTGCTGAGGAATATTGGGGATTTTGGCAGTGATTTGATTAGCTGTCGCTGTTCCTGTAATTGCGATGTCTGACAGTTTTGGTGGAATCTGAACGCCTAAATCAGCATTTAAATATCCTGATTGCAAAGCGATCGGTAACTGAATTAATCGAGTAATATCAGATGCTTGTAAATTTTGTGCTTGTAGTTGGAGGTTAGTTTGTTGAGCTTTTATTTGGGTTTCGCCAACAATTTTAACAGCGCCTCCCTTGGTGAGTTGAGTATTGATGTCATAACCAATCCTTTGATTTTGGTCTGAAAATCGGGCAACACCACCAACATGATCTAATATTACTGAGCCTTTCGGTTTCGTCGGTGCAGCGAATGGCATCAACTCGACATCGCCATCTTGAATTTGCAGTGTTTGCAACTCAATTTGAATCAAGCCTTGTCCTCCCCCAGCCTTAATTTGGGTTGTCACCCAACGACTATCTTTATCCTGTTGAATGTAGACATTAGGCTGAATTAAGGTGACATTTAATGCTAGTTTTCGGGTAAAGAGAAGTTGCAATGGCGAGAACTGCACCTCTAAAGCTTTTACTAACACCCGATCTTTATCGGTGGGAGTTGCTGGTATCGATAGAGAGCTAAATCTCAGACTAGTTAGCGAAAAACGTTCAACTTCCCCAACTTTGACTGGACGACCCAACAATTGTTGGAGATTTTGCTGTACTAACGGGGCTAAATCTTTATATACATAACTTCTTGCCCACCAAAAACCAACTATAATTCCAACTAGCAAAACCCCACCTACAGCTAAACTGGTACGTCGTAAAAGCAGGAGCCACAGACGAGGATTAGATGGTTCCTGATTGTTTCCTGAATTTGGAGATCGCGTCATGATTGTTACCAGTACCAGTACTTTTTTCTAGGTGAGGCTAGAAATAGGCTAGTTGCAGTTGTATTAGCAAGTCACAAGCTATGGTTTCACAATATTAGGACTTACGCAACAACCTTAGGTTACACTACTTTTATTCCCCAGCATTTTTAGTAGTTTTCTGGCAGCTAAAACGCCCATAACTCCTGCGCCAACTACTTCCACTGCTTGGACAAGTTTTTTGCCCACATCATGGGGGTCAAGGTGACGGTGAAAAATCTCTTCATCTAACCATTCACTAGCAGCTTTGAAATCATGAATTGGTGTCGGTAATAGCGTTAAATAAGTGCCTTGGCGGATTAAATGCCCTGATTCGCCTGCAACTTCAAAAACATTGAAAAGGTTAGCAGCAGCATTATTTAACCCCAATTTTAAGAGAGTTCCACGGATATTTACCTTTGCTGGTTTGAGTTCTTCGCCGAAAGCGATCGCTTTCAAATTTTGGGCAATATTGGCTCCTTGTTGATAAGCAACTTGGGCTGTTGGCGGTAGTGAGTTATCTGGAACTGCTGCACAATCCCCGCCGGCAAAGACTTCTGGAAAGTCCAGTAGTTGCATTGTGGAAGTAACTAGGAGGCGATCGCGACGATCCCGATGTTCTTGAGAAATTGGTAAATCTTTAATTAGTGGATGAATAGAAGTACCAGCTGTCCAGATTGTGGTATTCGTTGGCAACGTCTCAATTTGCTCATTGTGCTTATATTCAATGGCGTTAGCACGAATCTTAGTGGCTTCTGCACCTCTGATAATTTCAATTGGAATCGTGCGTTTTTGTAATTCTTTTTCAGCAATTGGGCGCAGAGGATCGTTAACATCACCATTGAGGATTTCTTGACCGTGATTGAGCAGTACCACTCGAATTTCATCAGAATTTCCTCCCAAAGCGGTATACCAATGTGGCACTAAATCAGCTAGTGTAGCTGCCATTTCTATACCACTTGCACCACCACCAACGATTACTACTGTTAACAGTTGACGACGTTGTTCTATATCTTCAGTTTGGATTGCTTTTTGCAAACAGTCGCCTAAATGTTGGTCAAGAGCGATCGCATCGGCTTCTGTCCAAAATGGAAAAGCATATTCTTTAGCACCTTCAAGATGATGATAACCAGTAACACTACCCAAAGCTAATACTAAATTACTGTAGTTGTAGGAGTCTCCCGAAGCTAATTTGACTTGTTTTTGATGTAAGTCTATAGATTCCACTGCATCTTGAACAAAGATGACTCCACTACCTTTAAGCAATTCCGAAAAACGCGGTACTACTTGAAAAGCATCCATCTCGCTACTGAAATATTCGTAGAGTAACGGCTTAAAACAAAAGCGCTCATTTTGATCGATCAAAATTACAGAGCGAGGATAATGTTCGTGAGCTAGGTTTAAGGCGGTAAATAAGCCGGTGAAGCCACCACCGACAATCACAGTTTGGTAAACTGGGCTGTTCATAAAATATCTCCAGAGTCTTGTAAAATCAGGAATTTGCTAGGATGTTATACGTGAAAACTCAAAAAACTTGACCTTAGTAGTCTGTCCCATTAATTTTGAGGGATAAAAGAACGAACCGCATACTCCTACGGAGAAGCAAGAAGGACGCAAAGAGCGCAAAGGAAGAAAAGTTAAGAATGAGTTCACCCATTATATTTAATGGGACAGACTACTAGAATACCGATTCAGTAATAAAAAAATGAGTAATCAATTAAAAGACTACAATCCCAGCGGCGTAGGTGAAATAAATGGCAACCTCTTAGGTTTACCCTGCGATTATGAGTCTGCAAACTTGATTGTCTTTGGTGTGCCTTGGGAAGTCACTGTTTCATACGGTGCTGGTACTGCTAATGGCCCACAGCGAATTCTAGATGCTTCAACTCAACTGGATTTGTTCGATTTTGATAACCCTGATGGTTGGAAGCAAGGAATTTTCATGGTGGAAATTCCCCAGGATATTTTAGAGAAGAATACATACTACCGCACCTTAGCAGCAAAAATTATTGAGCGATTAGCTCAAGGGAAGTCACTTTCTGATATGCCAGATTTAATACCTGTCTTGACAGAAATTAATCAGGCTAGTCAACAAGTTAATCAATGGCTGTTTAAAAATTGTCAAGAAGCAATTAATAATGGTAAGCAAGTTGCAGTCATTGGTGGAGATCACAGTTCGCCTTTAGGTTATTTCCAAGCATTGGCGGCTAACTACGCCAACTATGGCATTTTACATATTGATGCCCACGCAGATTTACGCGATGCTTATGAGGGATTTGAGTTTTCTCATGCGTCGATTATGTTTAATGCGATGAAAATACCGCAAATTTCCAAGCTGGTGCAGGTGGGTTTGCGTGATATTAGTCATGATGAAGTGCAAATGATTGACCAATCTAGCGATCGCATTATCGCTTATTACGACCCAGCCATCAAACAACAGCTTTACTCTGGACAAACTTGGATTGATTTATGCCGAGAAATTGTCAATCATTTACCTGAGTATGTTTATATTAGCTTTGATGTCGATGGTCTAGATCCAAAACTCTGCCCAAGTACAGGTACTCCTGTTCCAGGTGGATTAGAATTAGAGCAAACTTTTTGTCTGTTTCGGGAATTGGTCAATAGTGGGAGAAAAATTATTGGCTTTGATATCTGCGAAGTCGGTGATGCTGAATGGGATGGTAATGTTGGAGCGCGGATAGTTTACAAGCTAGCAAATTTGATGGATTTATCTCAGCGGAAGATTTGAAGAAGAATTCTATTCGATAATCAAATTAAACCTAACTCTTGTGGGGTGGGCATCTTGCCCGCCCAATTGATGCAATTTAAATATGGAACAGCTTAGACTTTTAAGGTGATAATGTTTGAATTTGTTTTCGCCCACAATTCGGCTTGGTTTTAAATTAATATTCATTATCAAATTTATTTTACAGCTATTTTCAGGTAAATAGACCACACAGTAGGGGCACAGCAATGCTCATTGGTGTCAACTTAACGTGAAAATAGCCTAGAACCAGCTTTTAGATATTGTCACCTTTGTCTCGTTGTCTCGTTGTCTCGTTGTCTCGTTCCCAGTCTCCGACTGGGAATGCTGTCTTAGAGGCTCCGCCTCCCTTACTGGCGGCAGAGCCGCTTTTGAGTTGCATTTCCAGCCTCCGGCTGGAAACGAGGTTTTAAAGGAGTTCAGCTTAAGTTGACACCAATGAGCAATGCTGTACCCTTACGACAGATGTGGTTAAAATACATGAAAACTGCTGCAAGTAAAATTACTGACAAAAGGCATTTATTTGATGTTAAATCATAAAGTAATATAAAAATTTTGGCAGAGAATTTTGGTCAAGAGTATAATTTCAGACATCATCAATGATTGTCGTGATGTTTATACTTACCCATAAGTAAATCAAACAGGTGCAATATGAAACTACAAGATTTTTTGGGAAAAGAGGATAAATGGGGATTCGAGGCGATCGCTGAAGATGCAGACTTATCTCGTCAGATTCAGGTATTGTTAATTGGTTTAGGTTTGCTGGAACCCCCAGCCGATGGGAAGTTTGGCCCTGTTTCTGTGATAGCTCTCAAAAAGTTTCAAGAATTAACAAAGACTGGAGAGAGTGACTTTGTAGGAGCAGTCACAGCCAAAGAACTGATTGAAACTAAACTAGACGATCTTCCTAAACCCCCCTTAAAACTTGGTAATGACATTGCTAGCAGGATTGTGAAATACTTGCAATCTAAAGATTACCAGGTATTCACCAATCCCAAAGAATACAATATTGTTTATATAGAAGGTATAAATGGAGACTGGACTCTCAATAGTGATGCACCCAATGAATTTAACGACCGGCGGATTGTTATTGAAGTCGTAAATGGTGTTCCCAAAATCGTAGATCACTGGGAAGCCACTACAGAACCAGGCAAGTACTACACTGATAATCCGATGAATCCCAAAGGAGCAGCTAGGATTCAGTTTGGACAATATAAAGCTTGGGCTGTTGGTACTCACGGCACAGCAGAACCTCACGAAGCATTAGTGCAAGTTGGAGATATCACTGTCTGTAGAGATTTGAACAAGGATTTTAAACGCACTGGCGACAAGCTTGATACAGGTGATAATTTTTACGTGAATCAACACTACGGCTTTGATTTTCCCCGGAGTGATATTCGTCGTGCCAGTGCGGGTTGTTTAGTCGGACGTACTCGTGAGGGACATAGAGAGTTTATGGCGATTATTAAACAAGACCGTCGTTATGTCGCTAATGGCAAATATACTTTCTACACTAGCGTGATTCCTGGGGATGATTTACTGAAAACGTTTCCAGGATAGAAACAATGGGTAATGGGTAGCGGTTTTTGTTGTGATGCAATTTGTGTTCTGGATGCACAACTGTCATTGGTGTCAACTTAAGCTAAAACCCTTTTCGTTTCTAGCCTCTGGCTGGAAATGCAACTCAAAAGCGGCTCTGCCGCGAGTTCGAGAGGCGGAGCCTCAACGACGAGCATTCCCAGTCGGAGACTGGGAACGAGGCAAAGTCAAATTAAGGTTTTGAAACCCACGGAGGTGGGTTTTATTTGTATAGACGCGGTTTCTAACCGCCCGTTTCACGTTAAGTTGATACCAATGCACAACTGTGAACCTCTACTGTGAGAAGTAATTTTGTCTAACCTTGTTCTTGTGGTTGCCCTATTTGTGCCGTCAGTTTCTCTTTATCTTGCCTGCGTTTTTTGGCGTAAAGTTGAATAGTGACTGCCATTAAAATAATCATGGCGAAAATAGCCCAGGCAGCGATATCTGTCGGTAGATTATTTTTAAACACAGCCAGCAGGACGATCGCTACTAACATAACTGTAGGTGCTTCATTTAAAGCACGTAATTGCTGACCACTCCAACGACACTCATCTACTGCTAATTTCTTCATCAGCCGAGCGCAGTAATGATGATAGCCAACTAAAATAGCCACAAACAGCAGTTTGATGTGCAACCAACCCTCTTTTAAAATATCCGGTTCAGTGCTTACTAAACCGATGGCCATTGCGATCGTCACGTACATTCCTGGGTTAGTGATGATATAGTAAAGGCGCTTTTCCATAATTTGATACTGATTTTTCAGTATCGTTTGTGCTGGTTCCGGTTCAAGGTTAGCTTCAACGTGATATATAAAAAGACGTACTAAGTAGAATAAACCAGCAAACCAAACTACAAATCCGACAATATGAAAAGCTTTAAACCAGGAATAAGCCATGAATCATAATCTCCTTTACTTGTAATGGTAATAAAAAGTAGTCAGGAGCCAGAATTCAGAATATTCCACCCGTGATAAAGATGGAATTTTAACAATAAATAACATTTGAATTCTGCCACTTAATCTTTCATTTAGTGGACTACAGTGATGATTTTGCATCCTCCACTAATTGATTCTGAATTCTGACTCCTGAATTCTGACATTCATTTTTATAATATCGATTTTTGCCAAAGCTATATTCTCAACGATCATCTTTACGACGCACAAAGGGTAAAAGGTCTTCCAAAATTGTTTCGTGATAGTGTTCTTGAGGATAATGTCCGACGTTATTAAGTTTTATTAATTCGGTATTTGGTACGGAATTGGCAAAGTTTTCGGCAATGTCTACAGGTAGCCAAGGGTCAATCATACCCCATTGAATCAGAATTGGTTGTTGCCATTCTTTAAAGCCAGATTGTATTTCTGTCATAGCGGAATCAAGTTGTAAGTTGCGAATACTTGACAAGAGACTTCTACCAGATGAAGAAGCAGTTAAAAATGGTTTTCGATAAACATCTAAATCTTTATCTCCTATGCGATAACGGCTTCCACCTTCTAGCGTCCGGTCAACTAATAGAGGGTCTTGGGTCATTATTTCACCAGCCAAAGGTAAACCCATTTGTTTAATTTTCCAGGGTAATTTGGCAGCAGTTGAAATTGGTGTATTTAAAATAGCTAAATTAGCAATTTGGTCTGGATGACGCAAGGCATATTGTAGCCCTACAGAACCTAAAAAGCCTTGGACAACTAACGAAAAATGTTCAAGTTCTAAAGCTTTAATAAATCCTTCTAAAGCTGTAATAAAAGCATCGGGAGTGTAAGCAAAATCTCGTTTTTCTGGTTTGGCAGAAAAGCCGTAACCAATCCAATCTGGGGCGATCGCTCTTGTCCCCTGATTCGCCAACGCAGGTATAATATGACGCCAGCTGTAACTTTGTGAAACTAAGCCATGTAGCAGCAACACAGGCGCTAAGTCACTTCTGCCAATTGGTAAAGATTCCCGATAAAACCATTCCAGTGAATCTACATTGATTTTATGTTCTGTTATTGACACGTTATTTTCCTATATTGGGCATTGGGAATTGGGCATGGGGCATTGGGCATTGAGCATTAGTTATTCTTTCTTCCTCAGCTTCCCCTGCCTCCCCATGCTCCCTCATCCCCCCATTCCCTGAGAAATAATCATCTCACGAATTGCATAAGCTGTAGCGGGTGCTAGTAAAACGCCATTGCGATAGTGTCCGGTAGCTAGGAGGACGTTACTAAAGCCTGGCAACTTACCAATAACTGGGGCTGGGCGTCCTTCAGGACGGGGACGTAAGCCTGACCAGGTGCGGAGAATAGTTGCTGTGGCTAACTCTGGACAAAATGCGATCGCTTGTTCTCTAACAGATTCCAAAAGTTCTTGATTGGGCGGTATATCATCGTCATTGCTGGGAAATTCCACTGTTGCGCCTATCCAATAATCTCCACCACCCACAGGAACAATATGGACATCGTTACCCGTTATCGCTGGCTGGAAGTCGGGATTACCTAATGGATGCCCTACACGTACTTGCAACGCTTGCCCCAGTACGGGGCGGATATTAATTATCTGATTTAATTTTGCTGTCAGTGGTGTTGAACCTAACCCTGCTGCAATGACAAACCAATCAGCAGCTATTTTTCCTTCTGTAGTTTCAAGTTGATGGCAAAATTCAGGTGTTGAGGTTGGGGCATCCAAAACAGTTACGCCAAATTTGAAAGTTACACCATTTTGCTGGGCAGCCTCAACTAAAGCTAATGTCAGGGCAGTTGGATCAAGTTGGCGATCTTGGGGAGAATAGACAGCACCAGTAATTTTTTCGTTATTAATTTGAGGACAGATATTCTGGAGTTTAGCCGTGTCCCAAATTTCTAAATTCCAGCTTTGAGAATGGCGAATTTCTACTAGTTTTTCCCATACTGACATCTCCTCTAGGGAGGAATCAGATAAAAGCATGAGAATTCCCTGACGATTAAAAGGAATTTTGCAGCTTGTTAAAGCTTCTAGTTCAGGAATCAAGGTTTCATAGCGTTGGATGCTAGTTTGCCGCATCTGCCAAGCCTTACCCTTGATTTTTTGGCTGATTGCGCCCATTAAAACGCCAAGTGCAGCGCCCGTGGAAGCTTGTGCTGGTGGTTGGCGATCGCAAACTGTGATTTTCAGTCCTTTTACTAGACTCAATTCGTAAGCGATCGCAGCCCCAACTACACCACAACCGATAATAACTACATGACTCATTGCTGTTTTGAAGCCAAGATGGGAGAGATGCGAGAGATGAGGGAACAGGGGGAGCAATTTTTACTCTCCCTATTTCCTCATCTTTTTAGAGCATCTTACATTGCGCTTAACTTGCCTCTGTGCTGGTCTTAGGAAGTAGGTCGAGGAATTTGTCAATGTCTGCGAAAGCAGCCTGGGATTGGTTCAAGGCAACTAGAGGATTGCCAGCACTAGTAGCTTTATCGAGTTTAACCAGGTCTTTAAAAAAATCTCGCGTTATTTGACGTGCTGTGGGTTGGTCTTTGGGTAGAAGGTTGGGAGTGACATAAGTCAGATTCAGCTTTGCTTCTGTTATGGGCCCATGTATAAAGTTACGCACATTGATCCAATCACCTTGTTTTATTAGAGTTGTCAACTCTTCTGAGCGATCGCGCACAGCCTGAATTTCAGGAACATAAGCCTGAATTTTTTCCAGTTGTACTGCTGTGTAAGTTGGAGGTGCGATCGCAACACCAGGGCCACCACAACTAATCAGAAATGTGGCCAATAATACTAGAAAAAACGAAAAAATCGAGCGTTGACGCACCATATATTCAACTTAATTGCTTTTGGTTTACCGATTCACAGTGTCATTTTAGATCGCTAGCGCAATAATTTATCGTTCTCCTCAACTCAGGATTTTGCACAAAATCTTGATATTTTCTCTAAAGGGCAGAGTTCCATCTGCTTTTGAATAATTTTTAAGTACAATTACTTAATAGGTGTTAACCAGTCCCAATCAGAAGCAACTTTTGGCTTCTGTTAGTCACGAAAATTGTTAGGAAAATATGATTTAGAGTTGCTAAATCTCAAAGCTCTTGATAAGCTGAAACACCAATCATATAAGCCTTCTGGCGGTTTTTATGTCTTCACATCCTTGAAGATGCCGACGCGATATAGGAGTGTTTTTTAGTGAACGCAGCTGAACAGGCAACGAACCTTGAACTCGCCAGCAACATAGCTACGGTAGTTAATTTGTTCAAATTCGAGTTTCCTGATGCCAAATCCGATCTCAAACCCTGGAAGAATGATCCAGAAACTAGGGAGTTAGTCGATCCAGATTCTATAGATATTGGCTTTCACTTTCCTGGTATTAGCAAATCTTGGCGAAGTCGTAGCATTTTAATTCAAATCCGATTTTATCAAGATCCGATCAACAATTCCCGCCGTGCGATCGGCATAGAGGTAGCTGGATTCGATCATCGCGGTGAAGCGTGGCGACTTTCTACGGTAGAAAACTGGAATGTTGTCGGTGCATCTTCGCCTTCTGGTGAAATTGCGGATAAGCTCAAACAGATTTGCCGACAGATTTTAGAAGTTTTTAATAAACCAAGTGAATAAAAAACTCCACGCCACTTGCCGGATGGAGTTTTTGGGCATAGGGTATGGGGAAGAAGTTAGCAATGCCCAATGCCCCAAGCGACGTGTCAAGAAATAATGATAAATTCCTTGTAGAGACGGCGATTTATCGCGTCTTTGATTTATCGCGTCTCTAATTCATCGCGTCTCTCTAACTTATTTCTCAGCTAGAATCGCGTAAATTTCCCGTTTAACTTGCTCTAAAAGCTCACGCACCCGATTTATCCGCTCTATATTGCCACTACGAGCAACCTGCACCACAGCAGCAGCTAATTCTGTGGCGGCATTCCGCAACTCAATAAACTCTTGGGGCTTACCTGTAACGAAACCTTTGAAGGTATCCCAAGGAGAGTCTGAAGGTTCTTGCCGGGTACGTTCTGCTAATAATTGTCTACCCTCATCCGTAATCGTGTAAATCCGCTTACCGCCTTCCTGTGCGCTCTTGAGATAACCACCTTCCTCCAGTAATTGGAGTGTTGGATACACTGAGCCAGGACTGAGACGACGGAAACCACCATAACGAGTTTCCATTTCTTTAATCAGATCGTAACCATGACTAGGATGCTCGGATAACAATTCCAGCAGAATGAACTTGATGTCACCCCGACGAGTCCGGTGTTCATCTCCCCAACCACGACCAAACATTTCATGACCAAAGTGTTTCTCATGATGTCTGCCATGATGCTTGTCATGGCCAAACCAAGACCTGACAAGCAATGAGTCCTCTTCGCTAACTCCTGCCCATGCAGGTGCGCCAAAACGTGACCGAAAGTGTCTAAACATAAGTAAATCTCTAATCAACTTTCTCTAATATACGATATATCGGAATATATCGCGATATATCGGAATAGAATTTTGATGGAGATTTGTGAAGTAATATCGATTTGAAAAATGATTGCAACAGATAAATTCACGCCAAGCCAGACGCACCAAGGCAATTCCCAATCCAAAATCTAAAATCCAAAATTGGTACAAGCAACCCTGCCAACACCGTAAAGAATAGCCAAGCTAGTCGAAGCTGTTCAAATAGCGAGGAGTCTGTACTTGTTGGACAAAAGACTCTACCAACTGCAAATATTGTGAACCAGCAACTACTGCGGTATTGTTGTGATCTGCTCCTGGAACCAACAATAGTTGCTTTGGTTCGGGTGCAGTAGCATAAAGTTTTTCGCTCATAAAAGAGGGTACAGTCGAATCAGCAGCGCCATGAATGAATAAAACTGGCATTTTTAAATTTGGCAATTTTTTAATGGATTCAAACCGCTGTGTCAAGATTAAATCCACCGGAAACATCCAAAACATATTTCGATAAGTGATTAAATCGCGGATGGATGTAAAAGAGCTTTCTACGATTAAACCAGCAGCTTGTGGGTGTTTGACTGCCAAATCGAGGGCTATTGCACCCCCTAGAGAATGTCCATAAATAAAAATTTGGCTGGGTAGAATCTCTTGTTGCTGTACCAAGTAATTCCAAGCTGTAGCTGCATCTTCATAAACCTGCTTTTCATTAGGAAAGCTGCCTTCACTGCGACCATAACCCCGATAATCAATCAGTAATACCGAAAACCCTAGCTGATGAAACCTGTTAGCATGAGTTATATTTGCGCCAATATTGATACCATTTCCGTGTAAGTATAGCAACACCTTGGCATTGGGTTGCTTGGCTTTTATCCACCAACCGTGGATGTGTTCTACCTGGCCTGTTTTACCAGGTACAGCCAACCAAACCTCTTTGTAAGCAAGATTAAAAAACTCTGGTGTCTTTTCAATAACAGCAGAGGGAAAGAAAATAAACCGAGGTTGCCCAATAAAAAGAACTAGACAGATAACACAGTAGGCGAACGCTGCAATTATCCCAGCCCAGAGTAGCCTCTGGGAAAATACTTGTATTATAAATTGCAGACTGTTAATTTTCATACCCTGGATTTTAACTTTTAAGGTATGTATTATAACAATAAAAATACTTACTTTAAGGCACACTAGCATTTTAAAATGCGGGATTAAGCCATTCTCAAAAAAATTTATCCTAAAATCAAATATCCAGTAAATTTACGTATGCAAATTGGAGTGTTCTCAATGAATAGTAGAATTAGGCCATAGAGGAAAAGATTGTGACGCTCTTAAACGAAGCTCAATTAGAGCAATTAAAGGAAATAACCACACATCTGCGACAAGCAAGACAAGAAAAATCCATCCGCATAGAAGAAATCGCCTCTCAAACAATGATTCGAGCAGGTATTTTGCAAGCTTTAGAAGAAGAAAGATTTGAAGAATTACCTGAGCCGATTTTTCTTCAAGGATTCATCCGTCGTTATGGAGATGCTTTAGGGCTTGATGGAAATGCTTTATCATACAGCCTGATAACCAATGTTGTCCGTGAAGATTCCAAAAATGCTCATAAGAATTCAGACAACAAAGGAAATACATACATACCTCTTGTTCTGACCTATATTTTATTACTGGTCGGTGCATCAGCTGGTCTTCTTCATATACTTAATCCACAGCTTACAGCTGAATCCCCGACTCCAGAAAACAACGATCAACAGTCAATAGTCAGTAATCAGACTAACAAATGACTAAGAAAGTAAAGGGAGTGGGGAGAAGAATTAATGACCAATGCCCAATGCCCATTTTCAAGATATTTGTGGTTTACGCAGATGCCAAGTAGTGGATTGCTCATAAGCATAAGCTACCTGAAAAAGCTGGTCTTCTCGCAGTACATTACCAATTAGCTGTAATCCTATCGGTAGCCCTTGATCGTCAAAACCACATGGCAAACTTAAACTAGGTAAACCAGCAAGATTTACAGGAATAGTCATCAAGTCAGTTAAGTACATACTTAAGGGATCAGTAGTTTTTTCCCCTGCTTTGAATGCTGTAGTGGGAGATGTGGGACAAACCAACACATCAACCGTTTGAAAAGCCTTTTCAAAGTCTTGCTTAATCAAGGTGCGGACTTTTTGCGCTTTAAGGTAGTAAGCGTCATAATAGCCAGCGGAAAGAGCATAAGTGCCAATCATAATCCGGCGTTTGACTTCTGTACCAAAACCAGCGGCGCGAGTACGAGTGTACATCGATAGCAGATTATCTGCATCAGGAGCGCGATACCCATATTTAACGCCATCGTAACGAGCCAGGTTTGCTGATGCTTCTGATGGGGCGATGATGTAGTAAGTGGGTAAGCCATAGCGAAAACGGGGACAGGAAATGATATGAATCTCTGCTCCCAAACTTTGTAGTTGATCTACTGCTTTGGTAACAGCTTGTTCTACTACAGGGTCTAAACCTTCACCAAAAGTTTCTTTAATAACACCAATTCTTAGCTGACCTCTGGGTTTGAAGTCTGGTTTTAAGTTAGCAGCATAGTTGGGAATGGCAACTTTCAGGCTGGTGGAGTCTTTGGGATCGTAACCTGCGATCGCATTCAATAATATTGCCGCATCTTCTACTGTCTTGGCAAATGGCCCAATTTGATCTAAAGACGAAGCGTAAGCCACCAAGCCATAACGAGAAACCAAACCATAAGTTGGTTTCATCCCCACCACACCGCAGAAAGATGCAGGTTGGCGAATCGAACCGCCAGTATCAGAACCAAGAGCAACTACGCATTCTTGAGATGACACAGCCGCCGCAGAACCTCCTGAAGAACCACCTGGAATTCGTGACAAATCCCAAGGATTAGCTGTGACTTGGTAAGCGGAGTTTTCTGTGGAACTACCCATTGCAAACTCATCTAAGTTGGTTTTGCCAACCATTACCGCCCCAATATCTGCCAGTTTTTGCGTTGCGGTTGATTCATAAGGCGGCACGAAATTTTCCAAAATCCGGGAGGCGCAGGTAGTGGGAACTCCCTTGGTACACATATTGTCTTTAATACCTATAGGAATCCCTGCTAGCAGGCCAATTTCCTCTCCCGCAGCAATTTTGGCATCCACAGCATTTGCCTGCTCTAATGCCCGTTCTGCGGTAACACATAAAAAGCTGTGTAATTTTGGCTCTAACGCTTGAATGCGATCTAAAGCTTCTTGGGTAATTTCGACGGCAGAACGTTCTTTTTCAATCAGTTGTTGGTGCAACTCGCGGATGGATGCCATGATTGCTCTCTTTATGACTCAAGTCATTGATTCTAGTACATATTGGTCGAAATTGGGTATGGGACATTGGGTATGGGGCATTGGGCATTGAAAAGAGGCAGAGGGGCAGAGGAGAGGAATTTTCCCCCTGCTCCCTTGCTTCTTCCCTGGTTCCCAGTCCCCAGTCCCCAGTTCCCACACATCTTAAAATCAGCGCATTAATATGTATTGAAATGTGTTTAATATGTTTTGAAAAACAGCAAATATATGGCTAATAACCATCTATGAAGAGCCGATCAAAGTTTTGATATATTTTGATATATACTAACTAGTTTCGCGTCAGACTATAGCAGTGTTTTCTAGTGATATAATTTTGTATTATAACCGCTATAGATACTACAAAGTCAATATTTTTATCAATTAATTAATTTCGCAAAATTTTTTCAGGGTAGGGTAGGATGATAAAAATAGCCACACGCAAATATTTAGGTAAACAAAATGTCTATGACATTGGGGTTGAGCGTGACCATAATTTTGCGATCAAAAATGGCTTAATAGCTTCTAATTGTTTCAATAAATCTCATTCGACTGCCTATGGTTATGTAACTTATCAAACAGCATATTTAAAAGCTAATTACCCATTGGAATATATGGCGGCACTGTTAACGGCTAACAGTGGTGATACCGATAAGGTGCAGCGATATATTACGAACTGTACAAATATGGGGATTTCCATAGACCCGCCAGATATTAATCGTTCTGGTGTTGATTTTACACCGACGGCAGGCAAGATTTTGTTTGGATTTTCGGCAGTGCGTAACGTGGGACAAAATGCGATCGCTTGTATTTTGGAAGCGAGAAATGAGACAGGAGAGTTTAAAACACTCGCTGATTTTTGCGATCGCGTCGATTTGCGCGCTGTTAACCGCCGCACCCTGGAGTCGCTGATTTACTGTGGAGCCTTTGACAAAATTGAATCCAACCGTCAACAGTTAATTAACGACTCAGAATTAGTGTATGATTGGGCACAATCTCGCGCCAAAGACAGAGCTAGTGGTCAAGGGAATCTGTTTGATTTATTAGGTGATGGATTTTCTTCGGCTCAGAACAAGAGAGCAAATAATGCCTTTGAAACTGCTCCCAAATCTAAACCTGTGATAGATTTGCCCCCACAAAAAAAGTTGCAGATGGAGAAAGAATTACTAGGTTTTTATGTATCAGATCATCCACTGAAATCCTTACGGCAAATAGCACCACTTTTGACTCCAATTAATCTTTCACAGTTGGGAGAACAAAGAGAAGATACAAGGCTTTGTGCAGTTGTGATGTTAAATAATGTCAAAAAAGTGGTGACGAAAAAAGGCGATCAGATGGCAATATTGCAAATAGAAGACCTAACTACACAATCAGAAGCCGTAGTTTTTCCGAAAACTTATGAACGCATTAGTTCTCTACTCCAAGTCGATACTAGATTGATTATTTGGGGAAAAGTAGATCGGCGTGATGAGCAAACTCAATTTATTCTTGAAGATGCAGAGCCAGTGGAAACAGTACAAATGGTGATGGTGGAATTAAATCCACAACAAGCAGGTAATATGGAAGATTTACATCGCTTGAAAACAATTTTGCAAGAGCATTCAGTAGATAAAGAAAAGGCAAAAATGCCAGTAATTGGAATTATTCAAACTGAAACTTCTCGCAAGCTTGTTCGCTTGGGTTGGCAATTTTGTGTACAAGATTCTAGAATTACCGTTCAAGCTTTGCAAAATGCTAGTTTTCCTGCTCATATAAAATCCCTGACTGGTAGCTGACACTAGCAGTGAAAAATCAACCAATAGTGAAAAGTATCTTAAGAATTAGTTTTATTAAACTGTCAACAGTAAATTGCCTTAAGTAGCTAGGATTTGAATCGTTTTTTTAGTTACTTATGCGGATGATAATTTCCTTGAGGGAGTGGTATCTTTTTATGCTAATACCCTTAAGGCTGCGACCGGGGGAAGGAGTTAGAACTTGATGACTGTAAATGAGCTACATAAATTTGTTTCATACTGTAAAAGAATTCAACCCCAAACTCACGAGGACATTCAAAAATTTTTTGAAGGAGTGATATTATTTCCTTACGATAAGGAACTTCTATTACAAGCTTATTTATTTCTGAATATTAAAGAATTGTTTCCCTCGTGCGCTGAATTGCTGTTGTTTGAAAAGTCTCCAATTTCAGATTATACAGATTTAGGGAAGTGTGATTTTGTCTTCCTAACTTTTAAGGGTAGTCTGTTTTTAATAGAAACTAAATTTATTGATACAGAAGCAACCGGAGCAACAGAAAGGAAAAGAAGAAATAAACATAGAAACAAGGTATTTGAGCAAGTTATTACTTTAAAAGGCCGATTTAGCGAATATTGGAATATGAGGCTAGATCAATTAGAGTGTGGGGTTTTCACAACAGATGCAGAAGTTGCTTGGCGAGGAAATGGTGTGAATGTCATATCTAAATCAATATCTATAGACAAGCTAGAACAATGGCGAAGAAATTATCACAATAGTGATAAATTTTTATCTCATCAAGATGGGTCAAAGTTTGAGGAAAAAGTGAATTTGAAAGGTTGAGCTAATACCTAAGTATAGTTATTACAGTGAATGGTGTATGGGGCATAAAAGTAATTAGCAATGCCCCATACACCAACCCAGATAAATTATCTGGGTTTTCCTTACATCAATCCTTACTGCCAAACATAGATCAGGATAAACAAAATAATCCAGATAACATCGACGAAGTGCCAGAATAATGAAGTTGCATTGACACCAAAGTGACCTGTATCGTAATTGCCAGGTAGGAAAGAACGTATCAAAATTATTAACTGCAACAGGATACCAGTGAACACGTGCAAACCGTGGAAACCTGTAAGCAGATAGAATGTTCCACCAAATACTCCTGAAGTGAAACCAAAGGCGAGGCCGTTCCATTCAATCGCCTGTCCAACTAAAAAGTAAGTTCCCATCGCCATTGTTGCTATGAGAAACAGGCGAAATTTTACTAAGTCGTGGCGTTGAAGGGCGCGTTCTGCTAAGTAAATTACAAAGCTACTCGCAACAAGAATTACTGTGTTGATTGCTGGTTCTTTTACTTCTAGTCCAGAAACACCAGCTGGTAGCCAGTTAGGGGTTGTTGTTTTGTAGATGGCATATCCGGCGAAAAAACTCAAGAAAATGACACTTTCTGAGAGGAGGAAGACGATGAAGCCAAACATTTTGTTGCCTTCTTCGTCGTGAGTATGTTCTGCGGCGGTGTGGGGCAATTCGTGGGAATTGATATAGCTGTCCATTTTGGTTTTTGAGGGGGAGTTTGAAACGCATAGGCTTTGCCTTCCCGCAGGGTAGGTGCGCGGAGGGAAGCGCAGAGGTACACGGAGGGTTTTTGCGTCTTCCCGATGGTTGGCGTTATTCTGGCAGGTTGGCTGTTAAGGGTTCTGATTTGCCGTAGCCATAGGGTTCGGAGATGATGATGGGAGTTTCTTCAAAGTTTTCTACTGGGGGGGGTGAAGAAACTAACCACTCTAGTCCAATTGCTCGCCAAGGGTTAGCGGGTGCTTTCTCGCCTTGCATCCAAGAAATCACCATGTTGAAGATGAAGGGCAAGGTGGACATTCCTAAGAGGAATCCGCCGAGGCTGGCGATGATGTTCCAAAATTGATACTCTGGGGCGTAGGAAGCAACTCGGCGTAACATTCCTTGCAATCCCAAGGGGTGCATGGGCAAAAAGTTGAGGTTGGTGCCGATGAAGGCTAACCAAAAATGGATTTTACCCCAGCTTTCGGAGTACATCCGCCCGGTCATTTTGGGGAACCAGTGATAGATGGCTGCAAATAAGCCCATCGTCACGGTGCCGTAGAGGACGTAGTGGAAGTGTCCGACTACAAAGTAGGTATTGTTAACGTGGACATCAACGGGCACGGAAGAAAGCATAATGCCTGTGATTCCGGCGAAGACAAACATGACTAATCCGCCCAAGGCAAACAGCATAGCAGTATTTAGCCGCAGTTTACCGCCCCAAATAGTTGCTACCCAAGCAAATACTTTAATTCCTGTGGGGACAGATACACACATTGTTGTCAGCATGAAAATCAACCGCATCCACCCAGGAGTACCGCTGACGTACATGTGGTGTACCCAAACAATGCCGCTAACTACGGCAATCAAGATAGATGAAATGGCAACTACTTTGTAACCAAATAGGGGTTTACGTGAATAAACTGGGAAGATTTCTGAGAAAATGCCGAAGACAGGCAAAATAATCACGTAAACGGCTGGGTGGGAGTAGAACCAGAAGTAATGTTGGAACATTACTGGATTTCCACCTTTGGCGGGGTCAAAAAAGGCGGTGCCAGCGGTAAGGTCAAGTAGCAGCATCACCGCACCAGCTGTCAGTGCTGGAAGTCCAAATAGTTGGATGATTTGGGCGCTAAAGACTGCCCAAACAAACAACGGCATTTTGAAGAAGCCCATTCCTGGGGCCCGCATCTTGACGATGGTGGTGACAAAGTTCACTGCCCCCATAATTGAGGATACGCCGGATATTGCCACTGCTAACAGCCAGAGAACTTGACCATTAATCAAGTTACCTGTGGGATTCTGGAGACTGACTGGCGGGTAAGACCACCAGCCAGCTTGGGCAGGGCCTCCAGGGACAAAGAAGCTACCCATCATCAAAATCCCAACTACTGGTACCATCCAAAAGGCGACGGCGTTGAGGCGGGGAAATGCCATATCTCGCGCCCCAATCATCAGGGGTACTAAATAGTTGGCAAAACCAACCAGTGAGGGAAATGTCCACAAGAACAGCATTACAGTGCCGTGCATGGTGAACATACCGTTGTAGACAGTGCGATCAACTAAATCTGATTCGGGTGTCATCAGTTCTCCCCGCATCACCATCGCAAATATACCGCCGACGAGAAAGAAGAAAAATGAGGTAACGAGATACTGGATACCAATAACTTTATGGTCGGTACTAAAGCTGAAGTATTCTTTCCAGCTACTCGGAGATTCGTGGTTATGCTTCTCATCAGGGAGAAGAATGCCTTCAATAGGAACATTAGTCATGGTTACTTTCCTTTCAACCAGGTGAATTGACTAGAGGAGGTGCAGCAGGTGGAACTGTAACCCAACCAGTTTGGACTGATTGATGGGATGTTTGGGCATACTCAGCAGCCGCTTGATTCTTTGCTGGGGAGGGCTTTTGAGTTGCAGCTTGGGCTAGCCACTGCTGATAATCTTCAGGAGATTCGACGACTACATTCGCTTGCATCGTGGCAAAGTATGTACCGCTATATTGAGAATCGGTCAATCGGTATTTGCCGGGACGGATGGGAGTAAATTCAAAGTCGATCGCATGGTTAGGAATAATATCCTGCTTGAGGCGAAATGCAGGAATATAGAAGCCGTGGAGAACGTCTTGTGATTTCAGCGCTAAACGTATCCGGCGATCGCTTGGTAAATGCAATTCAGTACTGGTAATATCTCTTTCTGGGTAATGAAAAACCCACGCCCACTGTTTAGCTAGTACATCGATTTTTTCAATCGGTTCTGCTAAGGCTTTAGCTGGTGCGGCATAAGCTGATTCCATTGCCAGCGGATTATGCAGGTGAACTATTTCCGATGGGCCTTGAATTCCCATTTGTTCGTAAACTTGGTAGCTGTAGCTTGCAATCCAAAATACCAAGAGAATTGGGATTGCTGTCCAGACAACTTCTAAGGTGACATTACCTTCAATCGGAGGGCCGTCAGTGAAGTCATCTTTGACTGCGCGATGGAAGATCACAGAATACATCAGAGTACTTGTTACTCCCAAGAAGATGAAGGCACCGAGGGTTACTAAGAAGCTAATCAAATCATCAATGAGTAGGGATTCGGCTGCTGCTTGGGGAGGAAGCCAAGAGTAAGACTGCTTGCCGATCCAGAGACTCATAGAAGTCACTGCGATCGCGCCTGTAAGCAGCGTCAAAATATTTAAAATCTTCTGGATTTTCATGGTCATTAGTCATTAGTCATTAGTCATTGGTCATTGGTCATTGGTCATTAGTCAAATGACTAATACTTACTTGAGTGTTGTGTTTAGGTCTTGGCCTAATCGCAGCAGATTATCTGCTGTATTGTGTACGCCAAATTCGGCGGCTAGTTGCGCTCCTAGTGTGCCGTGGATGTACAGAATGAACATGATTGCGATGCCTGCGAACAGATAGATCCATTGCACTTCTCTATCTGTCTGTTTATATTCTTGTTTGCCCCAAACGAAGCGCTGCCAAGCTCTCCAGATGGTCATACCAACAATCAGTGCTAATAAGAACACACCACCCACACCATGCCAAAGCATAGTTTCCATTGCCTGCAATCCCCAGGCACTCTTCATATCAGCTGGTGGTGTTGCCAATAGCATTTCGTAAAAGCCTGCTGCTACTGTGAAAAATGTGATGATGCTGGCAGCTAACATGTTGTACCAACCAACAGCAAATAAGTTGTCACGTTCCACAGTAATTGCCAAAAATTTGAAGACCCATTTTTCAAAGGGGAACAGAACACCAACGATATCAAAGGTCATCCCAATGATGAACAAACCTATTGTCAGATGGACTAGGTTGGGATGAATGGGAATTGTGTAAGGTAATCCGTTTGCGCCTAGAGAGTCGGTTAATTGGTTAATTAATTCTGAGTTCATCGCAACAGACCATCCTTTACTGCTTCCACAACTGGCACGGTATGCAATCCATATATCCAAACAAGTTCATCGCCGAGATAGACCTGTAAGCCAACTATTAGGGTTAAAACTAGTCCGGCGCCCAAATAATAAATCGGTACTTTTTGCGGGTTGCGGGCACGAATTACATAACGCCAAGCTGTAATCGCTGTGATAATTCCTGAAAGCGACCAACCAATTAGCGTATGCAAATTTAGCACCGATTTAGCTAGGCTGTAAGGCTGTGCTAATCCCGCTTCAAACTGACCAAAAATAATCGCGACGAAGATGGCGATCGTGGCAACTAACATATTCCACCAACTCACCTCAAAAAGACTGGATTTACCAGTAAAATAGCCAATTACATCACAGACAAAGGAAAATAAAACCATCGCAATTACGAAGTGGACAACGATGGGGTGAACCGTATCTGGATAAGGTAAATTGTGGTCGTTCAAAGATGTAAAATACTCAAACATAGTCTTCTCCTGGACATATCTACCGCACTTTAGTCAATTAATTTTGGATTTTGGATTGCCAATTTTGGATTTTAGATTTATTCCGTCCCTGACGAGAGATAAACCCGAAGACCCTAATCCAAAATCCCAAATCTAAAATCGCTAGTCAAACTTCAATGATTGGTGGACACTCACTAACATCACCACAAGTATCCATCTATAATTGACCTGATTCTGTTCAATATCTGCGCTGTGCAATACGCTTAATCATGTCTTAGCTTTTTGTAGCCAAATCTGGTTGAATTGCCTACATGGAATAATTTTAGTTTTGATTCATTTCCTTATGCCAATAGCCTGCGACAGCAATTCTTGATGGAGCTAAATCAAATCGCTGTCGTTTGTTGATTTGCTTAACCTATCTTTTAGCTTAAGTAAATTTTTATGAATTGTCAAAACAATAAATTTTAAACTTTTAAAAGTTAGTTATCTAACAAAAAAGTATTTTCATAATGTATTTATCTTTGCATTAATTAAAATACTAATTGCCATACACTTCACCAAAACTATGATCGGCATGAATCTCGATCGCTAGTTCAACTGCTGCGGTATCTTTTAGCAACGGCTTGATGAATAATTCCGGGTGAAGCGATCGCCAAAAATAATTGACAAATTCTTCTATCTCTGCATCGCTCATCCCTGACTTACCCCCAGCAATCATCTGCTGTTCCGCCTGTTTACGCCACGCCAAAGAACAGCGATAATCGGTGGGATAAAGCAAAATTAAACTGTCTAATCGCTCCCACAGTGGTAAATAATCGTGGAGGCGATGATTCATATCACGGGCGAATACTCTATCCTTCTCAGTGAGAATTGGCGGCGGTGCTGTATCAAATACTTTTGGGTCGATTGGTCGTACACCCACAAACCAACCTTCAAATAGTACAATATCTACACCTGTAACGATTTCTGGAGTAGTGCGATCGCCAGCGCCTCCATAAGCAGATTTATCAAAGCGGGGAAGCATCACTGAACTTTGCGACTGGCGGATTTGATCTAGTACCTTTAAGCCTAAGTCTACATCGTGGGTTCCTGGCGGCCCACGCCAAATTAAGCGGGGATCTTGCTGTGTTAAAACCAAGCGATCGCTGTAAGTTTTATATAAGTCATCCAAAGATAAACTCACAGTCCGGTATCCCAAGCGATCGAGAATCAAACTGAGAATTTTGCAGGTTGTGGTTTTACCTGTGCCTTGTCCTCCTAATATTCCCTGAATCAGGGGACGTCCCAATTGTTGGCGGTGCAATGCTAGTTTGATTCCCAAAGGAAGCCACAAGTCCCACAAAACTGGTAACATTTCCTGGGGTTCCTTTTGGAGGGTAGTTTGGCAGAATTGCTTAAAAGCTGGCAAGACAGATTTTAGTAAATGCGATCGCTCTTTGATCGCTTCATCGACATTTTCCGGCGCGATCCCAAAAGCTTTAGCCCTTAACCGATCTGCTAGCGCTGCAACTCTAGCTTGCTGCTGCCAGGTTTCCGCCACCGCATCGGTTGTCAAAATTTCACCCAGCCACAAATTCATAAATTCCCCATCTCACTACGATCCCAGCTTGAAGGCTTCGAGAAACAGGCTGTAGGTGAAACCAACTTTGAGGAGATTCAATGAGTCTATCAAGAGCGATCGCCTTGACAAAAAGCTGCGACTATAAAATATCCTACTGGTAATTTCCGTCAACAGTACTAAAAAACCAGCTGCCACAATATCTAATTCTGCTCGTTGTCCAGCTGTCGTGGAAACTGCATTTCCCAGAAAAAAACCGAACAAAAAACTAATTATCAGCAACGATAGCCGCCGCCAAGGATTTAAAAACCATTGCCCCAAGCGTGTAGCAACGGCATCGAACAAGTTATTGAGACGAGTGTTTTGCATTGAGGGGACTTCTGGGGAAAAGTCAAGATATCTTGAAATATATCTATATTAAATTCAGGAGGATATTGGTTTTAGTATCAGCTTGTTTGTTAGTATTATAGATATCTACTGGGCTTCCTGGGCTTTCAGTGTTACTTCAAATTTGCTCATTCTATCATCTTTAGAGAAGTACATTTTCTTCGAGGATGTTTGGGAAGTATAAATATTTAGTTTGATCCCCACAAGCAAGCTTGAAATAAAGGGTAAAATGACTCAAATTACCCCTTTTTTAAGGAAGCTACTGCATAACACAGGTTGACTGACTTGTATCCATATAGGTAAGCAAGCTACCTGTGGAGTCTCCCAATAGGAGAAAGGAATAGCGTAGATTTAAGAGGATCTGCGATCGCTTGCTATATCAATAGGCACTTTCCAAACATCCTCTCAATCAGGTGGCTTTTCATAACAGAAGATAAAATATACCACTTAGATTTATCTGAGGTTTGGCAAAGTACGCCTTGTTAGAGCCGCTAGCAGTTTCAGGAAACTTTTATTTTTTATACAAATGAATTAGCTAGCTCTGTATCAAATGTTATTTTTTTATTCAATACTACGGTCAAAATCCTAAGGGATGGGTGTCTGTAACCCTTGTTTTTCAAACATCAAAGAAATTATTTACTCCAAATGTTTTCTCATCAAAATGATATTTATAATACATCCGTGTCCCTAATTTTAACAAAGTCTATATTAGGCTAACTTGTGTGATTATCTTTTGGGATAATAGGCTACTATTTGGTCAAGCCTAGACAAAATATTTATTTCTAATAACTATCAATATGAAATCTTCAGTGTATCGTAACGTCGGTGTTACAGCATCTTGCTTGGGACTACTTTTTGCTATGGTGGGATGCTTTGGAATTAGCGTATCCTTTGAGTCCACAAACCCAGATACATCTTCACAACTGCCAACAGAAACTTTTCAGAAGCAGACAAACTCTGTTTTACTTGAAAAAGGTATTTCTGCTAGTGTATCTACTCCAGTAACTAACTCAACCAATCAAATAGAACATAGCAGCAAAGAGAATACTTATCCTGTCTTGGCAGATCGTGATAAATCAGCTAGCAAAGTCAACAATCAAGGGACTTTGCGAATGAGCAATCAAACAAATCAGCCAGTGCGGCTGGCTCTACTGGCGCGACAGTCGGTAGCGAAAGGCTCCAGTACTAAACAGACTAACTATGATGTACCAGCACATTGGGATTTTGCTCCCCAGGAAGGTAGTGAGAAGGGACTGATTTTATCTCTACCTCAGAATAATTTAAAGCTGGAGAAAGGAGATATTTTAGTTGCTTTTGCACAAGATGGTTCCCGCCGTTACTGGGGCCCTTATGTTGTCGGTGAAACTCAATTACCTAAGTGGAATTCGCAAAATAAAGAATGGCAACTTGTGTTGAGTCCTTGAAGGAGGCAGGGGGCAAAATAATAGTTCATCTTTTGTGTTAGCGATAGCGCGGCGTTTAAACCGTTCCCAGTCCTGATAAAAGAAATGAGATTCCACACTTAGCACTCATTACTCAGCACTCATTACTCATTACTCAGCACTTATTGCCACACCACTACCCTATAGTTGGTAAAGTGTTGAGTAATGAGTAGAGGAAAATTGTTGAATTAAAAACTCTGAAGAACAAAAGATAGATAACCAACGACTATTGATTAGTGATTGTTGACTATTGACTAAATGAGAATGAAATTGAGTGTTAAGCGCACTGTTGATCGGTGGTTCAACAAAATAGCAAAAAATCCAGCCCTTAGTGTAACTGTGTCGATTTTGTGGTTGATGCTGATTGGCTGGGTGGCTTTTGGCTGGAATTTGGGCAATATTGGCTTGATTGATGAGACAGAGCCGCTCTTTGCCGAAGCTTCCCGCCAGATGTTCGTTACAGGTGATTGGATTACCCCATTTTTCAATGGTGACACTCGTTTCGATAAACCTGCTTTAATTTATTGGTGTCAAGCGATCGCATTTCACCTAATTGGGGTGAATGAGTGGGCAGTACGTCTTCCTTCTGCGATCGCAGCCTTCGGCTTAGTCTGTTTAGCTTTTTACACCATACAGTGGTATTTGACTAAACAAGACGAATTAGAGCAAGTTTCACGTCCCACTCGCCGCTACTTAATATCTTTTATCGCAGCAGCGCTGATGGCACTCAATCCCGAAACTATTATTTGGGCGAGAACAGGTGTCTCTGATATGCTGCTCACTGGTTGTATGGGATCAGCCTTGTTATGTTTCTTTCTAGGGTATGCAGGGAAGGAGAGCAGGGGAGCAGGGGAGCAGGGGAGCAGGGGAGCAGAATTAATCACCAATGCCCTATTCCCCAATAAGTGGTACTTAGCTTTTTATGTGCTGATTGCTGGCGCAATTTTGACTAAAGGGCCAGTGGGAATTGTCTTGCCAGGGCTAATTGTTGGTGCTTTTTTGCTTTACGTGGGTAAAGTACGAGAGGTGCTACGGGAAATGAACCTTTTCATAGGTATACTGATAATTCTCGGTTTGTCAGTGCCCTGGTATGCTTTAGTAATTTGGCGCAATGGCTGGAATTATATTAACTCCTTCTTTGGTTATCATAACCTGGAACGCTTTACAGAAGTAGTTAATGGTCATTCAGCACCTTGGTATTTTTACTTTGTAATAGTGTTGCTAGGTTTTGCACCATACTCAGTGTATTTACCAGCCTCCATAATCAGACTAAAGTTTTGGCAGCGATCGCATTGGCGATCTCTTGAACGTTTTCAGCAATTTGGTCTATTTGCCTGGTTCTGGTTTGCTAGCATCTTTGTCTTTTTCTGCATTGCTGTCACCAAACTCCCTAGTTATGTATTGCCTTTAATGCCAGCAGCAGCAATCCTAGTAGCCTTGTTGTGGAGTGACCTTTTCCCAAATACAGAGAATGAAAATGACACGGAGAAATTATTAGATAATTCCTCTTCATCCCCACGCATCCCCATCCCCGCGTCACTTGTCTGGAGTGGTTGGGTGAATGTAGTGTTTTTATCGTTTTTGGCAACAGCGCTGTTTAACCTAACCCACATATTAGGTACTGATCCAGCTATCAGCAACTTCCACGAACTAATTCAACAATCCGGTATACCAGTAATCGCGGGTGTAATTTGGCTGGTATGTGCTGTTTTGGTTGCTGGTTTTTTACTGATTCGTCGCTGGAACTACGTTATCAGTATTAATTTAATCGGGTTTGTGGCGTTTTTAATTTTTGTCTTAACGCCTGCTTTGTTCTTTATCGATCGAGAACGTCAATTACCCTTAAGGGAATTGTCTGCGGTCGTCCTAGAAGCAAAACAACCAGATGAAGAATTGATCATGCTTGGCTTCAAAAAGCCTAGTGTGGTATTTTACAGCCACATTCATGTAAATTATTTAGGATTTCCCCAAGAGGCTTTACAGCATATTAAAAACCAGGCTGCCAAAGGCTTAAAACCTGCCTCAGTATTGCTGTTGGCTGAACAGAAAAAGTTTTTACAAATGGACTTACAGCCAGATGATTATAAGAGCTTATCGACCAAGGGTGCTTATAACTTGGTTCGAGTTCCTTTTAAGAAAAAGAAAAATGAAAAAATAGATATATCGTAAAGGGGATTGGGGATTAGGAAAGATAAGTTTGTAGATTTATATCCCAAGTAATCTTAAAAGAATTTCTTCCCCAGTACCCAGTACCCAATCCCTATTAACATTTACCATTGTAACCGTTGACAGCTAAAGCTTGATTGATCTGATTTAATAGGTCTTCCATTGATATTGATCGCGGTAAGATTTGAGTTGCGATCGCACCAACAACAGTTTCTATCGATTCCAAACCATTCTTCTTCTGCTCCTTATAAGCTACCCCAGGCTGGAAACTGGTTTCTGGGAGATTTAATCGCTGATTTAGTACCAAAATTGGTGGTAACTTTAAAGGCGAATCTCCTAATGTTTTCAGTGCTTTGAGTACATCTTTGTGGATAGAGGTTTCTCCTAAACAAATTAACAGTAAGTCAACGCTTTGGTGGCGAATCTGTTGTAACACTTCTGCCCAACATGGACTCATCGCCGCTTTGAAGCCTGCTGTTTGTAGATACTGAATTAAAGCTTGGAACCACTCAGAACCCCGTTCCGCAGTTTCGCTACTAATTGAGCAATTTTTTTCAGTCCGATAACCCTTCGCTGGCTTGCGTCTTACCTGGGGAAAATCACGCAGCATTGTCAAATCCACTACCAAGATGTTAGGAGGGCAGCAAATACCAGAAGCAATTTGCAGTACTGATAGTAAGGCATCTGTTTTATCGGTACGACTGCCGTTGTCTTTGGCAAATGGTGTTAAGTAAGGAAATACAGATAGCCCTGGTATTTTAGAAGCTATTAAGGTGGTTGCGACATCGCAAGTAACCAGTGGTATAGCCGCTAAACGTGGATGCCCAATTAGTTGTTGCAGATAAATTTGGGCGGTGGTACTTTCGACATCAAGCAAAATGACATCAAACTGCCATACCCGCGCCAAAAGTTCAGCCTGATCTAGGTCATCTACTTCAATTACCCGATGTTCTCGAAGTGAAGGGTGGGGATTAACTGATTCCAACTGGGGATTCACCAACCTGAGAATTCGCAGTGGGGTTTTAGTTGGGGTAATTGCATTGTTGTTTAACCCTTGCTGCCCAACTGCTTGTACAGTACATAATTTTTCGAGAACTGGTGCTAATACCTGATGCTCAACTGGCAAACTTAAGAAACCATCGGCTCGATTAGCAAATGCTTGCTCCTTTTCGGCTCCCGTCGCTGTCACAATTACAGATATATGACGGGTTGCGGTGTCAGATTTGAGTAAAGTTAGCACATCCCAACCTGATAGTAGGGGTAGCAATGGATTCAAAAATATCGCTATTGGTTGTAAGCGCCGAGCTTTTTCGACTGCTTCTGTCCCCGATCGCGCAATCACTACCCGATACCCTAAACCTTTAAGTTGTTCGGTCAAGTCTTCAATATATCTGGCTACTGCCTCGACTACCAAGACCAGCCGTTGTGAACTAGCGTGATGATGCTGTGTGGGCGTACTAACATACTGACGAGCAGCTGCGGGGTTTTGCCGTGTCTGTTGGTGTCGTGTTTCCTCGTTTTCTCTGATTCCCATATCTGGTTCAGAAAAGCCTGTATTTGGAGGACTAGGGGGCAGTAGTAGTGTGAACTGGCTACCTTTTCCTTCACGCGATAAAAAGCTGACATCTCCTCCGTGAAGACGAGCCAAGGCGCGAGTTAATACTAGCCCTAAACCAGTGCCTTCAAATTGGCGGGTGAGGGGATTTTCTAATTGTTGGAATTTTTGAAAGATTAAGTGTTGTTGATGTTCAGGAATACCAATGCCTGTATCCCAAATTGTAAAGGCAATCCATCCTTCCCAACGACTTACCCGCAACCCGATTTCGCCAGATATTTCGGTGAATTTAAAGGCGTTGGAAAGTAGGTGTACTAACATCTGGCGTAAGCGCAATTCATCTGCCACCATTTGATCTAAGCCTGGTTCAATGGAAAGGCAGAATTGGGGAGCGGATGAACGGGCATTTGGAGGTGGTGAGGCGGATGTCGCTTTGGTGGTTTGAGTGTGGATAGCTTTGGCTTCCGATAGGGCGCGATCGCACACAGCCCGAATTTTTACCGGAGTCAGCGTCAAATCCATTTGTCCCGTCTCCATTCGGGTCAAATCTAAAATATCATTAACCACACTCATCAGGTGGCGTCCACTTTGATGAATCAGTCCTGCATAACGGGCTTGACGTTCGTTAAGTTCTCCCAACTGCTGATCCACCAGTAAGCGCGATAATCCTAAAACGGCAGTTAGGGGAGTTTTGAGTTCATGACTAATACAAGCTAAAAACTCGTCTTTCAACCGATTTAGTTGAATTAAATCGGCATTTTTTGCCGCCAATTCTTTGCAAAGCTGCTGCTGTTCAGTGACATCAGTGGCTAAAACTAACCACAAATCATTGCTGAGTGTAACCTCAGAGTCAGCACTCATGACTTTAAACTCAGGACTATCTAAGGGAATTTTGGCAAATTGCCAGATTCGCTCTTGACCATTTTGCACTTCAACAACGCAGGTACAAGTACCCACTTGACTATCTAAATAGCACCGACTGTATCCAGTATCACCTGATGCTTCTGGCTGAATCAGTTCCTCTTCACCATGCTCATTCTCCCTGCCATTGGGATGAACCTTGATTGCTTGTTGAGTAACATATTCTGGTGTTTCCAAGAGGTTAGGCACAAGTATTGCCTCTACCTGTTGCCTAACTCCTTCTGGATCTTTTAAGGTTCCTAATTGCTGCCACCAAGCGGGATTTCGGGCTACCACTTTGCCATTACCCGTTTGCAACATTAAAGGCCAAGGCAGTCTTTCTAGCAAGTGAACCAGTGGTTGGTGTCCTAAGGACTTGGATTCATTTGTCCTAGCATCAGACTCATGGTGATGCTCACCTGAACTTTGTAAGCCAGCCATACGTTCTTTAGCTAGCGATCGCACCAAGCGCGAACTATCCAGCAGCCCCAAATATCGACCATCAGAGTCAATCAGCGCCCAATCTAAATTCTGTTGTTTTTCGGCGGCATCGCCCAAGTGCAAGCTCAATTGCTCTACATGCTCAGAAGCCAATATTGTCTGTATTGGCTCAATTAGACCTTGACTCCAGGTGGAGAGCGATTGGTGTAAATTTAGATTTTTATCGTCACTATGTGTTAATAATGTTGGGATTAAACGGGCAGCATACAGCAATCCGATGGGGCATTGCTGTTGATTCACTACTACCAAGCGATCGCACTGCTCTTGCTCAAAAATCTCCAACACCACTGCCAGAGAACTTGTTTGAGGGCAGCTAGGTACGGTTGCCTGAAAGTCATAAAGCGGGTAATCTAGCATTAACATAGGGCTTTGGGGGTCATTCTTCCTGTGGAACCCTCCGGCATTTCCATCTGCCAGTTGATGGTCTTTTCGCCTGAAGTCATATCCTCTAAGAAGACTCATATAAGCAACTCTGGTTATTTCAACGCCATTAAAAAAATAATGGGATTTCCCTTCACGGACACTTGCTTGCGGACGAGTGCATTTTTTCAAGAGGCCACGTTTCTCATTTCTAGCAACTAGCCTCCCCAGTGTCTTACTGGTATTTAAACTCCTCATCGATAGCGACAGCTAAAACAATTATGGCCCCAAAGATTCGCTTTAGAACCTTGAGGAATTATAATGATTTAGAACGCGACAATCCTTTAAGTTCGTTTAAGTATCTTATCAAGGAGCAAAATCAAAAAATCTATCTCTTTATATACATAAATATGCAAATAATAAATTAGCTACTGTGTCTTCCTATGCTGACAGATAGCTCATCATCAAAGACCTACTTAGTACAGCCCACCACCAAAATAGTATGGAATTTAATCATTCGTAGGTTGGGTAGTAGCAAGTTTTCCGTAAGGGTACGTAGTGAAATCCAACATCACCCCTCGATATTTCCGAATCTCTTTTACGGTGACATGTACTAAGTCTTAGTACTCAATTGCGGCACTAGTACAACACGGCGTAAATAAACCGCCCATTTAAAATCGATGAAACGCTTACGCTGCATTCATTTTGAATTTTGAATTTTGAATTCCGCCTTGCGGCACTAGGTTGTTGATTGGCTAGCACTATCTGCTAACACAGAGCATTATTTGGGGTGGAATCACCAGTTTACTGTAAAGTCAGTATTACCCTAGAAGCGTTAGCCAAACTTAACCTCATCAGCCCACGTTTCTTGGTCAGGGCGATCAAAGAAATATATTTAAGAATAGATGTTATTACTGATATTGATTCTGCAACCTAATGTTAACAAATGTTTAGATAATCTAGCTGACTTAGCCAACCCAAAAAAAATGATCGCGTGGGTGTGGAAATTGCTTGACGCGATTATTGCCCAGTTTTCCTACTTACCCGTTGCTGCGACTGCCACTGTAAACATCAACTATTTCCCAAATTGGCTGCAACAAGATCCAAGTAAGGCATACACTGGCAAGTACGTCTATGTGTTTGCCAGTCAGATGCAAAAAAGCCAACAGCATTTCCAGGAGATGACTCTAGCAGAAAGGCAAGGATTATTAAGACAGCTTAAATCTGATTATAGCCTGATTCTTATAGATTATTTTAGCACAGATAAAACACTTAAAGATAAAATTGATAAATTTATCAATACTATATTTTATGCTAATATTCCTGTGCCACAAATAATTGAAATTCACATGGAGGTAATTGAAGACTTTTCTAACCAGCTAAAGTTAGAAGGCAGGAGCAATGAAACGCTACTTGATTATCGTCTAACCTTGATAGACATCCTAGCTCACTTGTGTGAAGTCTATCGCAGTTCGATTTCTAAATAAATTAAATTCATCAATGTTAAACTTGTCTTGATGTGCGAGAGATATTGTATTTTTATGCTCATGACTAGCGATATAAGTATATGAAGAAACTCAGAAAAACCTATGTTCTTAAGCTTTACGTAGCAGGGAACACTCCTAATTCAGTCAGAGCTTTAAAAACACTCAAAGATATTTTAGAACAGGAGTTTGAAGGTGTTTATGCTTTGAAAGTAATCGATGTACTAAAAAGCCCACAACTGGCAGAAGAAGATAAAATATTAGCAACGCCAACATTATCTAAAATTTTGCCTCCACCTGTTCGCAAAATTATCGGGGATCTTTCAGATAGAGAAAGAGTATTGATTGGATTAGATTTACTCTATGAAGAACTGAGTGAAGAAGATATTGAAGAGTAAAATTTTAATCATAAAAAATTAGTACAAACTTTATTCATAAAAAAACAGGTTTTCATACAAATTTATTATCAAGCAATGAGTGAAAACGAGCAATTAGAACCAACGCAACCACCGAAAATTGGGGGTTTAGAAAAAATTCGGACGATGATCGAAGGATTTGACGATATTAGTCATGGTGGTTTACCAATTGGTAGAACTACCTTGATTAGTGGCACTTCCGGCACAGGTAAAACCTTATTCTCTCTTCAGTTTCTCTATAACGGTATCACCTACTTTGATGAAGCCGGAGTATTTGTTACCTTTGAGGAATCGCCTAGTGATATTATTAAAAATGCCAATATTTTTGGCTGGAACTTGCCACGTCTCATTGAAGAAGGCAAATTATTTATTCTTGATGCCTCTCCCGATCCAGAAGGTCAAGATATAGTTGGTAATTTTGACCTTTCTGCACTCATTGAACGCTTGCAATATGCGATTCGTAAATACAAAGCTAAACGAGTTTCCATCGACTCAATAACAGCAGTATTTCAGCAGTATGAAGCGATGGGAGTAGTGCGACGCGAGATTTTTCGGCTAGTAGCTCGTCTCAAACTGCTGAGTGTCACCACTGTAATTACTACTGAACGTGGTGAAGAATATGGCCCCGTTGCCTCTTTCGGAGTAGAAGAATTTGTTTCTGATAATGTAGTAATTGTTCGCAACGTTTTAGAAGGAGAACGCCGCCGTCGCACAATTGAAATTCTCAAGTTGCGCGGCACAACTCACATGAAAGGCGAATATCCCTTCACAATTACTAATGAAGGAGTTAACATCTTCCCACTGGGAGCAATGCGCTTAACTCAACGATCTTCTAATGTCAGGGTATCTTCTGGTGTCAAAACTTTAGATGAAATGTGTGGTGGTGGTTTCTTTAAAGATTCCATCATTTTGGCAACAGGAGCCACAGGTACCGGCAAAACCTTGTTAGTCAGTAAGTTTATTCAAGATGGCTGCCTCAATGGAGAACAGGCGATATTATTTGCTTATGAAGAATCACGGGCCCAACTATCTCGTAATGCTTCCTCTTGGGGAATTGATTTTGAAGAATTAGAACATCAAGGTTTACTCAAAATCATCTGTACCTATCCCGAATCAACTGGTTTAGAAGACCACTTACAAATTATTAAATCAGAAATTGCGATCTTCAAACCTGCTCGCATCGCTATCGATTCCCTTTCAGCACTAGCTAGAGGAGTGAGCAATAATGCATTTCGGCAGTTTGTAATTGGGGTGACAGGTTATGCTAAACAAGAAGAAATTACTGGTTTCTTTACTAACACAACTGACCAATTTCTGGGAGCGCATTCCATTACTGACTCTCATATTTCCACGATTACCGATACAATTCTAATGTTACAGTACGTAGAAATTCGTGGCGAAATGTCGCGGGCAATTAACGTATTTAAAATGAGAGGTTCTTGGCACGATAAGGGAATTCGTGAGTATAATATTACTGCTGACGGGCCCGATATCAAAGATTCTTTCCGAAACTACGAACGGATTATCAGCGGTGCTCCTACTCGCGTTAGTATCGATGAAAAGGCGGAACTTTCTCGCATTGTTAGACGTTTTGAAGACAAACAGAGTTCCGAACCCTAAATTTAGTATCGTAGTATATTCTTTCCTAAGTTTAGTATCGTGCTATATTCTGTGGTGAAGAAAGGTTTTCTGCCGCTAGATTGATTTTCGTGTGAGGGGATGCGGTGAAAGGACAGCAATTATTTTATAGCTTCTTACCTGGTGTAACGGCAGCGGTATTAACAACTCAGCCTGCTTGGGCTGGTACTGCGAAATTAACTGGGGTACAACTGGCGTCTTCTCCTAGTGTTTTGACTTCTACTTATGGTCAACACTTGGCTGTAGACAGCATGAATACGCAACTGCTCAACAGTGCAAATGTTAGTGTTCCAACCCTAATACCTACTTTTGGTTTTACTAAACTCAGTGTGAAGCCTTTAAGTAATAGCAGTATTCCAGTATTTACGGCTGAAAATACTGTTTTGCCAACGAAGAAAGATGAAGGTAGATTTTTAAGTCTGACACCTACCTCAAATGCTTCTCAACAGCCAGATGTCAGCCGTTTTGCTCAAAGCAAGCAAAAACAGAGTAATTCAGACCTGAATGGGCAGAAATTAAAGAAGATACTAGTTCCTAACTATACTTCAAAACCCAATTCTGTCCAAAAAGAAATTTTGTCTCTGTCTTCTGCACAGCAACCAGTGGGTCAAAAGATAAATACTGTTACTCAGTTACAAACATTTTTACAAACTTCAGCCACAGGTGGAGGAACAGCAAAACTGTTGTCAGCGCAGAGGTGTCCACAGGAGTTAGGAAAAAGTAAAACTGACTCCTCGACTAATTTGCTACTGGCCTCAAGCACCTGCTTACAACAAAATGCTATTGGCCTCGTGGCTCAAAGTAATACCCCAATTCCGACAGATTCGACGCCAACTCCCACTGTACCGGAAACTGTAGTTCCGACATCGGGGGGTTCGGTGCAACCTACCACTGTGCCAGGAACCATAGTTCCGACATCGGGGGGTTCGGTGCAACCTACCACTGTGCCAAGAACCATAACTCCTGCACCCTCAGGGCCGGTGCAAGTTCCAGAGAACCTGATTCCTAACTCAAATCCTTTGCAATTTCCTACCAAACCAGAGGAAGTGAAACTTCAAGGGAATCAGCCGATTACTTTGGCACAGGCTTTGGAGTTAGCACGGCGTAACAATCACGATCTCCAGGTGTCGTTATTGGAGCTAGAACGTAATAAAGCGGCTCTACGCGAGGCGCAAGCTGCTTTGTTGCCCACTCTGGGACTTAGCACCGATCTGACTCGTAGTCAGTCTGCTAGTGGTCAGCTTCAGGACGCATTAAACGGGCCATTTGCCCCTCAGCAAGATAAACCCGGTACATCTTTTTCTGGCCAGGCACAACTTTCATATAATATCTACACTTCTGGGAGAGTGCAAGCTAGCGTCAAAGCGGCTGAAGAACAAGTGCGTTTTAATGAGTTGGCTGTAGAAACTCAGTCTGAGACAATCCGTCTGAATGTTGCCACTGACTACTACAATCTGCAACAAGCCGATGAACAAGTACGGATTGCCCAATCGGCTGTAGGAAACTCTGAGGCGAGTTTGCGTG